>JAHLKU010000008.1 GCA_020444505.1 Actinomycetota bacterium | reverse complement strand
GGCATGGTCGCCGCCGGCAGAAGGGGAGCGCAACGGGCACGACGGAGCGCGTGGCGCGTTCGCACTGCGTTGCCGATCCATCGCCCCCCTCTGCCCCCTCCGGGGGCATCTCCCCCGCAGGGGGAGAGGGCGGCCGCCGCCTCCTCCGTACACTCGGAGACAGTCGTCGAGAGGTGTGCAGATGAGGGTCGCCGTCACGGGAGGATCGGGGAAAGCCGGCCGGGCGGTGGTGGCCCACCTGCGGGAGCACGGCCACGAGGTGGTCGAGGTCGACGTCGCCGCCTCACGCGATCCCGACGCACCGACGCTCGCCGCCGACCTGACCGACCGGGGGCAGGCGTTCGACGTGCTCGCCTCGGTCGACGCAGTCGCCCACCTGGCGGCGATTCCCGCCCCCAACGTCCTCCCCGACGGGGAGACGTTCCGCATCAACACCGTCAGCACCTACCAGGTGTTCTCGGCGGCCGTCACACTGGGGCTGCAGAAAGTGGTCTGGGCGTCCTCGGAGACCCTGATCGGCATCCCGTTCGAGCGGGAGCGACCCCGCTACGCCCCGATCGACGAGGACCACCCCCGCCTCCCGGAGTTCCACTACGCCCTCTCCAAACTGGTGGGCGAGGAGATGGCCGCCCAGTTCGCCCGATGGAGCGGCATCCCGTTCGTGTCGCTGCGGTACTCCAACGTCATGGAGGACCACGACTACGCCCGGTTCCCCGCCTGGCAGGACGACCCGCAGGTGCGCCGCTGGAACCTGTGGGGCTACGTGGCCGACGCCGACGTGGCCCAGGCGACCCGCCTGGCGCTGGAGAGCGACACCGATGGCCACGACGCGTTCCTGGTGGCCGCAGCCGACACCTGCATGACCACCCCGTCGGAGGACCTCATGGCGCAGGTGTACCCGGACGTCCCGCTGCGACGGCCGGTCCCGGGCACCGAGACCCTGCTGTCGATCGACAAGGCCCGGTCGGTGCTGGGCTACGAACCGGCTGTCACGTGGCGGGATCGGGCCTAGCGCCTCAGCCTCCCGCCACCGAGAACGGCCAGGTGCCGTCGGCGGCGATGCCCACCCGACAGCCGACGAAGACACCGAAACCGGCGAAGCCGATCTGCGCCTTGCCCAACCTGGCGCCGCCAAGAAGGAGCATCTCTCTCACTCCGTAGGTGAGATTCGCGTCGTCCCTCGAGGGACGGTGCACGGCGCACAGCCGAGAGGAGGCGGTCCCTACACCACCTGGCCGAGGCGGCGGTTGAGGGCGTCCATGACGGCCCGGGCGACCGCCCAGGAGCCGTCCCGGTCCTCGTCCCGCAGCAGGGCGGAGCCCACGAGCACCTCTTCGAACGGGTCGAGGCGCACCTGGGCGACCGCCACGCGGGTGTCGCCGACGTCGGCGCTGGCCACGGCCAGCAGGTCCAGGTGCACGGCGCCGCCGGTCATCGACTCGACGGCCCGCAGCGCCGCCTCACCGACCAGGCGGGGGCGCTCCCGCACGTCGCTGGAGCCGACGGCCGCCCCACGGTGCTCGACGCCGGCCAGGTCGAGCGTGATCGACACGATGGCGCCGGCGTCCTCGTCGGCCTGGGTGATGTCGGCGATGATCGCTCTCTCGTCCATGCGCGAGCACCCTAGACCCCGGGGCGCCGCGGATGCGGCACTCCGGGCGCCGCTCAGGCCCGGGGGATCCAGACGAGGGCGAGGTCGGCCACCGAGATGTCGGTCTTCTCCAGGCCGATCTCGAGCGTCTCGACATCGGCGGCCTTCTCCCGCCACTCGGCGTCGATCTCGAGGATCTCCTCGTCGAGGTCGTCGCCCAGTTCCTCCAGGTCCTCGACCAGGCCGGTGTACTTGGTCTCGGCGGTGCGGAGGCGCTGCTCGGCCTTGCGGACCATCGACCGCTTGCTGGCCGCCGACGACAGCGATCTGGTGGAGCGCCGCCCCGTCAGCAGGCCGATGACCGTGCTGGCGCCCGACACCATCTCCTCCTGCCGCCGGGTCTCCAGGTCCACCGCCACCTCGTCCACCCGCAGCCGGGCCGCGTCGATCTGGCGGGCGAGCGTGTCCATCTTCGAGTCGAAGCGGTCGCGGATCTTGGCGGCCTCGGCGTCGGCGGCGTCGCGGGCGGCGGCGTCGCAGCGCTCGGCGAAGTCGTCCCGGCTCTCGCCCACCCGCCCGTAGAGCTTCAGGGCCTTGTTGCGGAACACCTCCACCTCTCGATTGCGGTAGAGCCACTCCTTCAGCGCCGCCTCGGCGGACGAGAAGAACGTCTTGGTGCCGATGGGCGCGTCGGTGAGGGCATACGCCGCCCCGGCGGGGGGCTCGTCGAGGAAGTCCCGCTCGTCGTAGTCCACGGCGACGGCGTCGGCGGGGTCGATGCGCTCGGCCAGGGGCGCCACCACCGCCTCCCACTCCTCCCTGTGGTCCACGCCGGCCGTGGTGTCGTCGAACACCATCTCCACCCGGGCGGCGAGCGCCGCCTCGTAGCGGGTGCCGGTGCGGGCGGCCCCCACCGCCTCGGCCCATGGGGCGCCCGGGTCCAGGTAGCGGACCGGGATGCCGGCCGCCACCTCGGGCGCCACGGTGCTCTCGTCGTCGGCCACCTCGGGGGCGGCCTTGCGGGGGGCCTTCGCCGGTGCGGCGTCCCGCATCGCATCGCCGGCCGTCAGCGTCTCGATCTGCTCCCGGGTCAGCGGGCCCCGCAGGTACGACATCGCCCAGCGGGTCGTGAACACCGTCGGCTGCTTGTCGCGGGTGTTGTGCAGCACGAACTGGCGCTTGCCGAGGCCCGAGATGAGGGCATCGAGGGCCTTCACGTCGGTGTCGCCCGTCGCCGACTGCAGCGCCTCCAGGATGCGCGACTTGTCGCGCTCGGTCTGCAGGCGGCCGATGCACCACGTGCCGGCGTTCGACATCGCCTTGTAGTCCAGGTCCACCGGGTTCTGGGTGGAGAGCAGCATCCCCACCCCGAACGCCCTGGCCTGCTTGAGGATCGTGAGGATGGGCTTCTTGGCCGGCGGGGCCGCGGTCGGCGGCACGAACCCGAACACCTCGTCCATGTACACCAGGGCCCGCAGGTCGCCGGAGCCCGCCTGGCTCCGCATCCAGGTGATCAGCTTCGACAGCACCAGCGTCACCACGAACTGGCGCTCGTCGTCGGAGAGGTGGGCCAGGTACACGATGGACGCCCTCGGCGTGCCGTCGGCGGTGTGCAGCAGGGCCTCGATGTCCAGGTCGGGCCCGTCCCGCCAGGAGGCGAACGAGGGGGAGGCCACCAGCGTGTTCAACTGCATCGCCAGCGCCATGCGGTCCTTCTCCGGGAAGAACGTGTCGATGTCGAACACGCCCAGTTTGCGGAGCGGCGGGCGGTGGATCCGGCCCAGCAGGGTCTCGAGGTCGAGGTCCTCCCCGGCGGCCCACGCCCGCTCGATGAGATTGGAGATCAGGATGTGCTCCCGGCTGGACAGGGGGTCGGCGTCGATGCCGACCAGGCCGAGGATGCCGGTGGTGAAGCCCTCGATCTCGTCGCGCAACGTCTCGGCCTCGTCCTCGAAGTCGATGCCGGGGGCCGCCAGCGAGCCGACGATGTTCAGCGGCACGCCCGAGCCGCTGCCGGGGGTGAACACGGTGAAGGCGGCGCCGTCCCGGAGGGCGGCGATGTCCCCGCCGTCCAGGTCCCACGAGTCGAGGCCCTTGCGCCACAGCGCCGCGGTGCCCTCGGCCAGTTCGGCGGGGGTCTTGCCCTCCCGCTTCGCCTCGCCGGGGTCCACCCACGGCTCGAAGTCGGCGGGCGCCAGGTCGGGGAAGGTCAGCAGCAGGTTGGTCATGTCGCCCTTGGGGTCGAGGATCAGGGCGGGGATCCCGGCGCGCAGCGCCTCCTCCAGGTAGATGACGCCCAGGCCGGTCTTGCCGGACCCGGTCATGCCGACGATGACCCCGTGGGTGGTGAGGTCGCCGGGGTCGTAGTGGACGAGCGCCCCGTCGTCGGTCCGTTTGCCGGTGGCGGGGTCGATGATCCCGCCGAGATAGAAGCCGTCGCCGGCCACGATGCTGCCTCCTCGCGAGCCGAGGCGAGTGTATCGGCTGGCCGTTCCCGGGCTCACCCCGGGGCGGGGCGGGCCGCCGGCGCCCTAATCTGGCGGCAGCGTGTGAAGAAGGATGCAGATGAAGGCACGGATCACAGTCCTCGTGGTGGCGGCCGCCCTGCTGGCGGCCGGGTGCGCGGGAGACGAGGGGGGCACCGGCACCGGCCCCGACCTGCAGATCGAGCGGCGCACCGGGTACGCCGTCATCGTCAGCGAGTTCCCCACCGGCACCGAGATCGGCTTCAGCGCCGACCGTGACGCCGAGAGCGGCACGGCCTTCGACGTCTCCGCCGCGCTGTGGCGGATCGAGGACGGCCCGTGGAACGAGCCGCCGGTGTCGTGCCTGGGCAGGGGCCAACGCGTGGAGCTGGGCATCGCCCAGGTGCAGAACGAGGCGCGGCCCGGCCTGCTCGAGGACCTGGTGGTCTGGGTCTCCTGCCTGGCGTCGACCGAGGAGTAGCCGGGGGTCAGCCGAGGCGGCGGACGATCTCGTCCACGGCCGCCTCCACGTCGGGGACGCAGGAGACCAGCGTGGCATCGGTGGCCAGGCGAGCGCCGATGGCCTCCACGAACTCCGCCCACACCGGCCCCACCGCCACCACCGGCTTGGCTGGGCCGCCGTCGAGGGCGTCGATGTACGCCTCGTTCCACGCCATCAGCAGCTCGGTCATCGTGCCGATGCTGCCGGGCAGGGCGATGCACCCGGCGCTGGTGGCCAGCATGTCGCCGATGCGGGCGGCCAGGCTCTCCGCCGGCCGCTCCACGGCCACCCAAGGGTTGGCGCCCGGCCGGTTCGGGAACAGCGCAGGTGCGGTGACCCCCACCACGTGGCCCCCGGCCCCGGCCGCCCCCTGCGACACGGCCTCCATCAGCCCGCCGTAGCCGCCGGTGGCCACCGCGAAGCCGGCCCCGGCGAGGAGCGCCCCGCAGCGGACGGCGGCGTCGTGGTCGGGATGGCCGGGCGGGGTGGAGGAGGCGCCGAACACGGCGATCTGGGTGCTCATCCCGGCGAGGCTAGCCACCGGCCGCTAACGTCCCGGCACGTCCGGACGCATCACCGAGGGGAGTGCACATGACCGATTCAGGTTTCGACATGCAGCGGATCACCGGCAGCACGTCGACCATGACGGCGATCATCGGCGCCGTCGTCACGATCATCGGGTCGTTCACGGCCTGGGCATCGTTCGCCGGCATGTCGATCGGCGGCATGGAAGAGCCAGGCGACGGCCTGATCACGCTCATCGTGGCGATCGCCGCCGCCGCCGTCGCCGTGTTCCTGAAGGACGGCGCCCGCAAGTGGGGGCTCGTGGCCACCGGGGCGATCGTGGTGGTGGTGGCGATCACCAACATGCTCGACATCAACGACGCCGGCTTCTCCATCGGCTTCGGCCTGTGGCTGACGCTGATCGGCGGGGCCGTCATGGCGGCGGCCGCCTTCATCAAGCGCTGACCCGCAGCGCCGTCACGACGATCGCGGGGCCGGTTCGCCGGCCCCGCACCGCGTCCGGACCCCGCGTGCCGCCGCCGCAGCGGCTAGGTTCGCCGCCGATGGGCACCTCACCCCTGGCGGCACGGCTCGAGGCCGTGTGGCAGCAGCAGATCGACGACGGCTACCTGCTCGGCGACCCCCGGGGGCCGGTGGAGACCCGCACCGCAGCGGACCCGGACACCGGCGTCGCCTTCCGGTTCCGGTGGCTGCCGCACCGGGCGGTCCGGGGCGTGGCGGCGGTGCTGGCCGAGCACGGCATCTACGACCCGGGGTGCGAGGACCAGGACCTGCCGGTGGACCGCCGCGACCCGGCAGGGCGGCCCTGCTTCCTGTGCGCCGGCATGATCCGGCCCTGCTTCCCCAAGGAGGTGCTGGTGCCGCTGCAGGCCGGCGGGCGGGACTGGCTGGCGGGGGCCAACTTCGCCTGGCTGGGCCGCAACCACTTCACCGTCGCCTCGGCCGCCCACGAGGACCAGCGCTACGACCCCGGCGTGCTGGCGGCGATGCTCGACCTGCACCGTGACACCGGCGGCGCCTTCCGGGTGGTCTACAACGGGGCGGGCGCCGGTTCCAGCATCCCGTGGCACCTGCACCTGCAGATGACCACCGACCCCTTCCCCGTCGAGGCCCTGGCCCCGGGGGCGGACGCCCGCTACCCGCTGCCGCTGCGCCGGTTCTTCGACGCCGGGGAGGCCGATGCCGCCGTCGGCGCCTGGCACGGCCGCGACCCGTCGCACCGGGTGAACCTGATGGTGGCCGGGCCGGGGGGCGCGCCGGTGATCCACCTGTTCTACCGCGACAGCAGGCGCCCCGCCTCCGCCGAACTGGGGGCGATGGCGTCGTTCGAGGCGTGCGGCGACATGGTGTTCGACGACCCGGCGCGCCGCGAGGCGTTCGAGCAGGCCGACCTGGCCATGGTCCGCAGGGCGCTGGCCGACATCACCCCGCGGCTCGGCGACGCGGCTGCCGCCGGCGCTTGAGGGTCAGGCGATCGCGGGGCGGGTGATGCGGTCGCGCACCCCGTCCATCTCGGGCGAGAACGCGAAGTCCCAGAAGGCGGTCTGGGCGGTGGTGGCCGGCCGCGACGAGTCGCGCACCATGTACAGGGCGCGCTGCGGCGACATCCCCTCCATCGGCACGATCTGCACCGGGCCCGCCCCGGCCTCGGTGGCCACCAGGGCCGACACGAAGCCGACCCCGATGCCCTCGGCCACCGCCATCCGGATGGCCTCCGAGTTGCCCAGTTCCATGATCCTGGGCAGGTCGTCGATGCCGATGCCGTGGTCGGCGAGGGCCTCCCGCACCGCGGCATCGGTGCCGGAGCCCTCCTCCCGGGTGATGAACTCGCCCTGCAGCAACTCGTCGGGGCGCACCGGCCGCCCCAGCCCCGCCCAGGGGTGGCCGGGCGGGGTGATCAGCACGATGTGGTCGGTGGCGAACTCGCGGTAGTCCAGGTCGCGCGACGCCTCCTCGAGGCTGGTGATGGCCACCTGCACGTCGCCGATGTGCAGCAGGCGGAGGGCGTCGTGGCGGTTGGTGACCCGGCACACCACCTCCAGCCGGGGGTGCCGGTCGCGCAGGCCGCGCAGGATGCGGGGGAGCACGTACTTGCCCGAGGCGGTGGTGCACCCGATCTCGAGCAGGCCGACCACCTCGCCCTTCAGCGACAGCATCGTCTCCTCGATGCGGGCGCAGCGCTGCAGGATGTCGCGGGCCAGGGGGATGAGCGCCCGCCCGGCGTCGGTGAGCACCACGTTGCGGCCGGAACGGGTGAAGAGGTCGATGCCGAGGCGCTCCTCCAGCGAGCGGATGTGCAGGCTGACCGTCGGCTGGGTCACGCCGAGGCGCCGGGCCGCCTCGGAGAAGTTCTCCGTCTCGGCAGCCATCGCGAACACGTTGAGTTCGATCGGGTTCAGCATAGGGAGATCCTATCGGAATCGAATGGCATGATCTATAAGAATCACCATGACTCGAACTTGCAATCCATAGGCTAGCGCAGGTACTCTCGTCCCGACACCACGTCGATTGCCGTGAGGAGGCCGTCGGTGCGCCAGCACCCGGACACCCGAGTGGGAGACCACCACCCCGCAACCGACCGTCATCGTCCTTTCCGGGCCGGGCACACCCCCCACGGGTCGCCCGGCCGCTTCGCGTCGCAAGGAGGAACTCCTCATGTCCGCCACCCCTGACCAGGTGCTCGACTGCAGCGGCCTGGCATGCCCCATGCCGATCCTGAAGACCAAGAAGGCCATCGACGACATGGAGGCCGGCCAGGTGCTCCAGATGATCTCCACCGACGCCGGCTCCACCGCCGACGTCGCGGCGTGGACCGACCGCACCGGTCACGCCCTGCTGGAGGCCTCCGAGGCCGACGGCAAGTACGTGTTCCTCATCGAGAAGAAGGGCTGAGCGAGATGGCGACGGCGAAGCGACTCGGCATCATCGCCGGGCACGGCACTCTCGACGCGGCCTACCCGCCGCTGATCCTGGCCACCTCGGCGGCCGCTCTCGACATGGAGTCGGCGATCTTCTTCACCTTCTACGGGCTGGAGATCATCAAGAAGGGCAAGGCCGACAAGCTGAAGGTGGCCCCCATCGCCAACCCGGCGATGCCGGTGCCGGTTCCCAACATCGTCGGGATGCTCCCCGGCATGACGGCGGTGGCCACCGGGATGATGAACAACTGGATGGGCAAGGCGAACGTCGCCAAGCTCAGCGAGCTCCTCGACATGGCGGTGATGAGCGGCGTCCGCCTCATCGGCTGCCAGATGACCATGGACGTCATGGGCATCGAGCGCGAGGAGCTGCTCGACGAGGTGGAGATCGGCGGGGCGGCCACCTTCTTGAACTACGTGGCCGAAGACGGCATCGCCCTGGCGTTCTAGGAGGCAGCATCGTGGAAGACCAGGTCCTCATCATCATGACCAGCGGCCCGGAGACCCCCCGGCGCTGCGCCACCCCGTTCTTCTTCGCCCACCTCGCGGCGGCCATGGAGTACGAGGTCACGATGTTCTTCACCATCGACGGGATCCTCCTGCTGAAGGAGGGCGTGGCCGAGACGGTCGTGCCCAAGGAGGGCGGCCGGGCGGTCGCCGGCTTCATGCAGGACGCCCAGGAGGCGGGCGTGAAGTTCGTCGCCTGCACCGCGGCCACCGAGCTCCACGACATCGACGAGGGCGACCTCATCGACGGCGTGAAGATGGTCGGCGGGGCGGCGATGTGGCAGCTCGCCGAGAACAGCAGCACGGTCCTGACGTTCTGAGACGAGGAGGAGAGATGGCCGAGATCAATGGGTGCGAGCTCCCCGAGGAGCTCTACTACCTGCTCGACAAGCACGTCTGGGCCCGGCCGATGGACGGCGGCGTGATCCGGGTCGGCATCACCTCCGTCGCCGCCAAGCTGTCGGGCGGCTCGCTGGCGGCGGTCACCGTCAGCGCCCGCAAGCTGGGCAAGGAGGTCCCCCAGGGCAAGAGCGTGGCCACGCTCGAGTCCTCCAAGTACGTCGGGCCCGTGCCGAGCCCGATCACCGGCACCCTCCTCCACGGCAACGACGCCCTCGTCGGCGACCCCAACCTGGCCGTCACCGACCCCTACGGAGAGGGCTGGGTCGCCGACCTGCAGGTGGAGGCGTTCGACCCCGCCGGCCTCGTCACCGGCGAGGAGGGCATCGCCGCCTATCGCGAGTTCCTCGAATCGGAGGGGGTGTCGTGTGACTAAGGGCTCCGAACCGCAGGAGACCATCTACGAGCACCTGCGCTCGAAGGGCGTCTCCCGCCGAGACTTCGTCAAGTACTGCGGTGCGCTGGCCGGGACGATGGCGTTCTGCGGCGTCCCGGCGCCGGTGGAGGCCAGCGGCCTGCCGGCGTCGCTGGCGGGGCCGCAGGCCGATGCGACGCCGCTGATCGTCCGGGCCTTCGAGACCAAGCCCCGGGTGCCGGTGATCTGGCTGGAGTTCCAGGACTGCGCCGGGTGCACCGAGGCGCTGACCAGGTCCCAGTCGCCCACCCTGGGCGACCTGGTGCTCAACGAGATCTCCATCGACTACCACGAGACGCTGTTCGCCGCCGCCGGCTTCCAGGCGGAGGAGAACCGCGACGCGATGATGCAGAAGTACCACGGCCAGTACGTGCTGGTGGTGGAGGGCAGCATCCCGGTGGCCGACGGCGGCATCCACTGCACCATCGGCGGCCGCACCGCCCTCGACCTGCTCGAGGAGGCGGCGGAGGGTGCGGCGGCCATCATCAGCACCGGCAACTGCTCGTCGTTCGGCGGCCTGCCCAAGGCCGACCCCAACCCCACCGAGGCCAAGGGCGTGTGGGAGATCATCACCGACAAGCCGGTGGTGAACATCCCCGGCTGCCCGGCGATCCCCGAGGTCACGACGGCGGTGCTGCTGCAGTTCATCGTGTTCGGGACCCTGCCCGAACTCGACGACCTGAACCGGCCGAAGACGTTCTACGGCCAGACCATCCACGACCGGTGCCTGCGCCGCCCCTTCTACGAGGCGGGCAAGTTCGCCAAGTCGTTCGACGACGAGGGCGCCCGCAAGGGGTGGTGCCTGTACAAGCTGGGCTGCAAGGGCCCGACCACGTACAACGCCTGCGCCACGATCAAGTGGGACGCCGGCCTGTCGTTCCCCATCCAGTCCGGCCATCCCTGCCTCGGCTGCTCGCAGCCGAACTTCTGGGACGGCGGCGGCTTCTACCAGGGCCAGTCGGCCCCGCTGAACCGCCCCGGGGCCGCTGCGGTCGGGGTGGCGGCGGCCGCAGGCGCCGTCGTCGGCGCCGGAGCGGCCACGGCCAACCGGATGAAGAAGCGGCGCGCCGGCTCGGCCGAACCGGGCGACGAGGACGCGTAGGAGGCGACCATGGACTGGAACGCAACCCTGGAATTCGCCAGAGGCCCGTTCTTCACGGCGGCGCTGTTCGTGTTCGTCGGCGGCCTCACCTACCGCCTGGTGCGGGTGCTCACCCTCGGGTGGTCCCGTGACCGGGTGCCCTCGGCCGGCAGCAAGGCCGGCGGGGTGGCCAAGTCGTACGGCAAGGGCCTGATCATCTGGCCGTTCGTGCCGTGGGTGAAGCAGACGTTCGCCGGCAACGCGGTCACGCTGATCGCCGGCGGCATCTTCCACCTCGGCCTGTTCGCGATCATCATCTTCGGCGCCCCGCACATGCTGGCGTGGAAGAGCATGCTCGGGTTCGGCTGGCCGACCCTGCCGCTGCCGATCATCGACTGGCTGGCGGCGGCGGCCATCGCCGCCATGGTGGCGCTGGCCATCAACCGGGTGGCCAACCCGCTGCTGCGGAAGCTGTCCGGCCCGGCCGAGGCGCTCAACTGGCTGTTCGTGTTCCTGCCGATGCTGACCGGCTACATGACGACCCACCACCTGCTGTTCAGGTACGAGGTCATCTACAGCCTGCACGTGCTGGCGGTGGACGTGATGTTGATCTGGATCCCCTTCAGCCGGATCTCGCACTTCGTCTTCTACTTCTTCTCGAGGACGATCCACGGTGCGCAGTTCGGCAAGCGGGCGGTGACGCCGTGATGGGAGGCGCAATGAAGACGACGCGAGCCATCGACACGTTCGTCGAAGAGACCGGCGGATGGGTCGCCTCCCAGCTGGAGGCCTGCACCCGCTGCGGCATCTGCGCCGAGGCGTGCCACTTCTACCAGGCGACCGGCAACCCCGACTTCGCCCCGGTGTGGAAGGTGGAGCTCCTCAAACGGGCCTACGAGCAGGAGTTCACGCTCGGAGGCAAGCTGCGCACGATGCTCCATCTGCAGAAGAAGGTGGACGAGGCCGACCTGGAGGCGTGGAGCAAGCTGGTCTACGAGGCATGCACGGTGTGCAACAAGTGCGCCATGGTGTGCCCGATGGGCATCCAGCTCGGCCCGATCATCCACGACGTGCGGGCCGGGCTGGCCGAAGCCGGCATGGTGCCCGACGACCTGGCGGCCGCCGTGAACAAGCAGATCGAGGAGGGCAGCCCCCTCGGCGTCACCGACGACGTGTTCGAGAGCCGTCTGGAGTGGATCGCCGACGACTGGGAGATCGACCTCCCGGTGGACAAGGAGGGCGCCGACACGCTGGTGATCTTCTCGTCCATCGAGATCATGAAGTTCCCCGACAACCTGGCGCACATCGCCTCGATCCTCAACGCCGCCGGTGAGAACTGGACGTTGAGCAGCAAGGCGCGCGAGGTGGTGAACTTCGGGTTCTACGAGGGGAGCGCCGACCACACCAGGCTGCTGCTGTCCCGGGTGTTCGACGGGGCGGTGGAGCTGGGGGTGAAGAAGATCGTGGTCACCGAGTGCGGCCACGCCTACGACGCCCTGCGGTGGACGGCGCCCAATCTGATGGACGTCCCCGACATCGAGATCACCCACATCGCCGCCGTGCTCGGCGAGTACGTGGAATCGGGCAGGATCACGCTGAAGGCGGGCGCCTACGACGGCGACGGGAAGATCACCTTCCACGACGCCTGCAAGATCCAGCGCCGCGGCGGCCACATCGAGGAGCCCCGCAAGCTGCTGTCGATCCTGGCGCCCGAGTCGTTCACCGAGATGACGCCCAACCGGGAGCAGGCCATCTGCTGCGGGGGCGGCGGCGGCGTGATCGCCATCAAGGAGGCCGACCCGATCCGCTACAAGGCGTTCGAGTTGAAGATCGCCCAGGCGGAGGCCGTCGGGGCCGAGACCGTGGTCATGGCGTGCTCGAACTGCCGGCTCCAGTTCCTCGACGGGGCCGAGCACTTCGACTGGGACATGAAGTTCCGCGGCCTGGCCGAGATGGTCGCCGAGGCCATGGAATGACCCCCGCGACGCGCAAGGGAGAGCAGACATGACATCTTTCACCCTGACCCCCGTCGAGAAGGGGATCATGCGGTGCCGCCACACCGGGACGCTCTCGTCGGAGGACGTCCAGATGCTGGCGCACTTCCTCCACGACTACCGGGGGAAGCTCCTGATCGACCTGACCGGAACCACCGGGGAGGAATGCGCCCGGCACATCGCCCACTTCCGGCCGATGATGCCGACGGCCGCCGTGTTCGGCGCAGACCTCGACCCCTCGGAGATCGACATCCCCGAGAGCTACTACACGCACCCGGTGAAGTTCGCCGCAACCGAGGACGAGGCCCTGGCGTGGCTTCGTGAGCAGTAGGAGGACGCCGTGGCAAGACTCGTCGTCGACCCGATCACCAGGATCGAAGGACATCTCCGCATCGAGGCCGAGGTCGATGCCAACAGCGTGATCACCGAGGCGTACTCCTCGGGCACGATGGTGCGCGGCATCGAAGTCATCCTCGAGGGGCGGGACCCGCGCGACGCATGGGCGTTCGCCCAGCGCGCCTGCGGGGTGTGCACCACGGTGCACTCGTTCGCATCGATCCGCTCGGTGGAGGACGCCCTCGGGATCCAGATCCCGTCGGCCGCCAACGTCATCAGGAACCTGATGATCGCCCAGCAGTACGTGCACGACCACGTGATGCACTTCTACCACCTGCACGCCCTCGACTGGGTGGACGTGGTGGACGCGCTCCGCGCCGATCCCAAGGGGACCTCCGAGATCCAGCAGGCGATCTCGCCGTGGCCCAACTCGTCGCCCGGCTACTTCGCCGACGTGCAGGCCAAGGTGCAGGCGATCGTCGACAGCGGCCAGTTGTCGATCTTCGCCAACGCCTACTGGGGCCACCCGGCCTACAAGCTGCCGCCCGAGGTGAACCTGCTGGCGGTGGCGCACTACCTGGAGGCCCTCGACTGGCAGCGCCACGTCACCAAGATCCACACGATCTTCGGCGGCAAGAACCCGCACCCCAACTTCGTGGTCGGCGGCGTGCCGATGCCCATCGACCTGGACAGCGACACGGCGCTGAACGCCGAGCGGCTGGCGATCATCTCCGACTCGATCACCCGGATCATCGACTTCGTCGACCAGGTGTACCTGCCGGACGTGCTCGCCATCGCCCCCTACTACCTGGACTACGCCGGGCTCGGCGAGGGCCTCGGCAACTTCCTCACCTGGGGCGAGCTGCCGGGCGTGGACCACTCCGACACGTCGAAGTTCGTGGTGCCCCGGTCGCTGATCGTGGGCCGGGACCTGGCCGGGATGACCGAGCCCGACCCCAACGACATGGACAAGATGCAGGAGTTCATCGCCCACTCCTGGTACGAGTACGGCGGCGGCGATGCCCAGGGGCTCCACCCCTGGGAGGGTGAGACGACGTTCAACTTCACCGGCCCGCAGCCGCCCTACGACCACCTCGAGGTGGACCAGAAGTACTCGTGGCTCAAGTCGCCCCGCTGGAACGGCATGCCCGTCGAGGTGGGGCCGCTGGCCCGGGTGCTGGCGATGTACGCCTCCGGGCACGACCAGACGGTCGACCTGGTGGACGGCACCCTCAGCGCGCTGGGCGCCCCGATCGAGGCGGTGTTCTCCACGCTCGGGCGCACCGCCGCCAGGGCCATCGAGACCAAGGTGTTCGCCGACCAGTTGCGGACGCTCTACGGCGAGTTGATCGCGCTGATCAAGGCCGGCGACACCGAGACCCACAACGGCGACCGCTGGGAGCCGATCTCGTGGCCGTCCAAGGCGCGCGGCTTCGGGTTCATGGAGGCGCCGCGCGGCGCACTCGGGCACTGGATCGTCATCGGCAACGGCAAGATCGACAACTACCAGATGGTCGTCCCGACCACCTGGAACGCCTCGCCGCGCGACGCCCAGGGGCAGGCGGGCGCCTACGAGGCGTCGCTGGTGGGCACGACGCTCGCCAAGCCGGAATGGCCGCTCGAGATCCTGCGCACCATCCACTCGTTCGACCCGTGCATGGCCTGCGCCATCCACCTGGTGGACGCCGACGGCGAGCAAGTGGGCGAAGCGTCCACCGGCCTCGATGTCTGCTGGACCTAGGACGCGCCGGATGAGGGGACGGAGCGTGGTCCTGGGTGTGGGCAACGTCCTGAACCGGGACGAGGGTCTGGGCGTGCACGCCCTGCGGCTCCTGGAGGGGCGGCTGCCCGACGGCGGCCCCGTGGAGGCGATCGACGGTGGCGTGCTCGGTCTGAACCTGCTGCCGCTGGTGGAGGAGTGCGAACGCCTGCTGGTGCTCGACGCGGTGGACCGCGGCGCGCCTCCCGGCACGCTGGTGGAGATGGACCGGGACGAGATCCCGCTGTTCGCAGGGGTGAAGATGTCCCAGCATCAGATCACCATGCAGGAGGTGCTCGGCCTGGCGCAGGTGCGCGGCAAGCTGCCGCCGGTGCTGCGCCTGGTGGGGCTGCAGCCCGAGGACCTGTCCATCGGGATCGAGATGAGCGTCGCCATCGAGGCGGCGCTCCCGCAGGTGGTGGATCGCGCCGCCGAGGTGGTGGCCGCATGGCAGGAGGAGGACGCCCGTGTCTGAGCGGACGGCGCCGGGAGAGGGAGGCCCCCCATGTGCATAGCGGTGCCGGTGCGGGTGACCGCCATCGAGCGCAACGCACTCGGGATCGCCGTCGCCACCGTGGACGTGGGCGGCAGCCCCGCCACGGTGCGCCTCGACTACGTCCCGGAGGCCGAGGTGGGCGACTACGTGATGGCCCACATGGGGTTCGCCCTCAACCGGGTGGACGAGGAGGACGCCCGCGAGACCCTCGACGTGCTGCGGCAGGTGGAGGAGGCGTCGCCTCCCAGGATCGGAGGATGACGTGAGCGACGTGCGGCTGCTCGACCTGGGCCGGGTGCCCGCGGTGCGGTCCCAGACCGTGTACCACGCCGTGGCGAGGGCCCTGGGGCCCGACGGCCCCGACACGGTGATCCTGGTGTCGCCGAGCGACCCCTACGTCTGCGTCGGGTTCCACCAGGACGCCGAACAGGAGGTGGACCTGGCGCGCTGCGAGGCGCTCGGCCTGCCCGTGTACCGGCGGGAGGTGGGCGGCGGCGCCGTGTACCTGGACGACGACCAGGTGTTCGTGCAATGGGTGGTCCACCCGTCACGGGTGCCGGGCCGCCTCGAGGACCGCTACGCCGCCTACATCGCCCCGCTCGTCGAGGCCTACCGGGACCTGGGCATCGACGCCTACCTGCGGCCCGTCAACGACGTCCACGTCGGCGGCCGCAAGATCGGCGGCACCGGCGCCGCCCAGATCGGCGACGCACTCGTGCTGGTGGGCAGCCTGATGCTCGACTTCGACCGCCGCACCATGGCCGAGGTGCTCAAGGTGCCCTCGGAGAAGATGCGCGACAAGGTGCTCGAGAGCCTGACGGAGTACATGGTGACCGTCGCCGACCTGGTCGACGCCGACCGCGCCGCGGTGGTGGACGCCTACCTCTCCCGATGCGCCAAAGCGCTGGGCGGCGCCCTGGTGCCGGGCGGGCTCACCGCCGAGGAGGAGCGCATCGCCGCCCGACTGGACGAGCGGTTCGCCGACCCGGCGTGGGTGCTGCAGCAGCGCCCGGCGAAGGCCGCCGGCGTCAAGATCCACCAGGACGTCCACGTGGTCGAAGGGGCGTTGAAGACCCCGGCCGGCCTGGTCCGCGTGACCGCCCGGCTGCGGGAGGGTGCCATCG
This sequence comes from Actinomycetota bacterium, assembly GCA_020444505.1. Classification (GTDB taxonomy): domain Bacteria; phylum Actinomycetota; class Acidimicrobiia; order Spongiisociales; family UBA11373; genus JAHJML01. Next base: position 45,734 of record JAHLKU010000008.1, on the reverse strand, counting down.
ACGACCTGGCGCTGACCGGCGATTTCACGATCCTGCCGGCCACCGCCGTCGGCGATCTGGAGGCCGCGGCCCGCGGGGTGGAACCCGGGGCGCTCGAGGACCGTTTCGAAGAGGTGTACCGGACCGGGAGCGTAGAAGCGCCCGGCCTCGCCCCCTCCGACCTGGCCGCCGCCGTGGCGGCCGCGGTCACAGGGTGAGCGGGGGAGAGGAGGAGGCATGTTCCGTCAACTGGGAGCCGGCGAACTGCTGGTGATCGCCGGGGTGCTGGTGCTGTTCTTCGGAGCGGCCAAGCTGCCCGACCTGGCACGCTCCATCGGCCGCTCGGCCCGTGAGCTGCGCAAGGGCCTGCAGGAGGGCGAGGACACCGACGAGGAGTCCTGACCGGCGGGCCGCCACCGCGGCCGGAGGGATGCCCGTGCCCGCGTAGTGTCGGGTGGTAGCCGCCGACAAGGGGTGCCGCCGTGCCGTACCGGACGATCATCGAACCGTTCCGCATCCACTCCGTGCAGGAGATCGCCCTGCCGTCCGCCGCCGAGCGGGAGGCGGCCCTGGAGCGGGCCGGCTACAACCTGTTCAACCTGCACGCCGACGAGGTGATCATCGATCTCCTCACCGACTCGGGCACCGGCTCGATGTCGGACGCCCAGTGGGCGGCGATGATGGTGGGCGACGAGTCGTACGCCGGCAGCCGGTCGTGGTACCGGCTGCGGGAGGTGGTGTGCGAACTCACCGACATGCCGCAGATGATCCCTACGCACCAGGGGAGGGCGGCCGAGCGCATCCTGTTCGCCGAGGCGGTGCGGGAGGGGGACGTCGTCCCCAACAACACCCACTTCGACACCACGCGGGCCAACATCGAGTACCAGGGCGCCGAGGCGCTCGACCTGGTGATCGCCGAAGGCCGGGACCCGGCGTCCGAGCACCCGTTCAAGGGGAACCTGGACGTCGAGCGCCTCGAGGCCGTCATCGCCGACGTGGGGGCGGAGCGGGTGCCGATGGTGATGGTCACCGTGACGAACAACTCGGGCGGGGGCCAGCCGGTGTCCATGGAGAACCTGCGGGAGGTGCGCGCGGTGTGCGACCGCCACGGCATCCCCCTGTTCCTGGACGCGTGCCGCTTCGCCGAGAACGCATGGTTCATCAAGCTGCGCGAGCCGGGCTACGCCGACAAGACCCCCCGGGAGATCGCACGGGAGATGTTCTCCCTCGCCGAGGGCGCCACCTTCTCGGCCAAGAAGGACGGGCTCGCCAACATCGGCGGGTTCCTCGCCATGCACGACGAGGAACTGGCGGGGCGGTGCCGCAACCTGCTGATCCTCACCGAGGGGTTCCCCACCTACGGCGGCCTCGCCGGCCGCGACCTGGAGGCGATCGCCCGCGGCCTCGAGGAGGTGCTCGAGGAGGAGTACCTCCGCTACCGCATCCGCTCGACGGCATACCTGGCGGAGAAGGCGGACGCCGCCGGCGTGCCCATCGTCAAGCCCCCCGGGGGCCACGCCGTGTACCTGGACGCCAGGACGCTGCTGCCCCACATCCCGCCGTCGCAGTACCCGGCCCAGGCGCTGGCGGTGGAGCTGTACCGGGACGGCGGCGTGCGGGGGGTGGAGATCGGCTCGCTCATGTTCGGCCGTCCCCAGCCCGACGGCACCGAGGAGCCGGCGGCCATGGAACTCGTCCGCCTCGCCATCCCACGCCGCACCTACACCCAGAGCCACATCGACTACGTGGCGGAGGTGATCCTCGCGGTGGCCGAACGGGCCCCCTCGATCGGCGGATACCGGATCGTCGAGTCGGCGCCCTGGCTGCGCCACTTCACCGCTCGCCTGCAGCCGGTCTGAGCACCCTCCGCCGGGGTGGCGGGAGGTGCTTGACACCCCCGGCCCGTATGCGACACTCCGCGGGACACGGGGCATGCGGAGTCGCCCCGGACGAGGGAGGAACCGTGGCCGATCAGCGCATCGAAGTGCGCGATGCCCGCTGCCCGATCCCCATCCTCAGGGCCTCGGAGGCCCTGCGGCGTGCCGGGATCGGCGAGAGCATCGAGCTGGTGACCACCGACCCCATGGCGGCCGTCGACGTGCCGGCGTGGGTGGACGACATGGGGTACGACCTCAAGGAGACCTTCGAGACAGACGGCGCACAGTCGTTCGTGATCGTCAAGGCGTGAACGCCCGGCCCGCCTGAGCGCCACCCCGGTGGCGCCGGGGCCCGGCCGGCCCGAACACGATGTTGGGGCCGGGCGAGGACCTCGGACGCTCACAGGAGGGGGTGCTGTGTGCTCAGCCCTACGACCCGGCCCCAAGCCACGCTCCCCGTCGCCGGGGAAAACAGGAGAGGGTTCCCCTCAGATGTGGCGCCAGTGTGGCACCGGCCGGCGCGGCGCCAATAGGGGCAAAGGTCACCATTCGGGTCCCGGGCGGGACCTCCTCCCCTGGACGGGGAGGCCCCCGGCTGCCACGGTGGGGGCATGTTCACCGACCGGGTGCACGCCGGGGAGGTCCTGGGCAGGGCGATGGTGGGGCGCGGCTACGGCGACGCCGTCGTCCTCGGCCTGCCCCGCGGCGGGGTGATCGTCGCCGCCGGGGTGGCGAGGGCGCTGCAGGCCCCGCTCGACGTGGTGGTGGTGCGCAAGCTGGGGGCGCCCGGCAACCCGGAGCTCGGCATCGGGGCGGTCGCCGAGTCCGGGGTGACGGTCCTCAACGAGGACCTGATCCGCAGGCTCGGGGTGAGCCGCCGCCACCTGGACGAGGTGATCCGCCGCGAGCACGCCGAACTGGATCGCCGCCGGACCGCCTACCGGGGCGATGCCCCGCCCGTGCCGCTGGAGGGCAGGGACGCCGTGGTGGTGGACGACGGCCTGGCGACCGGCTACACGGCGCGCGCCGCGGTGGACTCGGCGCGGCGCAGAGGCGCCGGGCGGGTGATCCTGGCGGTGCCGGTGGGCGCCGCAGACACGGCCGCCGAGATGCGCGGCCTGGTGGACGACCTGGTGTGCGTCGAGGCGCCGACGATGCTGCTGGGGGTGGGTGCGTCGTACCGGGACTTCCGCCAGACCACCGACGACGAGGTGCTGGCCGCCCTGGCGGCCGCCCTGCCGGCTCCCGAGGAGGTGGAGATCCCCGCCGGCGGCGTGGTGCTGCCGGGCACGCTGGCGGTGCCGGCCGGGGCGAAGGGGGTGGTCCTGTTCGCCCACGGCAGCGGCAGCAGCCGGCTCAGCCCGCGCAACCGGGCCGTCGCCGCCTCCCTGCAGCGCGCCGGGCTCGGGACGCTGCTCTTCGACCTGCTGACCCCGGCCGAGGCCGGCGACCGGGCGAGGGTGTTCGACATCCCGCTACTGGGCGCCCGCCTGGGCGCGGCGCACGACCACCTGCCCCCGAGGGCGGCCCGCCTGCCGGCCTGCTACTTCGGCAGCAGCACCGGGGCGGCGGCCGCCCTGACGGCGGCGGCCGGCCGCGACGACGTGGCGGCGATCGTGTCCCGGGGCGGGCGCCCCGACCTGGCCGAACCGTCCTTCGACGCCGTCGCGGCCCCGGTGCTGCTGATCGTCGGCGGCGAGGACGGGGCGGTGGTGGGGCTCAACGAGGACGCCCGGCGGGGCCTGGGTGAGCGGGCCGAACTGGCGGTGGTGCCGGGCGCCGGGCACCTGTTCGAGGAGCCGGGCGCGCTGGCGCGGGTGTGCGAGCTGGCGGCCGCCTGGTTCCTGCGGTGGCTCGGCTGACGGGGGGCTACTCCAGCGGCAGCGCTTCCTTCATGTGGTCGCTGCTGGAGTGCCACAGCATCCACCCGACCCCGCGTTGCTCGGCCTCGGCGATGCTCCCCTCCAGTTGCGCCTCGCTGTAGCCCCAGCCCTGGATCCACGGCCGCATCACCGCCCCGCCCGCCAGGCGGGGGATGCCGCCGTCGAGGGCGTTGCCGATGACCACGTCCGGGTGGTCGTTGGGCACGTCCAGCCCCAGCCACCCGGAGCCGTAGTGGCTCGGGTAGATCATGGGCGAGATCGCATCCACCGACCACGACAGTTCCTCGACGTGCTGGCCGAGCATCTGGTCGTCGGGCACCGACAGGATGATGGCGAACACGTCGGCGGACACGGCACAGCCCTGGTCGTGGAGGCGGCTGCGGGCCTCCTGCAGGAACGCCGAGACCGTCCCGATACGGTCGGCGGCCGAGTCCGTCGGCTCGTCGTAGACCACGATGCTGAGGTCGCCGTCGGTGGGGAACCGGACGTAGTCGAACTGGATCTCGTCGAAGCCGATCTCGCATGCCTCCGCGGCCAGGGCGAGCGGGTACTCCCACGCCTCCCGGTCGGTGGGGTCCATCCACCCCAGGCCCTGCACGGTGCGCCAGATGTCGCCCGAGGTGGTGTGGAGCGCCAGGTCGTCGCGCACCGGCGCCCGCACCGGATCCTGGAACGTGACGATGCGGGTGATGGTGTAGAGCCCGCGCTCGTGGGCGGCGGCCACCGCGTCGCGGGGGCTGTAGCGGTCGGCGACGGCCCCGATGTCGCGCGCCTCCTGCACGTTGGACAGGTAGGGCACGATGCCCTTCTCGTCCTTCGTGTCGAAGATCAGGGTGTTGACGGCGGTGGACTCGGCCATGCGGAGGATCTCGGTGTACTTCTCGTCGTCGCCTGCGGCGACGCCGTCCACCCGCAGCCCCTTGACCAAGAACGGCTCCAGCGTCAGGTCGAGGCGGGTCGCCCGCCCGTCCCACTGCATGCTGGCGCTGGTCCAGGCCGTCTTGGACGCCGTCACCTCGCCGGCGAGTGCCTCGACGAACTCGAAGTTGCCGTACTCGTCGGTGGTGGTCTCGAGGTCGCCCAGGGTGACGTCGACGGCGGCCACGCCGATGCCGTTGGGGGCCACGACCCGCCCCGCCACCACGATCGGGTCCAGTTGCAGGTGCAGTTGCCGGTCGAGCGGCACCTCGTCGATCGGGAACGAGCCGTCCACGTAGCCGGGCGCCGACACGTACAGGGTGGCGGGGGCGATGAACTCGAGGGCGGCGCTGCCGTCGTCGGCGGAGGTGACCGCCCCGTTGGGGCCCTCCACCACGGCCCCGGCCAGGAACCCGTCGGTCCCGAGGATGGCCACGACGGTCTTCTCGCCCTCGAACAGCGAGGGGATCAGCTTCCAGGCCGAGATGCCCAGCGACGCGAGGATCACCAGCGCCATCACCAACCGGACGTTCACGCCCGGCAGCACGCGCCGACGCCGCCGGTACCCGGCGGGCCCGGAACTGAAGATGGAGAGCTCGCTGCGCCGCGACACGGCAGGTCCTTTCGCGTCGCCGTCGGCCGCGCCCAGGATAGGGGCGGCGCGGGGACACACCACGTGCTCCCAACGACCGGCGCCGCCGGCCGGGTTCCCGGTGCCCGGCCCTGCCGCCTTCCCTAGAGTGACGTGCCATGGCGGCCGTGCGCGATGCATTGGAGACCTGGGCGGAGTGGTCCGGCGACGGGGAGGCCGTCGCCTCCGCCACCGTGGTCCGGGTCGCCGGTTCCGCACCCCGCCCCGAGGGATCCCGCTTCCTGGCGTCGTCGTCGGGGCGCATGTGGGGATCGGTGAGCGGCGGGTGCGTCGAGAACGACGTGTACCTGCACGCCTCGGCGATCCTCGACGGCGCCGACCCCCGGCTGGTCACCTACGGCATCGCCGACGAGGAGGCCTTCGAGGTGGGGCTGGCCTGCGGCGGGACCATCCAGGTGTTCGTGGAGCGCCTCGGCGGCGAGGTGCCGTCGGCGGCGCTGGAGATGGCCCGGGCGGGGACGCCCGGCTCGCTGGCGACCGTCGTGGCCGGTCCGGCGGTGGGGTCCGCGGCGGTGCTCGATGCCTCCGGCGCCGTGGTGGCCGGGTCGCTGCCCGCCGCCGCCACCGCCGACGTGGGCGCCGATGCGGTCCGCCTGGCCGACACGGAACAGGCGGTGACCCTGTCCTACGGCGACCACGAGGTGTTCGTCGAGACGATGGCGCCGGCACCCCGGCTGGTGATCTGGGGCGCCGACGAGGTGGCGATCACGCTGTCGGCGATGGCGGCGCAGGCCGGGTTCCGGGTGACGGTGTGCGATCCCCGCCCGGCGTTCACGTCGGCGGAGCGTTTCCCCGCCGCCGAGCGAGTGGTGGTGGGATGGCCCGGCGACGTCGCAGCCGAGGTGCCGTTCGACGAGCGCACCTACGTGGTGTCGCTCACCCACGACGCCAGGGTGGAGGGGCCCCTGCTGCCGCTGGTCCTCTCCTCGCCCGCCCGCTACGTCGGGGCGATGGGGAGCCGCCGCACCCACGCCAAGCGCATCGAGCGGCTGGCCGCCGAGGGGTGGGGAGAGGCCGACACCGGCCGCATCCACGGCCCGGTGGGCCTCGACATCGGGGCGGAGCGCCCCGCCGAGGTGGCCGTGTCGATCCTGGCGGAGATGATCGCGTCCCGGCACCGGTCCGGCACCGGCGAAGCGCTGCGGGGCAGGGAGGGGCGCATCCACCGGCAGCGCCCCGGCGAGGCGGACGTCTGACATGCGGCTGCGGGCGGACTTCGGCGTCGGGCACCCGGCTGCCGAGGTGTGGGCCCGCCTGGCTTCGCCCGACGGCGCCGGGTGCGTGCCCGGGGTGGAGATCGCAGGGCCCGACGGGGGGAGCCTCGCCATCGACGTCGAGGCACGCCACCTGGTGTTCGACGGCAGCGCCGCCGTCGCCAGCGACCGGCGCGCCCGCACCGTCACCGTGGAGGCCAGGGGGGTGGAGCGCGCCGGCCGGGGCAGGGGGCGGGCGACGCTGCTGCTGAGCGTGGAGGAGGACGGGCTGTTCTCGACGGTCCGCGTCGAGGCCGACCTGCACCTGAGCGGCGAGGTGGCGGACATGAGCCGCTTGATCGCCGAGGCCGCCTACCGACTGGCCGACGGCGTCGCCGAGTGCCTGGACGCCTCGCTCGGGTCGGCCCCGGCGCCGGAGGCGCCCGCCGGGCAGGGCCTTGCCGACGGCGACGGCGAGCGGCACCGTCCCGGGTGGGTCCGCAGGGTGCTCGGGAGGCTGGGCCTCGCCGGGGACGGGGGCCCCGGGGACGGGGGGCCCGGGGACGGGGCCTAGGCTGCCGGCCATGGAGTGGTGGCAGGCCGGGGTGATCTACCAGATCTACCCGCGTTCGTTCCGGGACGCCGACGGCGACGGCGTCGGCGACCTCGCCGGGATCGCCGAGCGGGCGCCCTACCTCGCCGACACACTGGGCGTGGACGCCGTGTGGGTGTCCCCGTTCTACCCGTCGCCCATGGACGACTTCGGGTACGACGTCAGCGACTACTGCGGCGTCGACCCCCTGTTCGGCACGCTCGAGGATTTCGACCGGATGCGGGAGGCGCTCCACGGCTGCGGCGTCCGGCTGATCGTGGACCTGGTCCCGAACCACACGAGCGACCGGCACCCGTGGTTCCTCGCGTCCCGGTCGTCTCGCGACGACCCGAGGCGCGATTGGTACGTGTGGGCCGACCCGGCCCCCGGCGGCGGACCGCCCAACAACTGGCTGGCCGTGTTCGGCGGCCCGGCGTGGGAGTGGGACGAGGCCACCGGCCAGTACTACCTGCACTCGTTCCTGCGGTCCCAGCCCGACCTGAACTGGCGCAACCCCGAGGTGGAGGCCGCCATGTTCGACGTGGTCCGGTTCTGGCTGGACCGCGGGGTGGACGGGTTCCGCCTCGACGTGGCGCACTTCATCATGAAGGACCCGCAGATGCGGTCGAACCCGCCGGCCGCCGGGCCGGTGGCAGGCACCAAGGACCTGAAGGGCTACGCCGCTCAGGAGCACCTCTACGACAAGGGCCACCCCGACGTCCACGCCGTGTTCCGGAGGCTGCGGAGGCTGCTCGACGGAGCCGGCCGCCCGGTGGTGTCGATCGGGGAGATCCACATCGACGACCCGGAGGCGTGGGCCGCCTACTACGGGGAGCGCCTCGACGAACTGCACTTGCCGTTCAACTTCCGCCTGCTCTACGCCCCGTGGGACGCGGACGTGGTGGGAGGCATCGTCGACGACATCGAGGCGGCCGTGCCGCCGGGCGGGTGGCCCAACTGGGTGCTCGGCAACCACGACGAGCCGCGCCTCGCCACCCGCTACGGCCCCGCCAGGGCCCGGGTGGCGGCGATGCTGCTGCTGACGCTGCGGGGGACGCCGACCATCTACCAGGGGGACGAACTGGGCCTGGAGGAGGTGCCGATCCCTCCCGGGCTGGAGGTGGACCCATGGGGGCTGCAGGTGCCGGGCCTGGGGCGCGACGGGTGCCGCACGCCCATGCCGTGGGACGGCGGCCCGGGCGGCGGGTTCACGTCCGGGCGGCCCTGGCTGCCGCTCGGGCCCCAGGCGCCCACTCACCACGTCGCCGCCGAGGAGGAGGATCCGGCCTCGGCGCTGAACCTGTATCGGGCGCTGCTGCGGCTCCGCCGTGCCGAGCCTTCACTGCACGGCGGCGGCTACGCCCGGCGCGACGCCCCCGACGGCGTGCTCTGCTACCGCCGCGCCGCCCCGGGTGCGGCGGCGGCCACCGTGGCGCTCAACTTCACCGCGGCGCCCCGCGTCGTCGACCTGCCGGCGGGCGCGGTCGCCGCCTCCACCGGCATGGACCGGGCGGGGGAGCGCGTGGCCGGGGCGACCGCGCTGGGGCCCGACGAGGGCCTGGTCGTCCTCGAAGGCGCTCAGCCGGAGTAGCGGCCCTTCGACACCACCTCGTCCAGCGGCTTGCGGCCCGTCTTCCCGGCCGCCCGGCGCTCCCGGCGCTCGGCGGCCTCCGCCTCCGGGTCGGGGTACCCCAGCGCCACGGCGTAGCGGCAGCGGTGCCCGGCGGGGACGCCCAGCACCTCGCGAGCGCGGTCCTCGTCGTGCAGGGTGATCGGGCAGGAGGCGACGCCGAGCGCGTCGGCCGCCAGCATCAGGTTCTGGGCGGCCCGCCCGATGTCGAACTCGTAGCCGTCGGGCGGCCACACCAGGGCGACGGTGAGCGCTGAGTTGAGGACGGGCCGCGTGAACGTGCCGGCCGACGCCAGCGCCTCCAGGCCCTCGGGGGTGTCCACCACGATGAACTCCCACTGCTGGGTGTTCTTCGACGACCCGGTCCAGCGGGCCGCCTCGAGGATGGCGGCCAGGTGCTCGGGGGTCACCGCGTCGGGCAGGAAGTTGCGGGTGGCCCGCAGGTCGATCACGTGGTCGTAGCAGGGTGGGGTGGGTGCCATGGGGCCACAGCCTACGGGCGCCCCGCCGCTCAGCCCGCCAGCGCCTCCACGAAGGCGGCGGCGATGGGTGCGGCGGCGGACCCGCCGGCGCCGCCCGACTCCACCACCACGGTGAAGCCGAGGCCGTCCCAGTAGCCGATGAACCAGGCATGCGTGGGCTCGGTCTCCGACCACTCCGCCGAGCCGGTCTTGCCGTGCACCTCCTCGCCGGCGACGTCGGCGGCGGTGCCGGTGCCGTCGGTGACCACCAGCCGCATCATCTCGCCGAGGGCGGCGGCGGCGCCCGGGTCCAGCGGCAGGGGGGCGCCGGGGATCTCCGACTCCAGCAGCAGCGGCGGCTTCCACTCGCCGGCTGCCACCGCGGCGGCGATCGTCGCCTGGTGCAGGGGCGTCACCTGCACCGCGCCCTGGCCGATCCCGGCGGCGGCGGTGTCGGCGTCCCCGGCCGGCGCGGGGTAGGAGGGCACGGCGATGTCGATCGCCAGCCCGTACCCCGACCCGTATCCGAAGTTGGCCGCGGCGTCGGCGAGGCCCTGCCCTCCGAGCACCTCGGCGGCGAGCGAAGCGAAGGTGGTGTTGCACGACACGGCGAGCGCCCGGGCGAGGGTGACCTCGCCGCGGTCGGCATCGCCGGCGTTGGTGAACTCGCGGCCGCCGATCTCCACCGAGGCGGGGCAGGGCACCCCGGTGCCGGCCTCGTACCCCGCCGTCAGCACGCCGTAGGCGGTGACCACCTTGGAGGTGGACCCGGGCGGGTAGAGGCCGAGCGCGGCCCGGTTGAAGCCGTCGAGGGGCCGGCTGGCGATGGCCCGGATGCTCCCGGTCTCCACGTCCACCGCGACGAGCGCTGCCGGGTGCTCGACGTCGGCCAGCGCGGCCTCCGCGGCCAGTTGCGCGTCCGCCGACAGCGTGGTCCGCACCGGCGTGGCGGCCACGCCGTCCACGGTGTGCAGCACCTCGACGACACGCCCGAACTGGTTGACGCGCTGCACCTCGAACGACGGGTGCCCCGCCAGGGTCCGCTCCAGTTCGCGCTCCAGCCCGGTCAGCCCGACGACGTCCCCGGCCCGGTACGGCTCGCCGAGCTCGTCGAGCAGGTCGGCGGTGATGGGGCCGGTGGTGCCGAGGACGTGGTCGGCGAAGGGGTCGGCGGGGGGGAGCCGGGCCGTGTCGTCCCGCATGGCGAGGCCGGGCACGGCCTCGAGTTGGGACTGGACCGCCAGGTAGTCCACGAGCGGCATCCACCCCACCGGCACGAACCAGTCGGGCTGCACCGCCGGGCGGCCGATCTCCCGCAGCACGGTGGCCGCGGGGACCCCGGCGTACTCCTCCAGGGCGGCGAGCAGCGCCTCCTCGTCGTCGACCCTGCCGGGCACCACCCCGATCGTCTTCACGGCGCGGTCGGTGACGAGGGTGATGCCGCGATTGCCCAGGATGGCGGCGCGCTCCGGCCAGGTGCGGGCAAGCGCCAGCGTGTCGCCCTCGTCGAGGGCCGGGTGCAGCACGGTCGAGGTCCAGGGCACCTGCCACCCTCCTGCCGTTTGCACTGCGACGAGGGAGCCCTCGTACGTCCACTCGCCGGCGGTCCCCAGGTCGAGCGTGGCCCGGTAGGAGACCACGACGTCGCCGCCGACGAGCGCGGCCCCGGTGGTGCGGTACTCGGCAGCCAGCACGCCGAGGCCCCCGGACCACGCCACGTGCAGCCCGAGCAGGTCGTGCTCGGCGTCGGGCGACACGGCGCGGACGGCGGGGAAGTCGCCGGCCGCCCAGGCGTCGAGGAGCGCCTGCACGGCGTCCATCGCCCCGACCTGGTCCTCGGTGGCGAGCGCGGGGACGGTCGTCGTGGTGGTGGTCGGCGGCAGGGTCGTCGTCGTGGTCCCCGACGAGGGGAACGAGCAGCCCGCCGTCAGCAGTGCCGCGGCGAGGGCCGCGGTGCCGATGCGTCGCATGGCGGCATCGTACGGCGGCCGCCCGCTAGCGGGTGGCAATCAGGAACAGGCGGCGGAACGGCAGCAGCGTGGTGCCGTCGGCGCGGGGCGGGTAGTGGGGGCGCACCGCAGCGGCGTACTCCGCCAGGAATGCAGGCCCGTCGTCCCCCAGGCAGGCCAGGTAGGGGCGGGCGGCGGCGCCCTCCACCCAGCGGGCCACCGGGTCGACGCCCTCCAGCCGCTGCAGGTACACCGTCTCCCACACGTCCACCGTGGTGCACGAGGGGGCCAGCAGGTCGTAGTAGGCGGCGGGTTCCGCAACCGGGCGCCGCCCGGTCAGGTGCGCCACCCGGCCCTGCCACCGGGGCCGGCTCGCCACCTCCTCCAGGACGGTGTGGGTGGGCTCGTCGGAGTTCCGCGGCATCTGCACCGCCAGCGCCCCTCCGGGGGCGAGGCTGCCGGCGAGGGAGGGGAACAGGGCGTCGTGGCCGTCCAGCCAGTGGAGGGCGGCGTTGCTGAACACCAGGCCCGGCGGCTCCCCGGGGCGCCAGGCGGCGATGTCCCCCTCCACCCAGCGGACCCGGCCGTCCCGGTCGGATTCGCGGGCGGCGGCGAGCATCTCGGGGGACGTGTCGAGGCCGGAGACCGTGGCGCCCGGCCGGCGGCGGGCCAGTTCCAGCGTGATCTCACCGGTGCCGCAGCCCAGGTCCCAGATCACCGGCGGCCCGGTGTCGGGGAGGCGCGCCAGCAGGTCGAGTGCCGGCCTGGCCCTGGCGCCCGCGAACCTCAGGTAGTCGCCGGGGCTCCAGCGCACCGTGGCGGCTACGACCGGGGCTGCAGCGGGATGGCGGCGACCACCGCCCCGAGCAGGTACACCCAGAACCCGGCCTGCAGGATCTTGAAGGCGTCGCCGAAGCCGGGCGCCCTGGACAACTGGAACAGGAAGGCGAGGCCCACGATCACGCCCACGAGCGCGCTGCCGATGATGGCGCCCGTCGGCACGTTCGGCACCACCGCCATCACCAGGAGCGCGATGCCGATGAGCAGCACCAGCATGCCCAGCCGGGGCTGGCCCGGGCTGAAGCTGTTCCACAGGAACGCCATGGGCCAGTCGAGCGGCTTGCCCACCGGGATGGCGTACGAGCCATCGAGCGCCACGCCGGTGGCGTTCCAGGGGATGAAGGCGGCGATCACCATCGCCAGCCCCCCGAGTGCCTGCAGCGGCCGGATGCCCCCGAACGGGCTCGGGGCCGCCACGGCCTGCCGTGCCTGCGGCGCACCGCCGGGCGCGGCCTGGCCGCCGAGGGGCCGCAGCTTGCGCCCGTCCACCCAGCCGGTCCAGCCGTTCTCGCCGGTGACCCGGGCCCACGCGCCCCGCATCTCGTCCACCCGCAGCTCCACGCGTGCGGCGAGCTTGGCGGCGGGCGCCAGTGCCGGGTCGGGCTCGGCCCATGCCGATATGCCGCCGCCCGGCACGGTGTGCGTGGGTGCCCACCCGCGGTCGTCCACCGTCACGGTCTCCGCGGCGGTGGCGGCCACCGCGGGCTCGGGCTCGGGCTCGGCATCCGGCTCCGGCTGCCCCTCGGGCTCGGGCTCGGGCTCGGGCTCGGCGGCGGCCTCCGGCGAGCCGGCCAATCCGGCCAGCGCGTCGGCCGTGGCGGTGATGTCGCGGATGGCCAGCAGGAAGGTCTGGCGGTTCAGGCCGTCCAGGTAGATCGGGTAGCGCAGATTCACCGTGGTGCCGCCCTCACCGGCGGCGACCTCCCCCGACAGCATCGAGCCGCGTCCTCCCATCAGGGCCCCGGCGGCCTCGGCGAACCCCTCTGCGGTCGTCCCGGCGGCATGGCTGTGGGTGAGGACCACGGCCTCGTCGCTCTCCTCCACCTGCACAAGGATGGGGGGGTCGCCGGCGACGGTGACCGTGGTCCCCTCCATCTCGAGGTCGTCCGCGGCGCCGCACCAGTCGGCGATGCGGCTGAGAGTGTCCTCGCTCACGATGATCCTTCCCGGCCGGCGCAGGCACCGGGGGGAGGGCCCCGCGGCGCAGCGACCGGCCCGAGCGCGCGGTCACGGCTGCGCCCAACGCTACTCGGCGACGGCCGGGCGCGCCCTAGGCGGGCGAGCGCGACGGCAGCAGGGCGAGCACGCCGCCCACGATGGCGACGTACACCCCGGTGAGCCGGTGGTCGACCACGTCGCCCCACGTGGCGTTCATCCCGATGAGCAGGATGATCCCCACGCCCATGGCGATGCCCAGCAGGCCGGCCAGGCTGCGCAGACCGGCGGGGATCGCCGGCACGATCGCCGCCAGGGCGGCGACGATCCCGGCGGCGATGAGGATCATCCCGATCCGGGGCTGGGTCCACGTCCAGAGCGAGCTGATCTCGCTGAGCGGGTAGATGCGGGTGGCCGGCACGTCCATTCCCGTCGAGAAGCTCCAGTCGCCCCAGGCCAGGAACGCCGACACCAGCATCATGACCCCGCCGGCGAGCGCCGGGGTCACGCGGAAGGCGCCGGTCCCTGCAGCCCGGGCCACGGGTGCGGGGCGGGCGGGCGCGGCGGCCGGGGGCGGGGCCGCACCGACCGGCTGCAGCAGGCGTGCGTCCACCCAGCCGGTCCAGCCGTTCGACCCGGTGACCCGGGCCCAGGCGCCGCGCGTCTCGTCGACCCGCAACGGCACGCCCCCGCCCAGGTTGGCGGCGGGGGCCAGCGACGGGTCGGGGTCGGTCCAGGCCGCCATGCCGGTCGCCGGCACCTGGTGGGTCGGGGCCCACGGCGCGGCGGGTGCGGCGGGGGGCGAGGGAGGCGCGGCGGCAGGAGCCGCGGCCGCGGGCGTCGCGGCGGCGGGGGCCGGTTCCGGCTCGGGCTCGGCGGGGGGCGGAGCCGGCCCGCTGCCCGCCGCGGCCACCGCCGTGCCGCAGAAGCCACACACGGTTGCGGTGTCGGGAATCTCCTTGGCACAGTTCCGGCAGTTCACTCCACCCTCCTCGGTCGTCGCCCGTGCCGGCACGGCGGCGGCACCTGCGCGGGGAGCGCAGGCCGCGTCGCGACGGCTGCGGGGAAACCTACTCGCCCGCGGCGGCGACGGCGCGGTCTGCGGCGTCCTCGGAGGGGCCGCGTTCGAGCAGGGAGGTGGCCAGCCTGACGAGGTCGGCCGGGTCGAACGGCTTCGTCATGAAGGCGTCGGCGCCGTCGGCGCCCGACCGGAAGCGGTCCTCCTCGTTGGCGTGTGCCGTCAGGATCAGCACCGGGATGCCGCGGCCCACCGGGTGGGCCCTGACCTCGGCGAGCACGTCCCACCCGTGCATGCCGGGCAGGCCGATGTCGAGGACGATCAACGCCGGGGGATTGGCCGTCGCCGACTGGAGCCCGGCCGGGCCGTCGGCGGCGGTGATGATCGCCGGGCCGACGTCCCGCAGGCAGATCTCCACCAACCGGCGGATCGGTGCGGAGTCTTCGATGACGAGGATGTGATCGCCCATGGGTGCCATGTTGCTCTGAGGGAACCATCGGGAGGCGGGACCCGGGACTTGACCGGTTCGGTGTGCCCGCGCCTCCCCGGGTCGGTATGGTGTCCGGCCATCGGAGCGAGGAGGAACGGTGCCGATCGCACGGCCGGCCTTCACCATCGGGATCGAGGAGGAGTACCTGCTGGTGGACCCGGTGAGCCGCGACCTGGTGGACGACCCGCCGCCGGGCGTCATGGCCGCCGCCGCCGAGGCGCTGGGACCCCAGGTGACCCACGAGTTCCTGCGGGCCCAGATCGAGGTGGGCACCCGGGTGGGGGCCACCCTGGGCGAGGCCGCCGCCGACCTGCGGCGCCTCCGCTCCACCGTGATCGAAGTGGCCGAGCAGCACGGCCTCAAGGTGATCGCCGCCTCGTCGCACCCGTTCGCCGAGTGGTCGCAGCAGCAGATCACCGACAAGGAGCGGTACCAGTTGCTCGCCAACGACCTGCAGCAGGTGGTGCGCCGCCTGGTGATCTGCGGCATGCACGTCCACGTGGGCATCGAGGACCCCGACCTGCGCATCGATCTGATGAACCAGGTGTCGTACTTCCTGCCCCACCTGCTGGCCCTCACCACCTCGTCGCCGTTCTGGCACGGCAGGAGGACCGGGCTGAAGAGCTACCGGATGAGCGTGTTCCGGGGCATGCCCCGCACCGGGCTGCCGCCCCACTTCGGCTCCTGGGGGGAGTACCGCCGCCACGTCGACGCGGTGGTGGACGCCGGGCTCATCGAGGACGCCAGCAAGCTGTGGTGGGACATCCGCCCCAGCGGCCGCTACCCGACACTGGAGATGCGCATCCCCGACATCTGCACCCGGGTGGAGGACGGCATCTCGGTGGCGGCGATCTACCTGTCGCTGCTCGGCATGCTCTTCCACCGCCGCTCGCAGAACCAGCGCTGGAGGACCTACGAGAACATGCTGGTGTCCGAGAACGTGTGGCGGGCGCAGCGGTACGGGTTCGACGAGCCGCTGGCCGACTTCGGCCGGGGCGAACTGGTGCCCTACGCCGAGCTGTTGGAGGAGATCATCGACCTCGTGTCGCCTGCCGCCGAGGAGTTCGGCTGCCTGGCCGAGGTCGAGGCGGCCCGTGGCATCGTCGAGCGGGGGACCAGCGCCGACCGCCAGCTCGCCGTGTACGACGAGGCGATCGCCTCGGGATCGGACGAGCACCGGGCGGTGCAGGCGGTCGTCGACCTGCTGATCGAGGAGACCACAACCGGCCTCTGAGGCCGGCCGCTACCAGGCGCCGCCCCCGCCGCCGCCGCCTCCTCCTCCACCGCCGCCGGAGAAGCCGCCCCCCGAGCCGCTGCTCGACGGCGGGCTGAACGCCCCCGACAGGGCCCGCTCGATGCCGGAGATGGCGTTGCTGCTGTGGCCGCCGTAGCCGTGGTTGCCGTACCAGTAGAGGGGGCTGTCGGTCTCCAGGGCCTGGGGCGCCCGGATCCTTGCCGCCTCCAGCACGTCCTCGGCCACGCCGAGCGCGACCGCGTAGATCAGGTACTCCTCCCACAGGCCGACCGCGATCGGCGGAGCGTCCTGCAGGTGGCTGAAGTCCACCAGGTACCGCCGGAACGCCGACCACGACGCCGCCTCGGCGGCGCCCTCCCGGGTCCGCCGCACCCACAGCTTCCGCATCGGCTCGGCCAGGGCGCCGAGGGTGGCCCCGAGCGCCCCGGTGACGACGAAGCCGGCCCGCAGCAGATCGGGGCTCAGGTCCCTCCAGATCGAGGTCAGGAGCGGCGTGAACGCCCACCACCCCCCGATGGCGAGCACGATGGACAGCCCGATCAGCCAGTAGGAGGCCTTCATGCCGTCCCGGTCCAGCAGCCCGGTCCGCACCAGCGCGGTCCCGGTGCGCTTGGCGAACGTCTGGTACGTCCTGGCGTTGGCGGCGGCGTCCTCCCGGACGGCCTTGCGGAACTCGGTGAGCGGCCGGGGACCGTCGCCGAGCACCCGCTTCATCACCGTCAGGACCGACCGCTCGAAGTCGCGCATCGACCCGGGCTCCTCGCCGAGGCCGATCTCCAGGTCGGAGATCTGCTCCTTCTTGAGTCCGGCCCACGTGGAGCGCTCCACCGACACCGGCTGGGCGGTGAGGGCGCCGCGCCGGATGAGGTCGAACACCGTGGCCACGAAGTCGGACTCGTCGGCCCGGCCCTGCCGCAGCAGCGCGCCCACCAGAGCGGGCTGGAGGTCGGACGGCGGGGCCTGCTCGTACTCGCGGTCGTAGGCCACCTTCGGCTCGCGGCCGTGGCGGCGCCAGGCGGCGGCCAGGTACAGCGGCACCAGCGCCACCAGGCCGGCGCCGATCAGGAGGGACGCTCGCGATCCGCTGCGCTCGGCGTCGGCCCGCCGGGTGAGCGCGTCCTCCTCGGCCAGGATCGCATCGAGGCCGTCCCCGGCCTGCACGGCACCGCCCCCGGTGCTCGACAGCAGCCGGGATGGGAACACCACCCGGATCTCCACCCACTGGCCGTCCGGCACCCCCCTCGCCTCCAGTGAGGGGGACACCCCGTCGGCTCCGAGCCCCGTGCTGCCCGACACCGACGAGGGGTGGCCCCACACCAGCACGTCGCCGGGCGCAGCGCCCGGAGGGAGCACCACGTCGGCGTCGAGGCGGTCGAGGCCCACCGACCACTCGTCGCCCCAGACCTTCAGGTACACGTCGGCGACGTCGTCGTACACGGCGGTCTGGCCGGTCATCCGGTAGGAGATCTCGAACGTGCGCCGCTCGTCGGTGGCCGCGTAGTGCCACACGATCCGGGTGCGACCGCCCTGCACTTCCACGCCGTAGGAGCCGGGGGCGCCGGAGGAGCCGAGTGCGGTGGGTGCGCCGGGGCTGTAGGCGGCGCCGCCCTCGGACACGCGCACGTCGGTGACGGCCACGCCCGGCCCGGTGGCCACGTCGCGATAGCCGCCCGAGAACGAGCCGTCGAAGTCGTAGGTGATCGATTCGGTGATCAGCAGGGACCCGTCGCCGGCCACCACCACCTCGACGTGCGCGGCCGGGAGGCGGTACTCCTTGGCGCCCGCGGGGACCGGGAGCGCCAGGAGCAGCGCCGTCACCAGCGCAGCGAGGGCGGCGGCCCGCCTCAGAAGCGGACCTCCGGGGCGCCGCGGGCGTCGTCGGCCGCCTCGAAGAACTCCCTGGGGCGGAAGCCGGCGAGCGCCGCCACCACGTTGGTGGGGATCTGCTGGGTGGTCGTGTTGTAGGTGAGGACCGTGTCGTTGTAGATCTGGCGGGCGACGGCGATCTTGTCCTCCGCCGCCGACAACTCGCCCTGGAGCCGCTGGAAGTTCTCGCTCGCCCGCAGGTCCGGGTACTGCTCGGCGAGGGCGAACAACCGCTGCAGCATGGTGCCGAGGACGCCCTCGGCCTGGGCCTGGTCGGCGACGCCGGTCGCGCCCTGGGCGGCGTTGCGGGCGGCCACGACGTCCTCGAACGTCCGGCGCTCGTGGGCGGCGTACCCCTTCACCGTCTCCACCAGGTTGGGGATCAGGTCGTACCGGCGGCGCAGTTGCACGTCCACCTGCGCCCAGGCGTTGTCGACCCGGTTGCGCTGCTTGATCAACCGGTTGAACACCACCACGGCGGCCAGCAGCACCAGGCCGATCGCGGCGAGCAGGACGTAGAGCCACATGGGGCGATGGTATCCGCCCGGGCGGCGGCGGGCGTACCATGAGCCGGCCCCGAGGAGGTGTGACCCTTGTTCGACTACGCGACCGCAGCGGTGGAGGGCGCCCTGGCGGCAGGCGCGACCTACGCCGACGCCAGGGTGGTGGCCACCAAGACCGAAGCCATCGAGGTGCTGAACCGGCAACTGCAGACGGTGGACCGGGCCGAGACGATCGGTGTGGGGGTGCGCGCCCTCATCGGGTCGTCCTGGGGCTTCTACGCCACCGCCGACCTCTCCGACGCCGCCGCGCGCCTCGCCGGCGAGCGCGCCGCCGCGGTGGCCACGGCGTCGGCCATGGTGAGCGGGCCCCCGATGGAGCTGGCCGACGTGCCGGTGGCCGAGACCTCGTGGGAGACCCCCTACACGGAGCACTGGGCCGACGTCGCCCTGTCGGAGAAGGTGGACATGCTGGTCGGCGTCACCGCCACCATGCAGGGCGTGCCGGGCATCGCCCTCGCCAGGGCCAGCCTGGGGTTCTTCGACACCGAGAAGTGGTTCGTCTCCTCGCAGGGGCACCGCATCCACCAGCACATCGTGGAGTCGGGCGGCGGGTACGACGGCACCGCCCTCGGCGAGGCCGAGACGCAGCGGCGCTCCTACCCCCAGTCGTTCGGGCAGTTCCACACCGGGGGCTACGAGACCATCCGGCAGTGGGACTACCCCGGCAACGCCCAGCGCATCGCCGAGGAGGCCGCCGCCCTGCTGGGGGCCGACCCGTGCCCGGAGGGTGACAAGACGCTCATCCTGGAGGGCAGCCAGCTGGCGCTGCAGATCCACGAGTCGGTGGGCCACGCCATCGAACTGGACCGCATCCTGGGCTGGGAGGCGGCGTTCGCCGGCACCTCCCACCTGGAGCTGCCGAAGCTCGGCACCCACCGCTACGGGTCGGACCTGATGCAGATCACCGCCGACGCCACCATCCCCGGTGCGCTCGGGACGTTCGGGTACGACGACGAGGGCACCCCGGCGCAGTCGGTGGACATCGTCAGGGACGGCGTCTGGGTCGGCGTGCTGTCGGGGCGCGACTCGGCGGCCGCCGCCGGCCTGCCGCCCGGGGGCATGGTGCGCGGCGACGGCTACAACCGCCTTCCGATGGTCCGGATGACCAACGTGGGCCTGCTGGCGGGCGACTCGTCGCTGGAGGAGATGATCGCCGAGACCAAGGACGGGGTCTACATGGCCACCAACCGGTCGTGGTCGATCGACGACCGCCGGCTCAATTTCCAGTTCGGCACCGAGATCGGCTGGGAGATCAAGGACGGCAAGCTCGGCAAGATGATCAAGAACCCCACCTACACGGGGATCACGCCGCAGTTCTGGGGCCAGCTGGACATGCTCGGCGGCGAGGCCGAGCGCATCCACTGGGGGACGCCCAACTGCGGCAAGGGGCAGCCCATCCAGATCGGCCACACGGGGCACTCCGCCTCGCCCGGCCGATTCGCCAGCGTGAGAGTGGGGGTGAAGGGATGACCGAACCGGCAGCCATCGCACAGCGGATCGTCGACATGGTCGGCGACCGAGCCGAGGCACAGGCGAGCGTCGTCACCGGCGAGGCCGCCCTCACCCGGTTCGCCAACTCGTTCATCCACCAGAACGTCGCCGACACGGCCCGCAACATCACCGTCAAGGTGGCCATCGACGGCAAGGTCGCCGCCGGCACCGACACCCGGGCCGACGACGCCGCGCTCGCCGACCTGGTCGACCGCACCCTGGAGGCGGCCCGCCTCTCTCCGGCCGACCCGGAGTGGCCCGGGTTCGCCCCGCCGGCCGAGGTGCCGGCGCTGGACAACTACGACGAGGCGACCGCCGCCGCCTCCCCGGAGGAGCGGGCGGCCGTCGTGAAGGACTTCATCGCCGCCGCCGACGGCACCGATGCCGCCGGGTACTGCGACACCGAGGCCTTCACCGTCGGGTACGCCAACAGCCTGGGGCAGGCGGCCACCGGCCGCCAGACCCGGGCAACTGTGGACGGCATCCACCGGGTGGGCACGGTGGCCGGGTCCGGGCACCAGACCGCGCAGCGAATCGCCGACCTCGACGGCGCCGCCGTCGGCGGCCTGGCGGCCGAGCGGTTCCATCTGGCCGCCGACCCCTACGACGTCAAGCCGGGGGAGTACGAGGTGGTGCTGGGGCCCGAGTGCGTGGCCTCGATCATGGTGTTCCTCGGGGCGTATGGGTTCAACGGCAAGGCGCTCAACGAGGGCCAGTCGTTCCTCCGGGTGGGCGAGCAGCAGTTCGACCAGGCCATCTCGGTGTGGGACGACCCGGCGGCGCCGGGTGCGCTCGGCGTGGCCTTCGACGCCGAGGGCACGCCCAAGCGGCGGACGGCCTTCATCGAGGACGGCGTCTCGATGGCGGCCGCCTACGACCGCAAGACGGCTGCCAAGGCGGGCGCCGAGTCCACCGGCCACGCCTTGCCGGGGGCCGAGGCGTTCGGGGCGGTGCCCAGCAACGTGATCGTCGGGGGCGGGAGCACGTCGGTGGACGAGATGATCGCCTCGGTGGACCGCGGCCTGTACGTGGCCACGTTCCACTACTGCCGCGTCCTGGACCCGAAGAGCCAGGTGGTCACCGGCCTCACCCGCAACGGCACGTTCATGATCGAGAACGGCGCCATCACCGGGGCGGTCACCAACATGCGGTTCACGCAGTCGTTCGTGGCCGCCCTCGCCGAGGGGCAGGTGCTGGGGTTGGGCGACGACACGCGCTTCGCCGACAGCGAGTTCGGCGCCGGCTTCGTGCAGGCGCCGTCGATGCACCTGGCCTCCTGGAACTTCACCGGCGGCGCCGAGGGGTGAGCGACGCACTCGTGCCGGTGGCCTCCTACGGCGGAGGCGGCGCCTGGGCGGCGGCCGAACTGGACGCCGCGCTGCTGGCGTCGGCAGGGGTCGAGGCGGTGGTGGGCGGCGACGCCCACCACCACGCCCCGCTGTTCACCGGCCACCAGGTGGTGCTGCTGGTGGCGCCCGCCGACCTGGCGGACGCTGCTGCGCTCCTGGCCGAGGAGGGGCCCGGCAACGCGGACCGGGCGGTGGCGCCGCCCGGGGAGTGACCGGCCCGCCCCGGCGGCTATCGTCGCCCGGCGACCATCCCCGGAGGACCCCATGAACCCCACGCCCGGCATCCGGCCCTCCTGGGTCGACGACCGCCTGTTCCCCTTCGAGAGCCGGTTCGTGGAGATCGGCGGGCACACGCTGCACTACGTGGACGAGGGCGAGGGCCCGGTCCTGCTGCTGCTGCACGGCAACCCGGCGTGGTCGTTCCTGTACCGCCACGTGATCGCCGGCCTGCGCGACGGGTACCGCTGCGTGGCGGTGGACCTGCCCGGGTTCGGCCTCTCCACCGCCGAGGACGGCTTCTCGTTCCTGCCGGCCGACCACTCGGCCGTGGTGGAACGGTTCACGGCCCATCTCGGCCTCGACCGGATCACGATGATGGTGCAGGACTGGGCGGGCCCGATCGGCCTCGGGATGGCCGGCCGCGACCCCGCCCGCTTCGAGCGCCTCGTCGTCGGCAACACCTGGGCCTGGCCGGTGGGCGACGACCGGCACTTCACCCGCTTCTCCGGCCTCTTCGGGGGCCGGGCCGGCCGCTTCCTCATCCGGCGCTTCAACCTGTTCGTCAACGCCCTGGTGCCCAGGGGCCACGCCCGGACGAAGCCGTCGAAGGCGGAGATGGCCCACTATCGCAAGCCGTTCCCGACGCAGGAGTCCCGGGTGCCGACGTCGATCTTCCCGCGCGAGATCGTGCACTCCGCCGGCTACCTGGCGGAGGTCGAGGCCGGGTTGGCGGCGCTCGCCCACCTGCCGGTGCTGATCCTGTGGGGCGGCAAGGACATCGCATTCCGGCAGAAGGAGAAGGCGCGGTTCGAGGCGGTGTTCCCCACCCACCACACGGTGGACCTCCCCGACGCCGGCCACTACCTCCAGGACGACGCGCCGGACGAGGTCGTGGCGGCGATGCGGGAGTGGCTGGCGGGGTAGGCGGCACCCCTGTGTTCCTATACTCAAGTTCTCACGGTTCCTGCCAGGGAAAAGGTGGTGCGATGACGGCCGTGCGCGGCACCGGGGCCGATCGCTATCGTGCACTCGCCGATCCGCGGCGGCGTCACCTCCTCAGGGTCCTGGAAGACGCGGGCGGGTCGCTCGATGCCGCTGCACTCGGTGCGGCCGTCGGCCGTCACCCCAACACCGTCAGGGAGCACCTCGTGGTGCTCGAGCGCGCTGGTCTGGTGACACGGACCATCGAGGAGCGGACCCGTCCCGGCCGTCCCCGGGTGCTCTTCGCTCCGGCGAGCGGGGCGGATGGGGATGCCGGAGGTGACGGTTACCGGTTCCTCGCCGAAGTGCTGGCGGGCTCCATCGAGCACACGGCCGACGTGCCGGCCGAGGTGGGTGAGCGGGCGGGCCGCGAGTGGGGGCGGCATCTCATCGAGCGCCCCGCAGACGGCAGCAGCGGGTTGTCTTCGACGGATGCGCTGGAGAGGATCGTCGCATCGCTCGCCGAACTGGGTTTCGAACCCGAGGTCCACGAGTGCGGCGCCGATGTGTCGATCCTCCTGCACGACTGCCCGTTCCGTGACGTGGCCCGGCGGCAGCAGGACGTCGTGTGCTCGGTCCACCTGGGGCTCCTGCGAGGGATGTCGGAACGATTGGGCGGCGCCCTCGACATGGAAGGCATCGACCCGTTCGTCGGGCCATCGCTCTGTTCGGTCCGCGTGTCGGCGCGCGGTTGACACGGCGGTTGGTCTCTGCGGCCACCGCAGGGTGCCCTCGGTCTCCGTTCAGCCCTCGACGATCACCTTGGCGCGCATCCAGAGGTGCGGGAGGCAGTAGTACTCGTACTCGCCCGGTTCGGTGAACGTGTGTGACCAGGAGTCGCCCTCATCGAGGAAGCCCGAGTCGAACGAGCCGTCGACGGCGGTGACGGTGTGGAGCATGGAGTCGGAGTTCGTCCAGGTCACGGTGGTGCCGACCGGGATGCGGAGCACGTTCACCGAGTAGTCGGCAGGGTCTTCGGTCTCGGCGAACTCGTCGGCGGCCCCTTCCGGCTGCGTCTCCCACGCACCGGGGACGATGTCGACGACCTCGGAAGAAGCCGGCGCACCGGTGGTCTCTGAGCCCTGCTCCTCCCCGCTGCCGACGACCTCGAAGATCTCGGGATCCTCCGGGCCGGAGACCACGATCTGTCCGAGCGCGCCCTTGTCGAAGGCCCGGGTGAGCGCATGGTCGACCAGGATGATCGTGGACGGCACGCGCCCGATGAGTTCGACGACCGTGCCCCCTCCGGCCGGGACGAGGGTGGTCTGCGATCCGCGCAGCGGCGGCCCCAGCAGGGCGGCCTCGGGGTACACCGCATCCCAGTGCGAGCCGATCGGATGGAAACTCGACACGAGATTGAGGCCTGCGTTGACGAAGTAGATGCGAGCACGTTCTCCCACCGCCATCTGCAGCGCGTGATCGCCGGCGATGGCGCCGACGGCGCCGTTGAAGACGACGTAGGTGGGTTCTTCCATGGTCAATGCATCGCGGTCGGTACCGACCGTGCCCGGCTCGGGCGGTGTGGTGTAGTACTCGGACTGGACCACGTACCACTCGTGGTCCACCCCAGGGAGGGGTTCGGCCGGTTCCACCAGGATCCCGCCGAACATGCCATGGGAGATGTGGAGCGGCACGTCGCCGTAGGCACAGTGGTACATGAAGAAGCCGGGGTACAGCATCCTCGCTTCGATGGTGACGGTCTCGCCGGGGGCGACCGTGGTCGCCGCGGCCCCACCCCCCTGGCCGGTGACCGCGTGGAAGTCCACGTTGTGCGGGTGGGAGTTGGTCTCAGGGTTGGTGATGGTGAAGCGCAGTACATCGCCGACCCGGGTCCTGATCATGGGGCCCGGTGTTCCCGCGATCAAACCGTCCGGTCCGGACCCTTCCACTTCGTATCCCCACGTCTCGTACGTGACGCCTTCTGCCGGGTCGATGGCCTGCACCTGCTCGACGACCCGGAAGTGGACGTCGACGATGGCCGGAGCCGATCGGCCGAGGGGTCTCGGCGCGTCGGGTGCGGCCGAGACGTTCACCTCGGATTCGGGAGCGAGGGGAAGCTCCGACTTCGGAACGAGGTCGGGCACGACGTCTGTGCGGAGGTTCCCCGCGTCCGCTGGGGCCTCGCCGTCGGCAAGGGCGGCGGCGACCTTCTCGGCGACGATCCCGTCGTCCACGGAGTTCCTGCTGGCGGTGATGGCCAGCGCCGTGATGCCGATGGCGGCTGCGATCGACGCGAGCGCGACCCCGAGCACGGCGATCGAGCCGAGCGTGAAGTGAGGGTGTGGGGGAGGTGTCTCCCGCTGTCGGCCGTCCATCATCGTCGTGCCTCCGTTCGAGTGTCCCGCCACTGTATTCACGGCGGATACCAGAAATACTCTATCCGCCATCAGACCGGTCGGTGGAGGAACGGGGGGGGTGTCGCGTGCAGTCCGGCAAAGGGCGGGTGTAACGATCGGCCGGCGAGCCCGATTGCGGAGGCAGAGGACGTACGCTCGCACGACGTGGGAACCCCGAACCGACCCGCCGCTCCGGCCGAGATCGAGGCAGCGACCCTCGACGGCGCCAGACGGGGCGATGCCGATGCATGGGCATCGATCGTCCGGTCCCTCGGCCCGCGCCTGCGCGGCTACGCCAGGGGCAGGGGCGCTCGGGACCCGGACGCGGTGCTGCAGGAGGTGTTGATGGCGGCCGCCGAGCATCTGGGTGATTTCGTGGGCGGACCGCGCCGGTTCCGGTCGTGGTTGTTCAGCATCGCCTACCGGAAGATCGTCGACGACTACCGCCGATCCCGGCGCGAGATGGTGGGGCTCCCGGAGGAGACACCCGAGCGGGCCGTCCCGGGGCCCGAGGGTGAGGTCCTCGCCCGCGACGGCACGGGTGCCGCCCTGGAGGCGATGCACGTACTGGGCGACACCGAGCGGGAGGTGATCCTGCTCCGGGTGATCGGAGGCTTGGAGACCGCCGAAGTCGCCGACGCGATCGGCACGACGCGGGGCAACGTGAGGGTGATCCAGTCGAGGGCGATGGCCAAGCTCAGGGCAGAACTGGCCGGCCGTGGCTACGTGGAGGCGTGACATGGGAGATCGCGGAGAGCAGAACGGTGGGTTCGGGGCCTGGGCCCAGGACCTCGAAGCCGAGTTGGTCACCGACCTGACAGAGAGCGACGTGGCGTCCCTCGCCGCCGCGGCCTCCGCAGTCACTGCGGCCGGTGCGGCGGCGGCGACTGCCGCAGGAGCCGGCGCGGCCGCAGCGACGGCCGGCATCTCCGTCGGGAAGGCTGTGGCGGCGGTCGCGCTGGCGGCGACGATCGCCACCGGCATCGGCGCCGCCGCCGGGGTGCTCCCGGATCCCATCCAGACGTGGATCGCCGACCTCGCCGGGAAGGTGGGGGTCGACCTGCCCCGCCCCCGAGAGGTGGTCGAGATCGTGCCGCCGCCGGAGGTCACCCTGCCTGAACTGCCCGGCGGCTCCCCGGACCTCCCGAATCTGCCCTCCCTGCCGGAGCCCGGCGGGCTGCAGACCCCTCTCACCATTCCGGACCGGCTCCCGGGCCCGTGAGGCGGCGGGTTCGATGTAACGATCTCCCCGCCTCGCCGATTGCCTCGGTGAAGCGAGCCCGCCCCACGGGGTGGGAGGAGGCAACCGCATGAACATCTGGACATCGATGCTCGCCGGCGCCAAGGTCAAGGCCGCCGCCGTCGGATTGGCCGTCGCCGCGGCAGGCACCGGGGCCGTCGTCGCCGGGACCACGCTGGGCGGCGGGGACGGCGGCGCCGCGGCGGCGATCGGGGCGTCCCAGTCCGCCGTGCTCTCTGCCGGCACCGCCGGGAGTGTGCGTGTGGCGATCGAAGGGGACGGACTCGTGCTGCTCGACATCGAGGAGGCGGCGGGGTTCCGGTCGCAGGTGACGGCAGATGCGTCCGGCGACGTGATCGTCGAGTTCGCCTCGGCCGGGGAGGCGTCCACCCTTCGCGCCTCGCTCGTGGACGGGCGCATCGTGTCACACCTCTCGGCCGACGCCGACGCGTCGCTCGACACGGCCGGCGCCGAGGTGGGTGCCGATGGCTCCGCGTCGGCGGGCGCCGGTGCGGGCACGGCCGGGGCCTCGACCGGCATCGACGTCTCCGGCGGGATCGGCATCGGCCTCGGCGGCTGAGCCGTCCTCGCCGGTGCCGCGGAGCCGCCCCCGCGGGGGCGGCTCCTGCGCGTCTGCGGCGGGCCGGGCGGGGCGCGGACCCTCACTCGGGCTCGGGGCGCCTCCGGAGGCGTTTCGTCTGGCTGCGGCGCTGCTTGGCGTCTCTGCGGCGCCGGCGCACCCCGGCGGACGGCCGGGTGGCGCGGCGGCGCCGGGTGGTGCGGAGCGCCTCGCGCAGCAACCGGGCGAGGCGCCTGCGGGCGATGGCGCGGTTGCGCCACTGGCTGCGGCTGTCGTCGGCCGCCACCGTGACCACCCCGTGGCGGGCCCGCGCCCCCAGGTTGGAGAGCATGAGGTCCCGCAGGTCGCCGGGGATGGACGGGCTGGCCCCCAGGTCGAAGGACAGCTCGGCCCGGCTGGCCGCACGGTTGGCGTGCTGGCCGCCCGGCCCGCCGGAGGTGTCGAAGCGCCACGACAGCTCGGAGGCGGGCACCTCCAGCCCGGGGCGGATCTCGAGTGGCTCGTCCACGGCTCCCTCGCCGGTCGGGCCGCCCACTCTACGAGGGGCCGCCCTGCGGCCCGCCCGGTAACCTCGGTCGAGCGCCCCCGGGAAGGTGGAGATGCCCGAATCGATCGTGCTGTACGGCGAACCGCTCCGCATCGACCAGGTGGTCGCCGTCGCCGAGCACGGCGCACCGGTGGCGCTCGACCCCGGCCTGGCCGGGCAGATGCGCCCCGCCGCCGACCTGGTGGAGCGGGTGGTGGAGGACGGGCGCACCGTGTACGGCATCACCACCGGGTTCGGCGCCCTCGCCTCCACGCGCATCGAGCCGTCCCGGGCCGACGAACTGCAACTGGAGCTGCTCCGCAGCCACGCCGCGGGCGTGGGCGACCCGCTGCCCGACGAGCACGTCCGCGCCATGCTGCTGCTGCGGGCGCGCAGCCTCGCCCAGGGCCACAGCGGGGTCCGCCCGGTGGTGGTGGAGCGCCTGCTCGACCTGCTCCGCCTGGGCCTGCTGCCGCTGGTGCCGGGCCAGGGCTCGGTGGGCGCCTCCGGCGACCTGGCCCCCTTCGCCCACCTGGCGCTCCCGCTGATCGGGGAGGGGAAGGTGCGGGTGGACGGCGTGGTCCGGCCCGCCGCCGAGGCCCTCGCCGAGCACGGCCTGGAGCCGCTCCGGCTGCGGGCCAAGGAGGGCCTCAGCCTGCTCAACGGCACCGAGGGGATGCTGGCGTTCGGGGTCCTCGGCGTCCACCGGTCTCTGAGGCTGTCCCGGGCGGCAGACCTGGCCTGCGCGATGACGGTGGAGGGGTTGCTGGGCAGCGAGCGCCCGTTCCATCCCCGCATCCACGAGGTGCGGCCCCATCCCGGTCAGATCGCCTCGGCCGAGAACGTGCGCCGCCTGCTGGCCGGCAGCGAGATCGCTGCGAGCCATCGCGACGACTTCACCCACGCCGTCCAGGACGCCTACAGCCTGCGGTGCGCTCCGCAGGTCCACGGCGCATCCCGCGACACCTTCTCGCACGCCGAGTCGGTGTTCACCATCGAACTCGGTTCGGTGGTGGACAACCCCATCGTCTTCCCGGAGGCGGGGGAGATCGTCTCCGGCGGCAACTTCCACGGCCAGCCGCTGGCGTTCGCGCTCGACTTCATGGCGATCGCCGCCACCGAGTTGGGCAGCATCTCGGAGCGCCGCACCGACCGGATGCTCGACCCCAATCACTCCTGCGGCCTGCCACCGTTCCTGTCGCCGGAGGCCGGCCTGCACTCCGGCTACATGCTGGCCCAGTACGCCGCCGCGGCCCTGGTGGCGGAGAACCGGGTGCTGTCGCATCCGGCTTCGGTGGAGAGCATCCCCACCTCCGGCTCGCAGGAGGATCACGTCTCGATGGGGTTCGGGGCAGGCCGCAAGCTGTGGGACGTGCTCGACAACACCGCCAGGGTGCTGGCGGTGGAACTGGTCTGCGCGGCCCAGGCGATCGACTTCCGCAGCCCGCTCCGGCCGGGTGCCGGAACCGGCGCCGCCCACCGCGCCATCCGGGAGCAGGTGCCCCACCTGGACGCCGACCGGGTGGTCTCCGACGAGATCGAGGCGGTGGCGTCGATGGTGAGGGATGGGTCGCTCGTCGCCGCGGCGGTAGCCGAGGTGGGAGAACTACGCTGATGGCACCCGACGGTGCCGTGATGGAGGAGAACGGAATGACCGAAGAACAGGCTGCCAAGCCCACCCTCTGGGAGAAGATCAAGGGCTGGTTCACGCGGGCCAAGGAGAGCGAGGCCGCAGAGAAGGCCGGCGACATGGCCGAGAAGGCGTGGGACAAGACCAAGGACGTCGCCGGCAAGGCGTGGGACAAGACCAAGGA
Organism: Actinomycetota bacterium; assembly: GCA_020444505.1. Lineage (GTDB taxonomy): Bacteria > Actinomycetota > Acidimicrobiia > Spongiisociales > UBA11373 > JAHJML01. Next base: position 16,877 of record JAHLKU010000008.1, on the reverse strand, counting down.
CGTCGCCGAGGACGTCAAGGAGTGGAGCGAGGACAAGATCGACGACATCCGTCACAAGGACGACGAGGTCGGCGAGGACGAGAAGCAGGACGGCTAGCGCGTCCCGAGACGCGACGGCGGCCCGCCGGGGACCGGCGGGCCGCTGCGCGTCGTGGGCCCCTCAGGCGGTGGGCTCGGCCGACAGGCTGAACGGCGGGTACTCATCGGTGAGGCCGAAGAACCAGGCCAGCACCCGCGACTCCCACTGCAGCACGCCGGCGGCGAACTCCTGGATGCCGGCCGGCAGGCGGCCGGTGAAGGCGGCGACGATGAATCCGAACCAGGTCACGACCAGGGCGACCATGCCCAGCACGGCCACCACGATCACGTGGGGCAGCGCCGCCAGCGCCTTCGGGATCACCAGCAGGCCGGCCAGGGCCCAGCCGCCGCGCGGCTCCTCGTTGCGGGGCACGGACAGCGTCACGCTGTAGCCGGCGTCCATCTCGAACGGCGGGTAGGCGTCCTCGTTGCCGAAGTACCACCCGAACGTGCGGACCTGCCACTGCAGGTACCACGCCATGAAGTCCTGGAAGGTCCCCGGCAGCCGGTTGGTGAACGCCACCACCCAGTAGCCGAGGTAGGCGGCACTCCACGCCAGGCTGGAGAGGGCGGACACGATGAAGAAGTGCGGCACCGCCATGATCGCCTTGATGAAGAAGATCCCGGCGGTGGCGAGCCCGCGGCGGGGCTCGGTGTTGAGTCGGTAGCCGATCTGCGCTTGGTTCATGCTCTTCCTTGTTGCTCGCGGGTGAATGTAGCCGCTGCCGCCGCCGCGGCCCCGCCGGTACGCTGGCATCGTCGTCGCCGAGGAGGTCAGCCGTGTCCGGTCCCCGTCCCGTGCGAGCCCCCAGGGGCACCGAGCGCACCGCCCGCGGCTGGCTCCAGGAGGCGGCGCTCCGCTGCCTGATGAACAACCTCGACCCCGAGGTGGCCGAGAACCCCGATGAACTGGTCGTCTACGGCGGGCGGGGCAGGGCCGCCAGGTCGTGGGACGCCTTCGACGCCATCGTCGCCACGCTGAGCGGGCTCGGGGACGACGAGACCCTGCTGGTGCAGTCGGGCAAGCCGGTCGGGGTGTTCCGCACCCATCCCCTGGCCCCGCGGGTGCTGATCGCCAACAGCCTGCTCGTGCCCGACTGGGCCGATTGGGAGACCTTCTGGGACCTGGAGGCGGCGGGGCTGATGATGTACGGCCAGATGACGGCGGGGTCGTGGATCTACATCGGCACGCAGGGGATCCTGCAGGGCACCTACCAGACCTTCGCCGCCATCGCCGAGCAGCGGTTCGGCGGCACGCTGGCCGGGACGCTCACCCTCACCGCAGGCCTCGGCGGCATGGGCGGCGCCCAGCCGCTCGCCGTGACCATGAACGACGGCGTTGCGCTGTGCGTGGAAGTGGATCCGGAGCGGATCCGGCGCCGCCTCGAGACCCGCTACCTCGACGAGATGGCGGGGAGTCTCGACGAGGCCGTCGAGATGTGCCTGGCCGCCAGGGCGGCCCGGCGCCGGCTGTCGGTGGGGGTGGAGGGCAACGCCGCCGACGTGTTCCCGGACCTGCTGGCCCGGGGCGTCGAGATCGACGTCGTCACCGACCAGACCTCCGCCCACGATCCGCTCAACGGCTACATCCCCCGCGGCCACACCGTCGCCGAAGCCGCAGACCTGAGGGTGCGCGACCGCGACGCCTACATCGAGCAGGCCCGGGCCTCCATGGCCCGCCACTGCGAGGCGATGGTCGGCTTCCAGGCGGCCGGCGCCGAGGTGTTCGACTACGGCAACAACCTGCGCGGCGAGGCGAAGGCCGGCGGGTTCGCCGACGCCTTCGCCTACCCGGGGTTCGTGCCCGCCTACCTGCGGCCCCTGTTCTGCGAGGGCATGGGGCCGTTCCGGTGGGTGGCCCTGTCCGGAGACCCGGCCGACATCGCCGCCACCGACCGGGCGCTCGGCCGACTGTTCCCCGAGAACCGGGCGCTGCACCGCTGGCTGGAGATGGCCTCGGAGCGGGTGGCGTTCCAGGGGCTGCCGGCCCGGATCTGCTGGCTCGGCTACGGGGAGCGGGACCGGGCCGGCCTGGCCTTCAACGACCTGGTGCGCAGCGGGGAGGTGGCCGCGCCCATCGTCATCGGGAGGGACCATCTCGACTCCGGGTCGGTGGCGTCGCCGTACCGGGAGACCGAGGCGATGGCCGACGGGTCGGACGCCGTCGCCGACTGGCCCATCCTCAATGCCCTGCTCAACACCGCCTCTGGCGCCGCCTGGGTGGCCGTGCACCACGGCGGCGGCGTCGGCATCGGCAAGTCCATCCACGCCGGCGCCCAGGTGGTCGCCGACGGCACCGACGACGGCGCCTTCCGCCTGGAGCGGGTCCTCACCAACGACCCCGGCACCGGGGTGATGCGCCACGCCGACGCCGGCTACGGCCGGGCGATCGAGGTGGCGGGCGAGCGCGGGGTCCGCATCCCCATGCAGCCATGAGCGGCGACCTGCTGGTCACCGGCATCGGGCACCTCGTCACCAACGCCGCCGGCCGGGGCGACCCGGCGGTGATCGCCGACGCCGCCGTGGCCGTCGCCGGCGGTGCCGTCGCATGGGTGGGTCCGGCCGCCGCGCTGCCGGCCCGTCACCGCGGCCTGCCGGTCCTCGATGCGGGCGGGCGGGCGGTGATCCCCGGGTTCGTGGACGCCCACACCCACGCCGTGTTCACCGGCGACCGCAGCGGCGAGTTCGCCCGCCGCCTGCGGGGCGAGACCTACGAGGAGATCCTCGCCGCCGGGGGCGGCATCCACGCCACGGTCGCCGCGGTGCGGGCGGCGCCGTTCGACGACCTGGTGGCCGAGTCCGCTGCGAGGCTGCGGCGCATGCTGGGCCAGGGCACCACCACCGTCGAGGTGAAGAGCGGCTACGGCCTCGACACCGCGACCGAGGCCGCCATGCTGCGGGCGGCGGCGGCCGCCGGCGAGGCGGCCGGCGTGGACGTCCTGCCCACCTTCCTCGGCGCGCACGTGGTGGACCGCGGGGCGGACCGGGAGGAGTACGTCCGCCTGGTGATCGACGAGATGCTGCCGGCCTGCGCCCCGTCGGCCCGCTTCTGCGACGTGTTCTGCGATCGGGGGGCGTTCACCGTGGACGAGGCCCGCAGGATCCTCGAGGCCGGCGCCGCCCACGGCCTGCGCCCCCGCATCCACGCCGAGCAGTTGGCTCACACCGGGGCGGCCCTCCTCGCCGCCGACCTGAGTGCGGCGTCGGCCGACCATCTGGACCACGCCACACCGGAGGACGCCGCCGCCCTGGCCGCAGCGGGCACGGCGGCGGTGCTGCTGCCGGCCGTGGCGCTGTCGATGCGCCACCCGCAGCCGCCGGCCCGCATGCTGTGGGATGCCGGGGTCACGGTGGCGCTGGCCACCGACTGCAATCCCGGCACCGGCTACGTCGAGTCGATGCCGTTCGTGGTCGCGCTCGCCTGCCTCGAGGCAGGGCTCACCCCCGAGGAGGCGTTGTGGGCGGCCACCAGAGGCGGTGCGTTGTCGCTCGGCCTGAGCGACCGTGGCTGGCTGGTCCCGGGGGCCGTCGCCGACCTGGTGGTGCTGGACGCTCCGTCGTACCTGCACCTGCCGTACCGGCCGGGGACCGGCCTGGTGCACACGGTGGTCACGCGCGGCGAGGTGGCGGTGGGCGCCTGACCGCTACCGGCGGATGGCCCACCCGGCGGCGGCCGCCACGATCGCGACCAGCACGAGCAGTGCCCAGACCCACGGGGAGATCCCACCGGTGCCGGCGGGGATCGTCACCTCGGCCGAGCCGGCCGCGTCGCCGCCTTCCGCGGTGGCGGTGACGGTGGCGGTGCCGGGGGAATCGGGGGCGGTGTAGGTGCCGTCGGCGGTGATGGTGCCGTGGTCGGTGGTCCAGGTGGGGGTGATGGGCGGGTCCATGGGGTTGCCGTCGGTGTCGTAGCCGACGGCGCTGAACTGCTCCTGCTCCCCGAAGTCCAGGTTCACCTCGGGAGGGGAGACCGCGATCGAGGACAACTGCTGGTCACCGGCCGGCAGGACCAGGATGTCGGCCGACCCCTTGCTCCCCGACCGGCGTTCCCCCTCCCAGAGGATCACCCAGCCCATGCCGGGGGCGGTCGCGGTGAAGGTGCAGGCGGTGGGGTCGTCGGGGTCCACCTCGATCGTGCCGTGGCTGCCGTCGGTCTCCCACGTCGGGTCGACGAGCGGGAACGCCTCCGAGGTGCCCTCGAACCGCACGGTCTCGCCCACGTGGAGCTCGGCGCGGGACGGCGTGATCGTGATGGCATCGTCCTCGGCGGCGGCGGTCCCGGGCGCCAGCGCGATCAGCGCGACCAGTGCCGCGAACGGTGCGGCGGCCCATCGGCGGGATCGCCGGGGTGGGCGTGGCTGGCTCCACGACACTGCTGCCCTCCTGCAGGCGACTCTACGCCTCGCCGGCCGCTCGCCCCGGGCCCCGGGGGTAGCCTCGTCCCAGCATCACGGGGAGGACCGGCGTGGACGTCAATCTGAGCCGCCGCCAGTTGTTCATCATGTTCGGGGCGCTCTACTTCGTGCAGGGCGTGATCGCCACCTATCAGCTCCTGTACTTCAAGCCGCACATGCGGAGCGAGGGCATCGACCCGGACCGCCTGGCGATCGTCACCTCGCTGGCGCTGCTGCCGTTCGTGATCAAGTGGATCTACGGGATCCTCTCCGACCGCTACGACCTGTTCGGCCGCGGCCACCGGGTCCCCTACATGCAGATCGGCCTGGTCTGCACCGCGATCGCCTTCGGCGTCGCGTACTTCATCGACCCGTCGGAGTCGTTCGGGCTGATCGCGGCGATGGTGCTCACCGCCACGTTCTTCATGGCGCTGTTCGACACCACCGCCGACGCCCTGGCGATCGACGTGGTGGTGCCCGAGGACCACGGACGGGTGCAGGCGTGGATGCAGGGCGGCCGCGCGCTGGGGCTGATCCTGCTGTCGCTGGTGTTCGGCGTCATCGCCGATCAGGTGGGCTACCAGGTGATCTTCCTGGTGGTGGCCGGGCTGCTGCTGGTGCCCCTGGCCTACGTCAACCGGGTGAGGGAGCCGGTGCACCGCACCCCGGCACACACGTTCGACCGGCGGGCGTTCAAGGCGATGGTCCAGCCCCGCTACCTGCTGTTCGCCCTCTTCCTCGTCATCACCTGGTTCTGCTTCCAGGGCATCGAGGGCCTGGTGACCCTGTACATGGACGAGGAGCTGGCGTCGTCGGGCACCACCATCGGCTGGTACGGGACCCTGAAGGGCGTCGGGATGGTGATCGGCGCCGTCGGCGTGGCCACGCTGGTGTCCAGGTTCGACCGGCGGACCGCCGCCCTGGTGACGATCGCCGCGGTCACGCTGGGCGGGTTGGCGCTGAGCCTGGCGACGACGGAGGCGGCGATCCTGTGGCTGGCGCCGTTCTGGGGCATCGCCGTCGGGCTGCAGTGGACCACCTACGTGACCATGGCCATGGGCATCACCGACACCCGCATCGCAGCGTCGATGTTCGCCATCCTGCAGACCATGTCGAACATCGGCATGGGCGCCGGCGAGTCGGTGGTGGCGCTCACCGACAACATGGGGTACCCGGGGGTGTTCCGGCTGCTCGGCCTCGTCAACCTGGTGGTGGTGCCGCTGCTGTTCGTGATCGCCAGGCGGTTCGCGTCGATGTGGGACCGCTCCGAGGCCGATCTGGTCGTCGAGGCCTGACGCGCCGAAGGGGCGGAGGGCCGGTGCCCGCCGCCCCTTCGGGGAGGACGGTCAGTGGTTGCGGCCGTTGCCGCGGCCGCCGCGCCCGCCGCCGCCGGGCCCGCCGCTGCCGCCGGCCGCCATGATCCCCTCGACGTCGTCCGGGGTCAGGTAGGTCGGCTCGTAGCCGGACCCCCGCTCCTCCAACTGCCCGACGAAGGCGCGCAGGTGGTTCTCCGAGCCGGCCAGGAGACTGGAGTAGACCCGCTCGACGGCGGGGTCGTCGGTGCGCTCCAGCCAGGACCGGAGGTCGGCGATGTCGAGGTCTTCGATGAGGGCGCCGACGGTGAGGGCGTCTACCAGGGAGGCCGAGCCCCGGGCGACGAGCGTCTCATAGAGGGCCGCCAGGTCGGGGTTCGTGAACACGCCGGGGGTGTCGTCGGCGACCGGATCGTCGAGCCCGTACGCCTCGATCAGGCCGAGGACCGCATCGGTGTGCTGCTGCTCGGCGGATGCGATGTTGTCGAACACCGGCAGGCCCCACAGCTCGTACATGGCGAGGTACACGTCGCGTGCCAGCTTCTCCTCTTCACGCATGAAGACCAGGCCTTCGGCCTCGGCGTCGGTGAGCTCGCCGTCGGCGAGCGCGATCGCCTCGGCGGCGGGGGCCTCCGGTGCCGCCAGGGTGGCGTCCGCGGCGGCAGCCGGGGCCGCAGCCGGGTCGGCGGCCCGGGGCGACGCCGCAGCGCCGGCGCAGGACGCGGTGGCGACGGCCGCCGCCAGGGTCAGGGCGAGGATGGTGGTGCGGGATCGCATCGGGGTGCCTTTCTGCTCTGTGGTACTCCCCATGCAACGACGGGGCGATGAACCCCCGGCGGCCGGTCCCGTGAAGATGCGATGAAGGCCGCTCAGGTCCGCAACGGCACCGTGACGGTGAACGAGGCGCCCCGGCCGGCGCCGTCGGAGGCGGCGGTCACGTCGCCGCCGTGGGCGCGCGCCAGGCCCCGGGCGATGGTGAGGCCGATGCCGGCGCCACCCGCCGGCTCGTGCCCCGCACCGCGGTAGAAGCGGTCGAAGACCCGGGGGAGGTCCTCGGGCGTGATGCCGTCGCCGTCGTCGGTCACGGTGACGGCGGCGACGCCGCCGGCCGCCGAGCCGGTCACGTCGACCCGTCCCCCCGCCGCGGCGTGCCGGACGGCGTTGGCGAGCAGGTTGGTGAACACCTGGCCCATCCGGTCGACGTCCACGTCCACCGGCATCGGTGGGAGGTCTGCCACGGCCACCTCGACGTCCCGGGTGGTGGCGGCGGCGCGCACGGCCCGCGCCGCCGCGGAGGCGATCACGCCCAGGTCGGCGGGCTCCCGATCGAGGTCGAACGCCTCCTCTGCCGATCGCGACAGCGCCCCCAGGTCGCGGGCCAGCCGCTGCATCCGGCGGGTCTCCGAGCGCATCGCCTCGATGGTGGCGGCGTCGGCGGTGAACACCCCGTCGCTCAGGCCCTCGAGGAACCCGTCGAGTGCGGTGATGGGGGTGCGGAGCTCGTGGGACAGGTCGGACACGAGTCGCGCCCGCCGGTCTTCGGTGGCCTCCAGGGTGGCGCTCAACTCGTTGACGTCGGCGGCGAGCAAGGCCAGTTCGGTCTCACGGGGCTCGGGGACCCGGCGGTCGTAGTGGCCCTCGGCCATGCTGCGGACGGCATCGCCCATCCGGGACACCGGGCGCAGCAGCCGGCGGGACACGAAGACGGCGGCCACCGCACTGGCCGCCACGCCGGCCGCCAGTGCCACGCCGAGCGCCGCGGTCAGTGAGCCGGTGAAGGCGGCGTCGAGTTCCTCCTCGATCACCGCGGCTCCCCGTCCCTCGCCGCCCTGGCCCTGGCCTCCGCCCCACCCGGCGCGCTGGCCGATCTGCTGCACCTCGTGGTGGAACAACTGGGGGCCCAGCAGGCGGGCGGTGGCGAACAACGCCAGCGCCCCGACGGCGACCACCATCAGGTTGGCGACCAGGAGCCGGAAGGCCAGGCTGCGCCGCCTCATCGGGCGGCGACCACCTTGTAGCCGACGCCCCGCACGGTGGCGACGAAGCGGGGGTCGGTGGCGTCGTCGCCGAGGGCCTTGCGGAGCTTGCGGATGTGGACGTCCACCACCCGGTCGTCCCCGACGTGGTCCCAGCCCCACACCCGCTCCAGCAACTGGCGCCGGCTGAACACCCGCCCCGGTGCAGCCGCCATCGCGGCGAGCAGATCGAACTCCAGGGCGGTGAGGGTGACCGGGTCGCCGTCCCGGAGCACCTCGCGGCGGGCGGTGTCCACGACCAGGCCGCCCAGGTCGAAGACCTCGTCGTCGCCGGCCCCGGGCCCGGCGTCGCGGGAGCGGCGGAGCACCGCCTTCACCCGCGCCACCAGTTCCTTGGCCCCGAACGGCTTGGTGACGTAGTCGTCGGCGCCCACGGTGAGGCCGATCACCTGGTCGGTCTCCTCGGCGCGCGCGGTGAGCATGATCACGTACGCGTCGGAGCGGCGCCGGATCCTGCGGAGCACCTCGATGCCGTCGATGCCGGGCATCATCACGTCCAGGATGACCAGATCGGGGTGGATGCGGTCGAACTCGCGGAGGGCGGACTCGCCGTCGACCGCCTCGGTCACGTCGAAGCCGTCGCGCCGGAGGTAGGTGGTCACGATGCGGCGGATGTTGGCCTCGTCGTCCACGACCAGGATGCGCTGGGGTGCCATGGGCAGATGGTAGGGAGGCGCCCCGGCGGGGCCGGGGAGCCTCCCGTCTGCATCGCTACTCGACGTACAGGACGGTGGGCAGCCCGGGCTCGTCGAGGAGGCACACACCGGTGCCGTCTCCGTACCCGTTGCCGTAGGCGTTGCCGGTGCCGTCGGAGGGGGCGGCCGCGGTGCCGTCGCCGGTGCCGTCGCCGTACCCGTGGCGGTACCCGTTGCCGTGGGCGTTGCCGGTGCCGTCCTCGACGGGCGCTGCTGCGGACGTCCCGGCGGAGCCGCCGGGGCCGTTGCCCGCCAGCGCCACGGCCGGCACGGCGGCGAGCACGGCGACCACGGCCGTCACGGTGAGGATCTTGCGGACCATCGTCGGTCTCCTTTCGGGGCGCGTGCCCCGTCGTGGTGCCCCCATGAGACCGGGACGGCATGAACGCCGGGAGGCCGCCTCGATGAAGATCCGGTGAACCCCGCCGGCCCGTCGCGGGGCGCCGATCGGCAGACTGGGGGGACACGAGGAGGTCCGCATGGACGATCGGCGCCGGCTCGAGCAGTGGCTCGACCGATTCGACGCGGCCGCGCCCGGGTGCGCCGTGGTGGTGGTGCGGGACGGGGAGGAGACACTCGCCGCCGCCCGGGGGACGGCCGACCTGGAGCGGGGTGTGCTGCTGACGCCGTCGTCGGTGCTCAACCTGGGCTCGGTGTCCAAGCAGTTCACCGCTTTCGCGGTGCTGCTGCTGGAGGCCGACGGCGCCCTGTCGCTCGACGACGACGTCCGCACTCACCTGCCCCGCCTGGCCGACTGCGGGCACGCGATCACGCTCCGCCACCTGCTGCACCACACCGCCGGGCTGCGGGGCACGTACCCGGAGCTCCTCATGCTGGGGGGCTGGCGGTTCACCGACCACATCACCCAGGCCGACTGCCTCCGCCTGCTGTACGACCAGCGGGAGCTGTCGTTCGCACCGGGCTCGGAGCATCTGTACATCAACTCGAACTACGTGCTGCTCGCCGAGGTGGTGGCGGAGGTGTCGGGCACCGGCCTCGCTGCGTTCTCCAGGGAGCGGATCTTCGAGCCGCTCGGCATGGCCGACACGCGGGTGCTGGACGACGTGCTCACGGTGGTGCCCGGCCGGGCGCTCGGCTACTACCGGGACGACGACGGCCGGTGGCGCAACCTCCCCTTGACCGACTCCACCCTCGGCTCGACCAACGTGTACACGTCGGCCGCCGACTTCGGGGCGTGGCTGGCCAACCTCGGCACCGCCGGGGTCGGCGGCCCGGAGGTCATGGCGAGGATGACCGAACCGGGGCGCCTCGACGACGGCACGGTGCTGGGCTACGCCGGCGGCCTGATGGTGGGGCCCGGCAGCGCCCACCGCGGCCGGGCCGTCGTGGAGCACGGAGGCCAGCACGGCGGCTACTGCACCTGGATGTGCCGGTTCCCCGACGACGGCCTGGCGGTGGGAGTGCTGTGCAACCACTACGTCTGGAACGCGAGGGAGCTGGCCCTGGAGCTCGCCGACCTGTACCTGGCAGGGGACGGCCTCCATGCGCTGCCGCCGACGCCGGCGGCGCGGCGGGTCGAGGTGGCGGCGGACGACCTGGAGCCCCTCGCCGGGACCTTCTACGACCCCACCCGGCGGGCGGTGCGCGAGGTGCCGTTCACCGGGACCGGGCTCACCTACCAGGGCCAGGAGATGATCCCGATCGGGGACGGCGAGTTCACCTTCGAGAGCGAGCCCGGCGTGACGGTGCGCATCGGCGGCGACGGCCTGGTGCTCGACACCCCCGACCGGGCCTACACCTACCGGCGCGTGGCTCCGTTCGCCCCCGCGCCGGAGCAGCTGGACGGCTACGCCGGACGGTACGAGAGCCCGGAACTGGGCGTGGTCTGGTGGATCGCGGTGGACGGCGGGAGCCTGGTGGTGCGGCGCCACAAGTACGTGGACACCGTGCTGCGCCCCCTGTTCCCCGACGCCTTCGTGGACGACTGGACGCCCATCCTCGACTTCCCCGTCGAGTACCTGGTGCAGTTCGAGCGGGACGGCGCCGGCGGGGTGTCCGGGCTGCGGGTGTCCGGTACCCGCACCCGCGGCATCCGGTTCGACCGCATCGACGGCCGGCGGGTGGTCTCGATCGCCTAGCGTGGTGCCGCGCGACCCGGGAGACCCCATGCGACGGTGGACGGTGGTGTTGACGGCGGCCCTGTTGCTCGCAGTGGCCGTGCTGGCGGCAGGGTGCTCGGGCGGGGAGTCCGCACCGACCACCATGGGCTCGACCACCACGGCCACGACGGTCGCGGCCGCGACCACGGACGCACCGACGACCACCACGACCGTCCCCGCCGACCCGCTCGCCGGGCTGGACGGGCTGCCGTTCGGCGAGTTCGTGGACGCCTCGTTCGGCGTGCTGCTGCAGCGCACCCCCCAGACCCTCACCGAACTGGGCATCGCCGGCCGGTACGGCCTCGACAACGCCCACCTCGACGACATGTCCGACGCCTACATGGAGGAGACCATGGGGCTGGAGTCGGCGGTGCTCGATCGGCTCCGCGTCTTCGACCGGGAGGCGCTCGGGGACGCCGACCGGGTGACGTACGACGTGTTCGAGTGGTACCTGGACGACCTGGTGCGGGGCCATCCGTTCGCCTACCACGAGTACCCGCTCCACCACATGCTCGGCTCGTACCACTGGAACACGTTCTTCTACTTCACCGACTCGTTCCCGCTGGAGACCCGCGCCGACGCAGAGGACTTCGTGGCGGCGGTCGGCGAGGTCGGCAGGCAGGGCGCCCAGGTGCTCGAGGGGCTGCGGGCCAGGGAGGCGATGGGCATCGTGCCCCCCGACTTCATCCTCGATATGGCCCGCTCGGCGATGATGGGCCAGCTGGGGATGCGGACCCCCGACCCCTCGAGCGTGGACCCCACCGCCATCGAGATCTACGTCCGGTTCGAGGAGGACACCGCCGCCCTCGGCCTCGACCCCGATGTGCGGGACGGGCTGCTCGACGACCTGGCGGCGGCGCTGGCCGAGTCGCTGGTCCCCGCCTGGGCTGCGCTCATCGACGAGGCGGGCCGGCTCGGCGCCGGGGCGAGCCACGACGCCGGGGTGTGGCGCCTGCCCGACGGGGACGCCTACTACGCCTACCTGCTGCGCCGGGAGACCTCCACCGACCTCACCGCGGCCGAGATCCACGAGATCGGGCTGGCCGAGGTCGCCCGCATCCAGGGAGAGCTGGGGGAGATCTTCGACGCGCTCGGCTACCCGGAGGACGAGAGCCTCGCCGACTCCATGGCGCGGATCGCTGCCGACGGCGGGTCGGTGGCAGGGTCGGAGGTGGTGGCCACCTACGAGGAGTACCTCGCCAGGGTGGAGCCGCACCTCGACGACACGGTGTTCGGGCTGCGGCCGGAGGCCCCGCTGGACATCGTGGCCGACCGCTCGTTCGGCGGCGGAGGAGGGTTCTACAGCCCGGCATCGCTCGACGGCAGCAGGCCGGGCGCCTTCTACGCGGGGTCGGCCGGCGGGGCGGTGCCCCGCTACCGGATGCCGACGATCCTGCACCACGAGGGCGTGCCGGGGCACCACTTCCAGATCGCCCTGGCCCGCGAGCTCGGCCTTCCGCTGATGCGGGCGGTGGTGAACTTCAACGGGTACGTCGAGGGGTGGGCGCTGTACGCCGAGTACCTCGCCTCCGAACTGGGCGTGTACGACGGCGACCCGTACGGCGACGCAGGGCGGCTGCACCTGGAGCTGCTGCGGGCCGTGCGCCTGGTCACCGACACCGGGATCCACTCGATGGGCTGGTCCCGCGAGCAGGCGCAGTCCTACATGGCGTCGGCGATGGGGGGCTGGATCCACGAGGTGGACCGCTACGTCGCGCTGCCCGCCCAGGCCACCGGGTACAAGATCGGGATGCTCGAGATCCTGCGGCTGCGGGGCGTCGCCGAGCAGGCGCTCGGCGACGCCTTCGACCTCCCCGCCTTCCACGACGTGGTCCTCGGGTACGGCTCACTGCCGCTGGAGGTGCTCGACCGCCTCGTCACCGAATGGCTGGCCGCACAGGCGTAGGGCGCGGCGCACGCCGAGCCGATACCGTGGGCACTCCCTGAAGCGAGGTGCCCATGCCGACGCCCCACATCTCCGCAGCCGACGGCGAGTTCGCCGAGGCGGTCCTCCTGCCCGGCGACCCCCGCCGCGCCGAGTACATCGCCGAGACCTTCCTCACCGGCGCCCGCCGGGTGACCGCGGTGCGCAACATGTGGGGGTTCACCGGCGAGCACGACGGGCTGCCGGTGTCGGTGATGGGCACCGGCATGGGCATCCCTTCGGCATCCATCTACCTCAGCGAGTTGATCGAGGTGTACGGAGCCAGGCGCCTCATCCGGGTGGGCTCGTGCGGCGGGATCGGCCCCGGGGTGGGCCTGCGTGAGGTGATCCTGGCCACCGGCGCCTCCACCGACTCCATGGTCAACCGGCGCCGCTACGGGGGCATGGACTTCGCCGCGGTGGCCGACTTCGGCCTGGTGCGGGCTGCGGTGGAGGAGGCCGAGGCGCGGGGGACGGCGGTCCGCACCGGGGTGATCCACTCCGGCGACCTCTTCTACCTCCCCAACGCCGACGCCCACACCGAAACGCTGGTCGACATGGGCGTGCTCGCCGTGGAGATGGAGGCGGCCGGCCTCTACGGCCTGGCCGCCCAGCACGGGGTGCGGGCGCTGGCGGTGGTCACGGTGTCCGACCTGGTGGGCCGGGACCGCTCGATGACGCCGGAGGACCGGGAGCGCACCTTCGGGGACATGATGGAGATCGCCCTCGGGGCGCTGCATCGCGATCGGGGCTGATCACACCTCCGGCAGGGCGAACCGGTCGGGGTGGCGGGGCGCCTTGTCGGCGTAGAAGGAGCGCAGACGCTCGTAGTCGGCTGCCCGGTCGCCGGTCGGGGTGAACCACTCGTCGGCCCCGGCCACCCGCCGCCCGTAGTCGGCGTACGCCAGCAGCAGCGGGACCCCGGCGGCGGTGGCGATGTGGTAGAAGCCCGATCGCCACCGGGTGACCGCGGCGAGCCCCGCCTCGGGGGCGATGCCGATCTGCATCCCGGGGTGGCGTCGGAATGCTTCGACGATCGTCTCGACCCGGTTGTTGCCGCCGCTGCGCGACACCACCGGGATGCCGCCGAGCCAGCGGAACAGGTAGCGGAACGGGCCCCGGAACAGGGTGTGCGTCCCCAGCCAGTTGGCCCGGATGCGGTGCTTGAGGGCCAGTGAGATCAGGATGGGGAAGTCCCAGAACGACGTGTGCGGTGCGACCACCGCCACCCATCCCGGCTCCTCGGGCAGCCGGACGTGGGTGGTCCACCGCTTCGCCCACAGCAGGGCGACGGCCATGGCCCGCAGGAGGGAGCGCAGCACCGGCGTGTCGAACACGGTGAACCGCGGCGGGCCGGTGGGGAGGGGCCGGGCCATCGGCTGCGCCTAGGACCCGGCGATCCGCCGCTCGACGATCGCCAGCACCTCCGCCTCGGCGCGGGCGGCCCCGGCCTCGAGCGCCTCCGCCCGGTCGAGCAGGGCCCCGGGGTCGGCGAGGCCGGCGGCGTTGATGCGCACGTTCAGGCCGGCGCCCCGCACGGCACTGCGGGCCAGCAGCGCCCCGACGCCGGCGTCGGACACCGACGACTCGGTGCCCTCTGCCGCCATCGCCGTCAGCACCTCGAACGCCTCCAGTGCGGCCTCCATCACCGCCAGCGGAGTCTCGATGGCACCGAGCGTCGCCCGCTCGATCGCCCCGGCGCGGGCACGCTCCTCGTCGGGGGTGCCGGCCGGGAGGCGGTGGGCGGCGAGCACCGCGTCGAAGGCGGCGGTGTCGTCGTCGGCCAGCGCCAGCAGGCGGCCGTGGAGGGCGGTGCCGCGCTCGGCCCAGTCGGAGAACTCCTCCCAGCGGTCGTCCCAGCCCCGCTTGTGGGCGGCGACGTTGGCCACCATGGCGCCCAGGGCCGCCCCCAGCGCCCCGGCCAGCGCTGCCGATGCGCCGCCTCCCGGCGCCGGCGCCTCCGACGCGGTGGCGGTGACGAACCCGGCCACGGTGCCCGCGGCCAGCGGCCCGTGGCGGGGTCCGAGGCGGTACTCGATGATCTTCTCGTCGGGGTCGAACGGCGCCAGGTCGTCGAGGCCCAGCGACCGCACCGCGACGTGGATGAGGTGCTCGTCGGGCACTCCGGTGGAGCGGTGCTGCTTGCGGAGGTAGTGGCGGCCGGCGTCGAGCAGGGCCCGCAGCGGCACCATGCCGACGATCTCCGACCCGGTCACCCGCATGCCCCTCGCCGCAGCCTTGTCGCACACCTCGTCGAAGGCGGTGTGGATGGGCGTCACCGAGATGTCGGTGAGGTTCATGGAGATCTGGGCGATCCCGTACTCCTCCAGGTACCAGCCGATCGCCTTCACCGCCTGCAGGCTGCCGGGAACCCACTCGGGGTAGCCGTCGCGGTCCCGGACGATCGGGCCGGTGAGGGGGTCGCCGTCGCGCCGGATGCGGCCCCGCTCCCGCACGTCGAAGGCGACGGCGTTGGCCCGCCGGGTCGAGGTGGTGTTGAGGTTCACGTTGTAGGCGATCAGGAAGCCCCGGGCCCCCACCGCGGTGGCGCCGGCCCGGTCGTTGCGGGTCGTTGGCCCGTAGTCCGGCCTCCACTGCGGGTCCTGCAGCTTGTCGGGCAGGCCCTCGTACTCGCCGGCGCGCACGTCGGCGAGGTTGCGGCGGTGCGGCGCCGAGGCGGCGTGCTCGTAGAGGTACACGCTGATGCCGGCCTCCCCGAGGCGGCGCCCCACCTCACGGGCGAGATCGGCCACCTCGTCCATCGTGATCCCGGCGACCGGCACCAGCGGGCACACGTCCATGGCGCCGAAGCGGGGGTGCTCGCCGTGGTGAGAGCGCATGTCGATGGATTCGGCGGCGGTGATGCCGGCACCCACGGCGGCCTCCACGACCGCGTCGGGTGGCCCGACGAAGGTGACGACGGTGCGGTTGGTGCTCTCGCCGGGGTCCACGTCGAGCAGCGTGACGCCGTCCACGGCGTCGATGGCGTCGGTGATGCGGGCGATGACGGCGGGGTCGCGCCCCTCGGAGAAGTTGGGGACGCACTCCACGAGTGGCTGGGTCACAGGTGCCTTCCCGATCGGGGTCCGACGGAACCCTACATCGGGGTGGCCGTGAGCGACACAGCACGCGGGGCCGCCACGTAGCCTTCGAGGCGTACCCGATCTGGGAGGCTCCCGACGTGAGCGACAAGAAGGCCGACCTGGCCGGCCCCGGCATCAGCACCTACGAGGAGGTGGCGAAGGCGCTCCCCGCCGACTACCGCTCGGTGCTCACCCCCATGGAGACGATGGAGGCGCTCTACGCCTCGAAGGCCTTCATCGAGGAGGGCCTGTGCCGCGAACTGAACCTGAAGATGGTGCAGGTGCCGCTCATCGTCACCCGTGAGAGCGGCGTCAACGACATGCTGGACCGCGACGGCTCTCGGACCCCGGTGGAGTTCCCCGCGGGCCTCGGCATCGACCCCCGGCTCAACGCCCAGGTGGTGCAGGCCGCCACCAAGTGGAAGCGGACCGCCCTCGCCCAGTTCGGCTGCGCCCCCGGTGAGGGCATCTGCACCGACATGAAGGCGATCCGCAAGGACTACTTCCTGGACCACGACCACTCCTGCTACGTGGACCAGTGGGACTGGGAGCGGGCGATCACCCCCGCGGACCGCAGCCTCGAGTTCCTCCGCGACGTGGTGGGGCGCATCTGGAAGGTGCTCGTGGGGGCGGGCCGCCTGGTCCAGGAGATGTACCCGCGCCTCGCCGACGGCTACCCCGAGATCCCCGAGGAACTGACGTTCCTGCACGCCGAGGAGATCCTGGAGGCGTACCCCGACCTGCCCCGCAAGCAGCGGGAGACCGCCATCCTGCAGGACCACCCCGCCGTGTTCATCATCGGCGTCGGGTACCCGCTCGCCGACGGCTACCCCCACGAGATGCGGGCCGCCGACTACGACGACTGGGTCACCCCGGTGACGATGCCCGACGGCCGCCCGGCCCACGGCCTCAACGGCGACATCCTGGTGTGGAACCCGGTGACCCGGCGCCGTCACGAATTGACCTCGATGGGCGTCCGGGTGACCAAGGAGACCCTGGTGGAGCAGATGGAGATGGCCGGGCTCACCGAGAACCTGGCCATGCCCTATCACCAGGCGATCCTCAACGACGAGATCCCGCTCAGCATCGGCGGCGGCATCGGCCAGTCGCGCACCTGGATGTACCTGCTGCGGAAGGCCCACCTGGGCGAGGTGAGCGTCACCATCTGGCCCGACCAGTTGAAGGAGATCTGCGCCGAGCGCAACATCTTCGTCCTGGAGTAGGCGGGTGCGCC
>JAHLKU010000088.1 GCA_020444505.1 Actinomycetota bacterium | reverse complement strand
ACGCGGTTCCAGGTCTCGGGGGTGGAGCGCTGGTGGGTCGCCGGGGACTCGAACCCCGAACCTGCGGATTAAGAGTCCGTTGCTCTGCCAAATTGAGCTAGCGACCCGCCGGATAGCGTAGCGTCGCCGCAGCGTGATGCGGACTCCGGGGCGCCACCGCCCCTACGCTGGCCGCCGATGCACATCGACGTGATCACCGAACGCTCCGCCGCAGAGGCGCTGCGCCCCGAGTGGGACGCGCTGGTCGGCGAGGCTCCCGACGGCTCGGTGTTCCTCTCGCCGGAGTGGCTGCTGTCGTGGTGGGACGCCTACGGCGACGGCCTCGGCATGCACCTGGTGGCGGCGAGCGAGGGGGGCCGGCTGCGGGCGCTGTTCCCGCTGGCCTTCCGGGGTCGGAGGCTGCAGGGGTGGTCGAACGAGTTCACCGACCGGTCCGGGCCCCTGGTGGCCGGCGACTCCCGGGAGGCGGTCGAGGCGGTGGCCAGGCACCTGGCGGACATCGGCCGCAGATGGCGTTCGCTCGATCTCCGGCCGCTGTCGGAGCAAGCCGCGCCGACCGGGTGGACGGCGGACGCCATGGGAGCGGTGGGCATCGGTCGGCGCGTCACCCCGTGGATGCGGTCGCCGATCGTGGACCTGCCGGAGGACCCCGCCGGGCTCGACGGTCTGGTGAGCCGGTCGTTCGCCGCCACGCTGCGGCGCAAGGGCCGCAAGGCCGAGGCGGCCGGCCTCACGGCGGAGATGCACGCCGACGCCGCCGCTGCGGCCGATGCCTTTGCGGTGTCGGAGGCGTCCTGGGCCCACCGGGAGGGGACCGGCATCGCCTCGACGGCGGCGAACCGGGCGTTCTACACGGCACTGGCCGGCGCCGCCGCCTCGCGGGGGTGGCTGCGGATCGCCCTGCTGCGGGAGCCGGGGGGACATCCCGTCGCCTTCGAGTGGAACCTGCTGCGAGGGGATGCCGCGGTGAACCTGAAGCTCGGCTACCGGGAGGACGCCTCGGGGTCGTCACCGGGCCAGGTGCTGCGGCCCCGGGTGATGGAGGCGCTGGTGGCCGAGGGGGCCCGCACGTTCGACCTGCTGGGCAGCGACGAGCCGTACAAGATGCACTGGGCCGCCCGGACGGTGCCGCACGTGCGGATACGGGCGTTCCCGCCGACGCCGTCCGGTCGGGCCCGCCACGTCTACCGGAACGGCCTGCGGCCGGCGGTGGGGAGGGTGCTCAGGGCCGTGCTCCGGCGTGCCGATGGCAGGGGGTGACCCCCGGCGGCATGGCACAATGTCGCAGCGGGCTGTGGCGCAGCTTGGTAGCGCACCTGCTTTGGGAGCAGGGGGTCGTCGGTTCAAATCCGGCCAGCCCGACCGTTACACTGCTGGCCGCGCTGCGGGTGTAGCTCAACGGTAGAGCTCCAGCCTTCCAAGCTGGCGGCGAGGGTTCGACTCCCTTCACCCGCTCGAGCGGGCCGGTGCCCGTTCGTGCCCCTGTAGCTCAGTGGACAGAGCAGGAGCCTTCTAAGCTCTTGGTCGGGGGTTCGAATCCCTCCGGGGGCGCCGGTGCGTCTTGGTGACCGTAGCTCAGGTGGTTAGAGCGCCAGGTTGTGGCCCTGGAGGTCGGGGGTTCGAGTCCCCTCGGTCACCCCGAATGCGAGGCGGCTCGTGCCGTCTCGTTCGTCTGCACCGGGAGGAGTCCCATCGTGACTGACACGCGTGATGCCGGGCCATTCGAGCAGGTCCTGACCGTCACGATCGCCGGCGACGTGCTCTCCAGGGCCGAGGCGAGGGCCGCCCGGAAGCTGTCCGGAGAGGTCAAGATCAAGGGATTCCGTCCCGGCAAGGCCCCGCGCCAGGTGGTCGAGAAGGTGGTCGGCAGCGAGACGCTGCGGCGGGAGGCCATCGACGAGGCGCTCCCCACCGTGGTCGCCGATGCCATCACCGACGCCGGCCTGGAGCCGGCGGTCGCCCCCCGGGTCCGCGACATCCGCGACACCGACGAGGGGGTCGAGGTGGACGTCCTGGTGACCATGTGGCCGGAGCCGGCGTCGCTGCCGGACTACCGGGGCCGGGAGATCGAGATCGACCGGCCCGACCTCGAAGAGGGCGAGGTGCAGGAGCGGATCGACCGGGTGCGCGACCAGTTCGCCGAACTGGACGACGTGGACCGGGAGGCGGTGGACGGCGACTACGTGCTCATCGACATCGCCCGTGCCGGCGGCGACGACATCGTCAACGACATGCTGTACGAGGTGGGGTCGGGGCGCCTGCTGGACGGCCTCGACATCCCGCTGCGGGGGTCGAAGGCCGGGTCGATCGAGGAGTTCGACACGACGCTCCCGGTGCCGGACGGCGAGCCGGAGGAGGCAGTCGCCCGGGTGCTGGTGAAGCAGGTGAAGGCGAAGCGGCTCCCCGAACTGACCGACGAGTGGGTGGCCGAGGTCTCCGAGTTCGAGACGGTGGCAGAGATGCGCGAGCAGCTCGCCGAGGACCTGGCGGCCATGAAGGCGAGCAGCGCCCGGATGGTGCTCGCCGAGCGGCTCGTCGAGGACCTGATCGCCGATCTCGACGTCGAGCTGCCCGAGGCGCTGGTGGACGCCGAGATGGAGGCGGTGTTCCACAACTTCGCCCACCAGCTGTCGCAGCGGGGTGTGAGCATCGAGCAGTACCTGCAGCTGAGCGGGCAGGATCAGGACGCATTCATCGCCGACCTGCGGGAGCGGTCGTCCCGGAACCTGAAGACGCGCCTGCTGCTGGACGGCGTCGCCGCCGCCGAGGGGCTCGAGGTGGCGGACGACGAGGTCACCGCGGCGGTGCTGCAACTGGCCGCAGCGGCGGGGGTCTCCGTCGAGGACTATCGCGAGGCCCTCGAAGAGGGTGGTCGGGAACAGGCACTCGCCGGTGATATCCTCCGCGAGAAGGCGAGGACGCGGCTGGTCGAACTGGCCGTTCCCGTCGATGCCGACGGGGACGTCATCGAGCTGCCGGAGCCCGAACGTGCCGACCCGCCGGACGCCGGCGCCGGGGACGAGGAGTCCGACGGCGGCGCCGGGACCGCAACCGACGACGAGGACGAGCAATGAAGATCGAGAACTACATGCCGATCCCCACGGTCATCGAGCAGACCAGCCGTGGTGAGCGCGCCTTCGACATCTACAGCCGGCTGCTCAAGGAGCGGATCATCTTCCTGGGGACGCCGATCGACGACAACGTCGCCAACCTCATCATGGCGCAGTTGCTCCACCTGGAGGGCGAGGACCCGGAGAAGGACATCGCCCTGTACATCAACTCGCCGGGCGGGGTGATGACGTCGCTGATGGCCATCTACGACACCATGCACTTCATCAAGCCCGACGTCGCCACCTACTGCATGGGCCAGGCGGCCTCGGCGGCGGCGGTGCTGCTGGCCGCCGGCACCGACGGCAAGCGCTACGCCCTGCCGCACGCCCGCATCATGCTGCACCAGCCGCACATCGGCGGGCTCGAGGGGCAGGCCACGGACATCGAGATCCACGCCCGCGAGATCATGCGGGTGAAGGAAGAGATGAACCAGATGCTGGCCGGCCACACCAAGCAGGACCTCGAACGCATTCGCATCGACACCGACCGGGACTTCTGGATGACCGCCAAGGAGGCGAAGGAGTACGGCGTGGTGGACGCGGTCATCGAGGGCCGCGAACTCAAGTCAGTCGGCTGAGAGGAGCGGGCCCGTGGTCTCCAAGTTCGGTGAGGGCGGTGATCTCCTCAAGTGCTCCTTCTGCGGGAAGTCGCAGAAGCAGGTCAAGAAGCTGATCGCCGGTCCCGGCGTGTACATCTGCGACGAGTGCATCGATCTCTGCAACGAGATCATCGAGGAGGAGCTCGCCACCGTCGAAGAGGTGCCGCTGACCGAGCTGCCCAAGCCCGCCGAGATCTTCGGGTTCCTGGAGGACTACGTGGTCGGGCAGGATCGGGCCAAGAAGGTCCTGTCGGTGGCCGTCTACAACCACTACAAGCGGGTGCGTGCCGGCCAGCGCCAGAAGGACGACATCGAGCTCCAGAAGTCCAACATCCTGCTGGTCGGCCCCACCGGGTCGGGCAAGACGCTGCTGGCTCAGACGCTGGCTCGCATGCTCAACGTCCCCTTCGCGATCGCCGACGCCACCGCCCTCACCGAGGCCGGCTACGTGGGCGAGGACGTCGAGAACATCCTGCTGAAGCTGATCCAGGCGGCCGATTTCGACATCAAGCGGGCCGAGACGGGGATCATCTACATCGACGAGATCGACAAGATCGCTCGGAAGGCCGAGAACCCCTCCATCACCCGTGACGTCAGCGGCGAGGGCGTCCAGCAGGCGCTGCTGAAGATCCTGGAGGGCACGGTGGCGTCGGTCCCGCCGCAGGGCGGCCGCAAGCACCCCCACCAGGAGTTCCTGCAGATCGACACCACCAACATGCTGTTCATCTGCGGCGGCGCCTTCGCCGGGCTGGAGCACATCATCGAGCGTCGCATCGGGCGGCGGGCGATCGGCTTCGACGCCCATGCCCACAGCGACGGCCAGCGCGACTCCGCCACCCTGCAGCAGGTGCTCCCCGAGGACCTGCTCGCCTACGGGTTGATCCCCGAGTTCGTCGGCCGCCTGCCGGTGCTGACCACCGTGGACGAACTGGACGAACCGGCGCTGCTGCGCATCCTGGAGGAGCCGAAGAACGCGCTCATCAAGCAGTTCTCCAAGTTCTTCGAGATGGACGGCGTCGAGCTGGTGTTCGAGCCGGAGGCGCTGCAGGCGATCGCCGACCAGGCGCTGCTCCGGGGCACCGGGGCCCGCGGCCTGCGGGCGATCCTCGAAGAGGTGCTGCTCGACACGATGTACGACCTGCCGTCGCGCACCGACGTGGCCAGGGTGGTCATCGACGCCGGCGTCGTCCGGGAGCGGGTGCTCCCCACGCTGATCCCCATCACCGAGTTGGGCAAGGAGCGCGAGGAGCGCAGCGCCTGACCGGAGCGGCGGACTAGTCCACGCTGCCGTGGGCGAATGACACTGCGATCTCACGCATAGTGGTTGTTCTGCGCGCCCTGGTGACGTACGGTGGCGGCGCATGGAGCGATCCATGCGAACCTCCTCGAGGGCTGACAACGGGAGGATCCACCGGCCGGCTCGGTCCCGGCCGGTCGGTGAGGAAGGGGAACAAAGGCCGGCGCTTCGGCGCCGGCCTTCCCTCGTCCCGGGGTCTCGTGTCGTCTGGCGTTTCGGCGCCGGCCTTCCCTCGTCCGTCGGCTGGTGTCCTGGGTCGTGTTCGCGCCGGCCTCACCTCGTCCGGGGCGCTCCGCGTTCGGGGCCGCGCCGGGCCGTGGTTAACATGGCCGGACGATGAGTGATGGGTCCGATGG
>JAHLKU010000007.1 GCA_020444505.1 Actinomycetota bacterium | reverse complement strand
CGACACCGGCGTCACGAGGGCCCCGCTGGCCATGCCGGGGCCGGAGGTGCTCGACGAGATCGCCGCGGCGCTCCGCACCGCGGGCGTGATTTGAGCGAACGCTCAAGACTGGCCCCGCCAGATCACTAGGATCGGCGGCAGCGAACCCACGGTCCCCGCCCTCCGGCGGCGGGCCGGAGGAGACCGAAAGGAGCCAGACTTGGCCAAGTTCCTCACCACGGAGTGGCTGAACGCCCTCACCGAGGCCTGCAACGCGAACGACGAGTTCACCGGCGCGATCGCCAGCGTGGACCTCACGCTGCAGTTCGACACCACCGACGCCCCGGAGGGCACCGAGGCCTCCTACTACCTCGCCATCGCCGACGGCGCGCTCGAGGCCGGTGCCGGCCCGTACGACGACCCGGACGCCACCATCACCAACGACTACGAGACCGCCGTGGCCATCGCCAAGGGCGAGACGAACGTCCAGATGGCCTTCATGACCGGCAAGATGAAGGTCTCCGGCAACATGGCGAAGATCATGATGAACCAGGCGGTGTTCACCAAGTTCGCCGAGGCCGCCTCGGCCGTCGACGTCGAGTTCTAGACCACCGCACCGCCCCCTCCGGGGGGCCACCACGACGAGGGCGCACCCGCAGGTGCGCCCTCGTGGTGTGTCTGGTTCGTCTGCGAACGCGCCCTAGCGGACGGCGTCCTTCAGGGCCGACGCGGGCTTGAACTTGGCGGCGTGGTGGGCGGCCACCGGCACCTGCGCACCCGTCTGGGGGTTGCGGGCCATGCGGGCCGCCACAAAGCGCGCCTCGAAGTTGCCGAACCCGGCGATCGCGACCTTGTCGCGGGCGATCATCGCGCCCTCGATGGCCTCGAACACCGCATCGACGGCGGCAGCGGCGTCGACCTTCGTGGCGCCGGTCTTCTCGGCTACCGCGTCGATCAGGTCCTTCTTGTTCATTCGGCTGCTCCCCTCCCGGGTGAACTACAACGTTGTAACCCTAGCACCCCAAACCCCTCAGAGCGCGCAGATTCCCTTGTTTCGCAAGGCCGTTCGCGCCTGCGCGGCGTGCCGATCAGCCCAGGTCGAGCCCGTGGAGCTCCTCGACCTTCTCCGCCACCGCCCCGGCGGCGCCGCGCAGCGCCGACAGCTCGTCCGCGGTGAGGTCCAGTTCGACGATCTCCTTCACGCCGCCGGCCCCGATCGTGGCCAGGACGCCCAGGTACACGCCCTCGATGCCGTACTCGCCGGTGGTCCAGGCGCACACCGGCATCTTCTCGCCGGAGTCGGTGAGCACCGCCTTCACCATCTTGGCCGCCGCCGACGAGGGGGCGTAGTAGGCGCTCCCGGTCTTCAGCAGTCCGACGATCTCGGCGCCGCCGCCCCTGGTGCGCTCGACGAGCGACGCCAGCGTCTCGGCGTCCAGCGCCTCGGTGACCGGGGTGCCGCCCACGAAGCACTGCGAGGGCACCGGCACCATGGTGGGACCGTGGCTCCCCAGCGTCAGGGCCTCGACGTCCAGGACGTCGGCGCCGGCCGCCTCCGAGATGAAGTGGGCGAACCGGGCGGTGTCGAGATTGCCGGCCTGGCCCATCACCCGGTTCCGGTCGAGGCCGGAAACCTCCGCCGCCAGGGTGGTCATGTGGTCGAGCGGGTTGGTGACCACGATGATCACCGGGGCCTCGCTGTACGTCATGATCTCGCGGGTGACGTCGGCGACGATCTTGGCGTTCACCTCGAGCAGGTCCATGCGGCTCATGCCGGGCTTGCGGGGCAGCCCGGCCGTGATCACCACCACGTCGCTGCCGGCGGTGTCGGCGTAGTCGTTGGTGCCGATCACCTTGGTGCGGTAGCGCTCCAGCGGCCTCGATTGGTTCATGTCGAGGGCCAGGCCCTGCGGGAGGCCCTCCACGATGTCGGTCATCACCACTTCGTCGGCGATGTCGGCCGCAGCCACCCGCTGGACGGTCGTCGACCCGTACTTGCCTGCGCCGACGATGGTCACCTTGCTCATGGGGTCCGTTCCTCCCTCTCGATTCGTGTCTGGCTGACTAGACGCTCATCCGCTCGATCACGGCGTCGGCGAACTCCGAGGTCTTCACCTCGGTGGCGCCGTCCATGAGGCGGGCGAAGTCGTACGTGACGATCCTGTCCCCGATCGCGGCCTCGATGCCGGCCTCGATGAGATCGGCGGCCTCGGTCCAGCCGAGGTAGCGGAACATCAGCACCCCGCTCAGGATGACCGAGCCGGGGTTCACCTTGTCCTGCCCGGCGTACTTGGGCGCCGTGCCGTGCGTGGCCTCGAACACGGCGTGGCCGGTGTCGTAGTTGATGTTGCCGCCGGGGGCGATGCCGATGCCGCCCACCTGGGCCGCCAGGGCGTCGGAGATGTAGTCGCCGTTCAGGTTCATGGTGGCGATCACGTCGTACTCGTCGGCCCTGGTCATGATCTGCTGCAGGAAGGCGTCGGCGATGGAGTCCTTGATGAGCACCTTGTCGCCGGGGTCGCCGCCGCACGCCTCCCACGACACCGTGGTGTCGCCGAACTCGTCGGCGGCGAGCTCGTAGCCCCAGGTGCGGAAGGCGCCCTCGGTGAACTTCATGATGTTGCCTTTGTGCACCAGGGTGACGCTCTTGCGGCCGTTGGCGAGGGCGTAGCGGATGGCGGCCCGCACCAGGCGCTTGGTGCCCCCTTCGGAGATCGGCTTGATGCCGATGCCGGTGTCCTCGGGCAGGTCCCACCCGAACTCGGAGGCCAGCAACTCGCGCATCCTGGCCCCCTCGGCGGTGCCGGCCTCCACCTCCTTGCCGGAGTACACGTCCTCGGTGTTCTCCCGGAAGATGACCATGTCCACCTTCTCGGGCGCCTTCACCGGGGACGGCACGCCGCGGTACCAGCGCACCGGCCGCACGCAGGCGTACAGGTCCATGATCTGGCGGATGGCGACGTTGAGGCTGCGGATGCCGCCGCCCACCGGCGTCGTCAGCGGGCCCTTGATGCCGACCAGGTACTCCTCGAAGTCGTCGATGGTCGCCTGAGGGAGCCACTCCCCCGTCGCGTCGTACGCCTTCTGGCCGGCGAGCACCTCGTGCCAGGCGATCTGCTTCGCCCCGCCGTACGCCTGCTCGACGGCGGCGTCGAACACCCGCACCGCCGCCGCCCAGATGTCCGGCCCGATCCCGTCGCCCTCGATGAAGGGGATGATCGGGTCGTCGGGCACCTGGAGGCCGTCCGGCCCCATCGTGATCGCAGTGGCCATGGTCGCGGGCTCCTCGCTCGGCGTCGGGGTGGTGCGATTATCGCAGGCGCGCCGAGGCACCCGGCCGGGATCGCCGCCCTCACCTGCTGCGGAGCACCTCTCGGATCATCGAGACGACGGTGGCCACCGCATTCAGGTTGTACCCCTCGGGGATCACGATGTCGGCGTAGCGCTTGGACGGCTCCACGAAACGCAGGTGCATGGGCCGCACCGTGTCCAGGTACTGATCGCGCACCGATTCGAACGAGCGGCCCCGCTCCTGGATGTCGCGGCCGAGGCGGCGGACCACCCGCAGGTCGGCATCGGTGTCCACGTAGATCTTCAGGTCCATCAACTCCCGCAGCGCCGGTTCGTACAGCACCAGGATGCCCTCGACGATCAGCACCGGGACCGGCGCCACCCGCACCGTCTCGGCCGCCCGGTTGTGGACGGTGAAGTCGTAGGTGGGCCGGTCGATGCTGTGCCCGCCCAGCAGCGCCCGCAGGTGCTCCACCAGGAGCGCCGTCTCCAGGGAGTCGGGGTGGTCGTAGTTGACCTTGGCGCGCTCCTCCAGCGGCAGCTGCGACTGGTCCAGGTAGTAGGCGTCGTGCTGGATGAGGCCGACGCGCTCGGCCCCGATCTCCTCGACGATGGTCTCGCAGATGGTGGTCTTGCCCGACCCGGACCCCCCGCCGATGCCGATGATCAACGGCCCCGAGCTCGGCCAGCTGAAGCGGGGGCGCGCCGGGAAGTTCATCGATGCCGACGCTAGTCCCCCGGACCACCCCTCCTGCGGACCAGGCCGCTCAGCTCAACGAGGCGACCGCCTCGCCGATCGACGTCGGGTCGGTCACCACGGTCACCCCGACGGCCTCGAGCGCCTCCTGCTTGGCCTGGGCGGTGCCGCTCGACCCGCTGATGATGGCGCCGGCGTGGCCCATCTTCTTCCCGGGCGGGGCGGTGACGCCTGCGATGTAGGACACCACCGGCTTGGTCACCTCGGCGGCGATGAACTCGGCCGCCTGCTCCTCGGCGTTGCCGCCGATCTCTCCGATCAGCACGATCGCCTCGGTCTCGTCGTCCGCCTGGAAGCGCTCCAGGACGTCCACGAACGAGGTGCCGGGCACGGGGTCGCCGCCGATGCCGACACACGTGGTCTGGCCGATGCCGCGGGTCGTCAACTCGTGGACCGCCTGATAGGTGAGCGTGCCGGAGCGCGACACCACCCCGACCGGGCCGGGGAGGGTGATCTCGTGCGGCATGATGCCGACGTTGGCCTTGCCGGGCGAGATCACGCCGGGGCAGTTGGGGCCGATGAGGGGGGTGCGGGTGGTCTGCTGCAGGTAGTTGAAGACCCGCGCCTCGTCCTGGGCGGGGATGCCCTCGGTGATGCACACGATGAGGCGGATGCCCTCGGCCGCCGCCGCCTCCAGCACCGCGTCGGCGGCGAACGGCGGCGGGACGAAGGTCATCGCCGTGTTGGCTCCGGTGGCCTCCACCGCCTCGGAGACGGTGTCGAAGATCGGGACGCCCTGCACCTCGGTGCCGCCCTTGCCCGGGGTGACGCCCGCCACCAGGTCGGTGCCGTAGTCGCGGTTCCGGAAGGCGTGGAAGCCGCCCTCCCGCCCGGTCAGGCCCTGGACGACCAGTTTCGTGGACTCGTCGACGTAGATCGCCATCTCACGCACCTCCCGCCAACTCGACGGCCTTCTCGGCCGCTTCCCGCATGGTCGCCGCCGGCACCACCTTCTCGTCGGCGTTCGCAGCGAGGATCGCCCTGCCCTCCTCGGCGTTGGTGCCGTCGAGGCGCACCACGATCGGCCACGGCAGGTCGAGGCTGCCGAGCGCCTCGACGATGCCCTGGGCCACCAGGTCGCAGCGGGTGATGCCCCCGAAGATGTTGATGAGCACCGAGGCGACCGCCTCGTCCTTCGTCAGCACGTCGAGGGCGTTGCGGATGGTGTCGGCCCCGGCGCCGCCGCCCACGTCGAGGAAGTTGGCTGCGGCACCGCCGACCAGCGAGACCACGTCCAGCGTGGACATGACCAGGCCGGCGCCGTTGCCGATGATGCCCACCGTGCCGTCCAGTTTGATGAAGTTGAGCCCGGCCTCCCTGGCCAGCTTCTCGATGGGGTCCTCGGTGAACGCCTCCCGGAAGTCCTCGAAGTCCTTGTGGCGGAAGAAGCCGTTGCTGTCGAGGGTCACCTTGCTGTCGAGGGCCACGACCTCGCCGGTGCCGGTGAGGATGAGGGGGTTCACCTCCACGAGGTCGCAGTCCAGGTCGACGAACGCCCGGTACAGCTTGAGGAGCGTCGCGGCGGCCGCCCGGGCCGCCGGGCGGTCCAGGCGGGCCCGGTAGACCAGTGCACGCGCCTGCCACTCGGTGAGGCCGATCACCGGGTCGATGTGCAGCCTGACCACCGCGTCGGGGTCCTCGGCGGCGACGCCCTCGATGTCCATGCCGCCCTTGGCGCTGACCATGGCCAGGTGCCGCTTGGCACCCCGATCGAGTGTGAACGAGACGTACCACTCGGCGGCGATGTCGGACGCCTGCTCGATCCAGAGCACCCCGACGGTGTGGCCCTTGATGTCCATGCCCAGGATGGCCTCGGCGTGGGCGGCGGCCTCGTCGGGCCCGTCGGCCAGTTTGATGCCGCCGGCCTTGCCGCGCCCGCCCACCTGGACCTGCGCCTTCACCACCACGCGGCCGCCGATCTCCTCGGCGGCCGCTCTCGCCTCCTCCGGCGTGCGGGCGACCGATCCCTGCGGGACCGGCACCCCCATCCGGGCGAACAGTGTCTTCCCTTGGTACTCGAAGAGGTCCACGGGTCACCTACCCTCAGTGCTCGGGAACGTGCGCCTCCACCCAGTCCACGACCTCGGTGAGAGGCGTCCCGGGCGTGAAGATGGCGGCCAGGCCCCGGGTCTCGAGGACGCCGATGTCGTCCTCCGGGATGATCCCCCCGCCGAACACCACGATGTCGGCGGCGTCGCGTTCGGCCAGCAGTTCCACCACCCGCGGGAACAGCGTCATGTGGGCGCCGGAGAGCACCGAGAGGCCGACGCCTCCGACGTCCTCCTGGATGGCGGTCTCCACGATCTGCTCCGGGGTCTGATGGAGGCCCGAGTAGATCACCTCGCAGCCGGCGTCCCGCAGGGCGCGGGCGATCACCTTGGCACCGCGATCGTGGCCGTCGAGGCCGGGCTTGGCGATGAGAATGCGACGGGGCATGCCGGAACGGAGGTTACCCCACCGGACGGGCCTCCCCGGCCCCGGGGGCCCCTAGACCCGCTCCAGCGGCGCCCAGGCGAGCAGCAGGCGCTTGCGGCCCCGCTCGTCGAAGTCGACGATCGCCTCGGCCCGCTCGCCCGACCCCGCCAGCTCCACGATGGTGCCCTTGCCCCACTGCCGGTGCCGCACCCGGTCGCCGGGCACCACCGCCGACCCCTCCAGGCGGGGAGCGGGGGAGTCGACCGACTCCCGGTCGGCGCGGCGCCGCCGCTTGCCGGCCACCTCGACGAGCGTCTCGGGGATCTCGCGCAGGAACCGGCTGGGCGAGTTGTAGTTCGTGGCTCCCCACAGGTTGCGGGTGGTGGCGAGCGACAGGTAGAGCCGCTCCATGGCCCGGGTGACACCCACGTAGCAGAGGCGCCGCTCCTCTTCGAGCTGGGTGGGGTCGCCGAGCGAGCGCATGTGGGGGAACACGCCCTCCTCCATCCCGGCGATGAAGATGACCGGGAACTCCAGGCCCTTGGCGTTGTGGAGCGTCATCAGGGTGACGACGCCGGAGGCGTCGTCGAGGTCGTCGATGTCCGACACCAGGCTGATCGACTCCAGGAACATCTCCAGACGCCGGATGCCGTCGGCGTCCTCCCACTCCTCGTCGCGGGCGGTGCCGACGGGGCCGGTGGCCTCGAACTCCTCGGCCACGGTGAGCAACTCGCGCAGGTTCTCGATGCGGCTCAGCGACTCCAGCGAGCCCTCGGCCTCCAGCTCGGCCTGGTACCCGGTCACCTGGATCACCGCCTCGAGCGCAGCACGGGGCCCCTCCCCCGCCCGCACCCGCAGCTGCTCCACCATCGCCACGAACTCCGCCATGGACTTCTTGGCCCGGGCGGTGAGGGACGGGTGGTCGCCGGCCAGTTCGAGCGCCTCGGCGAAGGTGACCTCCTCCGCCTCGGCGAGGCGGTCGACGTGGCCGATGCTGGTGAGGCCGATGCCCCGCTTGGGCACGTTGACGATGCGCTTCATGGCCACCGTGTCGTCGGGGTTCACCAGCGCACGCAGGTAGGCGAGCACGTCCTTCACCTCGCGCCGGTCGTAGAACTTGGGGCCCCCCAGCACCTGGTACGGCACGCCGTAGCGGACGAAGATCTCCTCGATCACACGGCTCTGGGCATGGGTCCGGTAGAACACGGCCGCCGCCGACGGCGGCACGCCCTCCTCCTCGAGCGCGGCGAGCGTCTCGGCGATGAACGACGCCTCGTCGTGCTCGTCCTCGGCGCGGTACAGGGTGATCGGGTGGCCGGAGCCGAGGTCGGTCCACAGGTGCTTGGGGGTGCGGCCCGAGTTGTTGCCGATGACGGCGTTGGCGGCGTCCAGGATCGTCTGGGTGGAGCGGTAGTTGCGGTCGAGCACGACGATGCGGGCGTCGGGGTAGTCGCGCTCGAACTCCAGGATGTTGCGGATGTCGGCGCCGCGGAAGGCGTAGATGCTCTGGTCGCTGTCGCCGACCACGCACACGTTGCGGTGGCCCGCCGCCAGCATCTGCACCAGGCGGTACTGGGCGTGGTTCGTGTCCTGGTACTCGTCCACCATGATGTAGCGGAAACGGCGCTGATACTCGGCCAGCACCTCGGGGAACGCCCCCAGCAACTCGACGGTCACCATCAGCAGGTCGTCGAAGTCCATGGCGGATGCCTCCAGCAGCCGCTGCTGGTAGAGGCGGTACACGTCGGACACCCGCTCGTGGTAGGGGCCGGTGTCCTGGGCGGCGAACGACTCGAAGTCGATCAGTTCGTTCTTCGCCCTGCTGATGGCGGCCCGGATCTGCTTGGGAGGGAACTTCTTGGGGTCGAGGTCCAGGTCGCGAACGCAGTACTCGACGAGGCGGCGGGCGTCGATGTCGTCGTAGATGCTGAACGACGAGCGGTACCCCAGGCGGTGGGCCTCCCGGCGGAGGATGCGGACGCAGGCGCTGTGGAAGGTGGACACCCACATGCCGCGGGCCACCCGGCCCACCATCGCCGCCACCCGTTGCTTCATCTCGTCGGCGGCCTTGTTGGTGAAGGTGATCGCCAGGATCGAGTACGGCGACACGTCGAGGTCGCCGATCAGGTGGGCGATGCGGTAGGTGAGCACCCGCGTCTTGCCCGACCCGGCGCCCGCCACCACCAGCACCGGGCCCTCGGTGGCGGCGACGGCCTCGCGCTGGGTGGGGTTGAGATCGGCGAACAGCGGGGACTCGGTCACGGGGGCGGAGTATACGAACCGGCCGTGACCGGGCCGGCCGGGGCCTACGCGACGGCGTGCGCCTTGACCAGGCGGTGCAGCGCCTCGGCGAGCGCGCCCTTGCGGACGTCGTCCTTGTCGAAGTAGAGGTCGGCGCCCGCCTGCAGCGCCAGGGCCTGGTCGCGCGGGGTGGCGAGGCCGGACAGCACCACGATCGGGGCGTCGATGCCGAGCGAGCGGATGGTGCGGGCGAGGGTGGCGCCGTCCATCTCGGGCAGGACGTAGTCGAGGACGATCGCATCCACCTCGTGGTCGTCCAGGTGGGCGAGCGCCTCGTCGGCGCTGGCCGCCAGGGCCACCGCGAACCCGGCGGACCCGAGAGCGCTGCCGACCACCTGGCGGACGCCGAGCGAGTCGTCCACCACCAGCACCCGGGTGCGGGTCTCGTCGCCGGTGCCGCCGTCGCCCTGCGCCTCGCCGGCGCGGGCCACCAGGCGGACCGGGTCCACCAGCACCACGAAGTCTCCGCCGCCCAGCAGGGCGGCG
Source organism: Actinomycetota bacterium (assembly GCA_020444505.1). Classification (GTDB taxonomy): domain Bacteria; phylum Actinomycetota; class Acidimicrobiia; order Spongiisociales; family UBA11373; genus JAHJML01. Next base: position 54,242 of record JAHLKU010000007.1, on the reverse strand, counting down.
CCGGTCAGGTGCGGCACCGAGGACAGCAGCGGCCCCAGTTCCCGCACCGCGATCTGGCGGGCGCCGATGACGCCGTCCACGGCCAGGCCCACCGGCCCGCCGGGGCTGGACACCACCAGCAGGCTGGTCGGGGTGCCCGGGCCGCTCAACCCGGCGAGGCCGGCGAACGAGTGCACCGGCACGGTGACGCCCTGCCACTCCACCTCGCCGGGGAGGCCGCCATCGGCGCCCACCGCCGCCAGGCTGGTGGTGCCGAGCACGGCGATCTCGGGGATGCCCCACTGCTGGCCGGCGGCGCGGATCAGGACGGCATCCTGGAGGGCACGGGACAGCGGCACCGAGAGCACGACCGTGGTGCCCTTCCCCGGGGTGGTCTCGAAGGTGAACGTGCCGTGCAGCGACTCGACGGCCTCGGCCATCGCTGCCAGGCCGCTTCCGTCGCCGGAGATGAGGTCGGTGGACGACCCGGTCCCGAATCCGTCGGAGAACAGGATCGAGCGGAGCCGGTCGGGTTCGGCCGGCGACCGGGCGGGGATGAGGCCCCGCTCCACCCCCAGGCGGTGGACGGCCGGCCAGTCCACGCCGCGCCCGTCGTCCTCGACGGTGAACTCCAGGGTGTTCTCCTTGATCCGCGCCCGGAGCGACACGCGCCCGGTGCGGGGCTTGCCCGCGGCCTGGCGCTCCTCGGGGGACTCGAGCCCGTGGTGGACGGCGTTGACGAGCAGTTGGCGGAGCGGATCGGCGAGGCGCTCCAGCACCTGCCGGTCGGCCCGGAGCTCGTCCCCGACCAGTTCGAAGCGGAGCTCCTTGTTGGTCTTCCGCCCCAGGTACCGCAGCAGCTGCGAGAACGTGCTGGTGATCTCTGCGATCGGCGCCGACGCCAGGTCGATCGCCTGCCGCTGCACCTCTCCGGCATCGCGGCCGGCCCGGACCACCTCGGCGCGGAGGCGGGCCATGATCTCGGGCGCGACGGTGCCGCCGTCGGTGGCCAGGACCAGCGTCTCCAGCACCTCGGTGTCGATGCGCAGCGAGCAGATCGCGTTGATGAGCCGGAACAGGCCGGACGTGTCCACCCGCACCGTCTCGCCGAACGCCCAGGAGTCGAGGTTGGAGAGCAGGCCGCCGAGGTCGTGGGAATCGGTGCCGGGGATCAGCCCCTCGGGGACACCAGGAGCCGCGATCGGAAAGGGCTCGAGCGGCTGCTCCCCGTGCTCGGGATGGGGTTCGGGTTCCGGCGCCTTCCCTTCGAGGGCGTCGGCGAGGCGCATCACGGCGGCCGCCAGCTGCGGGGAACCGGTGTCCGGGTCGGCCTCGATGGAGCCGGTCATCACCGCGGCGACGCCCTCGATCGCCAGCGCGACACCGGGGTCGGCGGCGGCCCTGGGCACGGCCTGCTCCACGGCGTAGCCGGCGTCGCCGATGGCGGTGTAGCCCATCATCCGGCTGGTGCCCTTGATGGTGTGGGCTTCGCGCCGCAGGGTCTCCAGGTCGTCGTCGGTGGCCGTCCCCGAGCGGGCGAGCTGTGCCATGTCGGCGAGACGCGCCGATCTCTCGGCCAGTTCGGCCGAGTACATCGCCTGGATCTCCGAATCGTGCATCACCGGCACGGGGTGGCTCCTGGTCGCCGCCGCTCCCCGCTCTATCGACCGGACGCGAGGGCCGCTTGAGCCTGCAGGGCCCCGCCCGCCTACTCCCACTCGATGGTGGACGGCGGCTTGGAGGAGATGTCGTAGGCCACCCGGTTGATGCCGGGGATCTCGTTGATCACCCGGTTCGAGATGCGCTCCAGCACCTCGTAGGGCAGCCTTGCCCAGTCGGCCGTCATGGCGTCCTCGCTGGTGACGGCCCGCACGATCAGCGGGTGGGCGTAGGTGCGCTCGTCGCCCTGCACGCCCACCGAGCGGATGGCCGGCAGCACGCCGAAGGCCTGCCAGATCTCCCGGTAGAGGCCGGCGCGGCGGATCTCCTCCAGGATGATGGCGTCGGCGGCCCGCAGCAGGTCGAGCCGCTCGCGGGTGACCTCGCCGATGATGCGGACCGCGAGTCCCGGGCCGGGGAACGGCTGGCGCCACACCAGGTCCTCCGGCAGGCCGAGCTCCTCCCCCACCGCCCGCACCTCGTCCTTGAACAGGTCCCGCAGCGGCTCCACGAGCTCGAAGGCCATGTCCTCGGGGAGGCCGCCCACGTTGTGGTGGCTCTTGATCTTCGCGGCGTCCCTGGTCCCGGACTCGATGACATCGGGGTACAGGGTGCCCTGCACCAGGAAGCCGGCGTCACTGAGGCCGGCGGCCACCTCCTCGAACACCCGGATGAAGGTCTCGCCGATGATCTTGCGCTTCTCCTCGGGCTCCTCCACGCCGGCGAGGGCGTCGAGGAACCGGTCGGCCGCCTTCACGTGGATCAGGTCCACGTGGAAGTTGGCCCGGAAGGTCTCCTCCACCTGCTCGGCCTCCCCCGACCGGAGCAGGCCGTGGTCGATGAACACACAGGTCAACTGGTCGCCGATCGCCTTGTGCACCAGCGCCGCCGCCACCCCGCTGTCCACCCCGCCCGAGAGCCCGCAGATGGCCCGCTCACCCCCGACCGCGGTGCGGACCGCGGCCACCGACTCCTCGATGATCGAGGCGTTGGTCCAGGTGGGACGGGCGCCGCAGACGTCGTAGAGGAACCGCTTCAACACCTCCTGGCCGAGCGGGGTGTGGGCCACCTCGGGATGGAACTGGACCCCGCAGATCCGGCGCTCGGGGTCCTCCATCGCCGCCACCGGCGAGTCGGGGGTCGATGCGGTCACCCGGAACCCCTCCGGGGCCCCGGTCACCGTGTCGCGGTGGCTCATCCACACCGTCTGGCGGTCGGGCATGCCGTCGAACAGCGCCGACGGCCTGCGCACGTCCAGGCCGGTCTTGCCGAACTCGGCCCGGTCGGTGCGGCTCACCACCCCGTCGAGGGCGTGGGCGATCGCCTGGTGGCCGTAGCAGATGCCCAGCACCGGGATCCCCAGGCCGAGGATGGCCGGGTCGAGGTGGTAGGCGCCCTCGGCGTACACCGAGGCGGGGCCGCCGCTGAGGACGATCCCGATGGGCGCCATGGCGCGGACCTCGTCGGCGGTGATGTCGCGGGGCACGATCTCGCTGTAGACATGGGCCTCGCGCACCCGCCGGGCGATCAACTGGGCGTACTGGGCGCCGAAGTCCACCACCAGCACCCGGTCGCGGCGGGCGCCGCCGCTCATGTGCCCATGCCGACGCTCTGCGACTTCTGCAGGGTCTTGCCCTCGGTCTGCAGGGCCGGCGCCACCATCACCTCCGCCTTCTGGAACTCCTTCACGTCGGCGTAGCCGGTGGTGGCCATGGAGGTCCGGAGGGCGCCGAACAGGTTGCGGCGGCCGTCGTTCTCGTTGGCGGGACCGGTGAGGATCTCCGCCAGCGTGCCGAGGCGCCCCACCTGCACCCGGGTGCCCCTGGGGAGGGTGGGATGGAACGTGGCCATGCCCCAGTGCATGCCCCCGGCCGGGGCCTCCTCGGCGGCGGCGAGCGGGGACCCGAGCATGACGGCGTCGGCGCCGCAGGCGATGGCCTTGGCGATGTCGCCGCCGGTGCGCATGCCGCCGTCGGCGATCACGTGCACGTAGCGGCCGCTCTCCTCCAGGTACCGGGTGCGCGCCCCCGAGGCGTCGGCGATGGCGGTGGCCTGCGGCACGCCGATGCCCAGGACGCCGCGGGTGGTGCAGGCGGTGCCGGGGCCCACCCCGACGAGCACGCCGATGGCGCCGGTGCGCATCAGGTGCAGCGCGGTGGAGAACGACGCCACCCCGCCCACGATCACCGGCAGGTCGAACCCGGCGATGAACTCCTTCAGGTCGAGGGGCTCGGTGCGGGTGGACACGTGCTCGGCGGAGACCACCGTGCCCTGCACCACCAGGATGTCGAGGCGCGCCTCCACGGTGAGGTGGGCGTAGTCCCGCACCCGCTGCGGGGTGAGGCTGGCCGCGGTCACGATGCCGGCCTGCTTCATCTCGGCGATGCGCTGGGGGATCAGGTCGGCGATGATCGGCGCCGCGTACAGCTCCTGCATCCGCCGGGTGGCGTCGTCCGGCGCCAGCGAGGCGATCTCCTCGAACGCCGGCGCCGGGTCCTCGTAGCGGGTCCAGAGCCCCTCCAGGTTGAGGACCGCCAGGCCGCCGAGGCGGCCGATCTCGACGGCGGTGGCCGGCGACACCGCCGAGTCCATGGCCGAGGCCATCATCGGCAGGCCGAAGCGGTAGGCGTCGATCTCCCAGGAGATGTCGATGTCGTCGGGGTCGCGGGTCCTCCGGCTGGGGACGATGGCGATGTCGTCGAAGCCCCAGGCGCGGCGCCCGGTCTTGCCCTTGCCGATCTGGATCTCCACTCCGCCTCCCGCTCAGGAGTCCGCAGCGTACCAGCGCGGCCCGGAGCCGATCCCGGGCGGTGCGGGGCCTAGAAGCCCATCAACTCCCGGACGCGTTGCTGGTGCCCCTCGGCGCGGGTGCGGGCGTCGAGCGTGCCCCGCTGCATGAGCCGGGCGACCTCGGCGTCGTCGAGGTCGCGGTAGGCGCGGCGGATGGGAGCCAGGCCCTCGATCACGGCTTCCGCCACGGCGTCCTTGAACGTCCCGTACCCGGCGTCGCCGTACTCGTCCTCGATGGAGGCGATGTCCCCTCCGGTGAACAGCGCCATCATCTCGATGAGGTTCGACACACCGGGCTTCTCCTCCCAGTCGTGGCGGACGTCGCGGCCCGAGTCGGTGACGGCCCGCTTGAGCCGCTTCCGGATGGTGTCGGGGTCGTCGAGGATCAGGATGCGGCTGCCCTCGTCGGGGTCCGACTTGGACATCTTCGACGTCGGGTCCTGCAACGACATGATGCGGGCGCCGTGCTCGGGGATGATCGGGTCGGGGATGGGGAACTCCTCGCCGAAGCGGCTGTTGAACCGGAGCGCCAGGTCACGGGTCAGTTCCAGGTGCTGCTTCTGGTCCTCCCCCACCGGGACCGCGTCGGCCCGGAACAGCAGGATGTCGGCGGCCATCAGCACCGGGTAGGAGTAGAGCCCCAGGTTGGCGCCCGCCACGTCGGCCTTGTCCTTCCACTGGGTCATCCGGTTCAACTGGCCGGTGCCGGTGATGGTGCCGAGCATCCAGGCCAGTTCGGTGTGCTGGGGCACCTGGCTCTGGAAGTAGAAGAGCGACTGCTCGGGGTCGACGCCCACCGCCATGAGCACCTTGGCGGCCTCCAGGCGGTCGCGGTGGAACTCGGCGGGGTCCAGCGGCACGGTGATGGCGTGGAGATCGACGACGCAGTAGATGCAGTCGTAGGTGTCCTGCAGCGCCACCCAGTTGCGCAACGCCCCCAGGTAGTTGCCGATGTGGACGTTCCCCGTGGGCTGCAGCCCCGAGAAGACGGTCTTCTTGGTCACGGTCTGCCTCCAAACGTGAAAACGCCGGTGACGGGCACCGGCGTCGACATCTGGTCGCGGCGGGCCCTATCGCTCCCCGGGCCACCACCAGCGGTTCGTCTGCATGACGGGAGGGTAGCAGTCCCCCCGCGAGGCCCGGTTGCCGGCGCGCGCCGCCCTAGCCGGGGTGGCCCAGCGGGATCAGGTACAGGGGACGGTGATCGGCGGGGAGACCGAGGAGGTCCATGACGGCGTTGTCGTCGAACGCCCCGATCGGGACGCCGCCGAGGCCGAGGGCCGCGGCCATCAGCAGGGCGTTCTGGGCGGCGTGGCCGGCCTCCAGGTTCACGTAGCGCCAGGCCCGGTCACCCCCGAACTTCCAGGCGGTCCTCGCCAGGATCCCGGTGACGACCAGCACCACCGGCGCCGTGGCCACCTGGTCCTGGTCGGCGGCGGCGGCGGACAGGGCATTGCGGCGGTCGCCCCCGCCGCGCTCCTCCAGGGCGTGGTCGTCGGGCAGGTAGTGGAACACGCCGTCGGCGGAGACCACGAACAACTCCAGGGGGCCGATCGCCCCCGCCGAGGGGGCGGTCCGCTTGCCCGACGGGTCGGTGACGCCCTGTGCGGCCCACAGCACCTGACCGACCTCGGTGGTGGTGAGCGGCTCGGACGAGAAGGTCCGCTGCGAGCGGCGTTCGGTCAGCGCCTTCTCGAGCGAGACCCCCGAGTCGACGATGGGCGCCGGGAGCGGCGTCGTGGCGTGCTTCACCATCTCCTCCTTCCCTGGATCTGCCGACTCCCAACCATACGCGCTGGTTGTCCCCCGGTGCGTGGCACGATGGCGCCGTGCAGCACCGACCAGACGACCTCGACCTGGCGAGAGCCGCCGTCGCCCGGCTGGGCCTGGTCGGCGACGCGTCGTCGCACCTGACCTCCGAGGTCGCGATGCATCTGCCGTTCGAGGCGCTCACGCCGTACAAGCAGGCGGTGAAGCGGTTCTTCTCCACCGAGGACTGGGCCGACGCCGACGCCGACGCCCTCGCCGGCCTGGTGACCCCCCACGTGGACGGGGGGTGGCACGAGCACGATCTGGGCCGGGGCATCCGCATCGGCCACGGCATCCGGGACGGCCGCTACGTGCTGTGGGCCACCGGCGGGCCGCCGCCCGAGCCCACCGTCTTCGACCGGGCGTTCTCCGGCCCGGTCCGCCCCATCCAGACCCCGCACCCCCGCAAGGTGAAGTTCGCCATCGGCGGCGAGCCCGCTCCCGGCCGCTGGTACCGGCGCGGCGAGGAGGACGTCGACGACCCCCGGGTGGCCGCCGTGCTGGAGGACGACAGCGTCACCGACGTCATGGTGGCCGGCGACTTCGTCACCGTGGGCCTGGGCAGGGGCGAGTCGTGGGAGGACCGGCTGGAGGGGATGCTGGCCCGCATCACCGAGTTGTTCTGGGACCCGGACCGCGCCACCCCGGCCGACGACGCCCGCACCCGCGAGGAACTGGTGCAGGAGGGGCTCGGCACCCGCATCACCGGCGTCCGCCCCGAGGACCTGCACCTGCTCGACCCCGACGACGGGACCCACCGCGAGGCGCTGATCACCGCCCTCGGCGCCGCCGACCCCCGGGCACGCCGGGCCGCCGTCGCCACCCTGTCGATGTCGGCCGACGAGGCCGTCGCCACAGCGGCGCTGCTCACCGGCTACAGCGACACGGCGCTCATGGTGCGCCGCACCGCCGTCGACGCCGCAGCCGACCTGGAGGACGACGAGTACCGCCCCCTGTTCGAGGCAGCCCTCCGGGATCCCGACCCGTGGACCCGGTGGCGGGCGGTGCGCGCCATCGCCGAGTTGGGTGTCGAGGCGAGCCGGGAGCCCATGATGTTCGCCACCCTCGACGACGACTTCCGGGTCCGCTTCGAGGCCATCGCCGCCCTGCGGGAGATCGAAGGGGCCTGACGGCGCCCTATCGTGCGGCCATGATCGGCACGATCACGAACGTCGCCGCCGTGCTCGCCGGGGCCTCCATCGGATCGGTCGCCGGGACTCGCATCCCCGAGCGGCTGCGCACCACGATCATGGCGGCGCTCGGCCTGGTGACGATGGCGCTCGGCTTCCGGGAGACGCTGGCCACCGACGAGTTCCCGCTGGTGCTGGGGGCCGTGCTGGTGGGCACCCTGATCGGCGAGCTGCTCCGCATCGAATCCGGCCTGGAATGGTTCGGCGGCTCCCTGCAGCAGCGCTTCGCCCGCAAGCACCGGGTGGACATCGACGTCGACGCCCCCGAGACCGCCGAGCCGGCCGCTCCACGCCGTGGTTTCGCCGAGGGGTTCGTGATCGCCTCGCTGGTGTTCTGCGTGGGGCCGCTGCTGATCGTCGGCTCCATCGAGGACGGCCTCGGCAACCCCGACCTGCTGCTGGTGAAGGCTGCCCTCGACGGGTTCGCCTCCATCGCCTTCGCCTCGGTCTACGGGTGGGGCGTGATCCTCGCCGCGCTGCCGGTGGCGATCCTGCAGGGCGGCATCGCCCTGGGCTCCGGCGCCCTGGAGGGTGTCCTCACCGATCCGATGCTGGATGCCCTCGGCGCGGCAGGCGGCATCCTGCTGCTCGGCATCTCGCTGCGCCTGCTGGACCTGCAGCGCATCCGGGTGGCGAACATGATCCCCGCCGTCCTGCTCGCCCCCCTCTTCGTGAAGTGGTGGGCGTGAGGAGTCACACCACCTCGGCGGTGCGCCACCACCGCACCGTGGCCCACGCCACCGCCAGCGCCAGCAGCGGGACCAGGAGCAACTGGACCGCGTGCACGTCGATCCCCTCCTCCGATCCGGCCACCGCATACAGGCCCGGCGCCGCATAGGGGAACCATCCCCCGGTGCCGAACAGCACCGCCACCTGGGCGGCGATCGTGAGCAGGATGAGGGCCCCGAACGCCGGCAGGTAGCCGCGGCCCACGCTGGCGGCATACCCGACCGTCAGGGCCAGCAGCGCCGTCAGCACCCCGACCAGGCCCATGCGCGCCAGGGTGGTGGCGAGGTCGATGTCTCCCATCGGCCCCACGCCCCCGACGATGCCGACCAGCACGGTCGCCGCCAGCAGCAGCGCCGTCAGCGCGGCACCCCATGCCGCCAGCACCACGAACTTGGCGGCGGCGACCGTCCCCCGGTCCACCGGCATGGCGAACAGCGACGGGAACGTCCCGTCGGCGTGCTCCCGGCCGAACGCCCATGCGGCCACCACGCCCGGACCGATGAACAGGGTGATCGCGGTCATCTGGCCCAACAGCCCCAGGTAGGCCTCCCAGCCCTCACCCGACACCATCGCCTGCGCCTTCAGCGCCATCACCCCGGTGCCGCCCCGCTCGGCGATCACCACGAACCCCAGGCAGAGCCCCGGGACCAGCACCACGATCAGCGCCGTCGTCACCGCGACGACGAGCGACTTCCTCATCTTCGAGAACTCGAACGCCAGCGCCCGCCTCATGCCGCCCCCGTCGCTCGAGCGGCCCGGACCCGATCGGCCTCGTAGACCTCGGAGAAGAACCGCTCCTCCAGGTCGGTGCCGCCGGGGTCGAGGTCGCCGACGATCACGCCCCGGTGGAGCACGGTGATGCGGTCCGCCACCCTCGCCAACTGGTCGAGGTGGTGGCTGGACACCAGCACCGCCGCCCCGTCGGCGGCGGCGTCCCGCAACAGGTCGCGGACGAACACCACCCCGGCCGGGTCGAGGGCGTTGGACGGCTCATCGAGGATCAGGATGGACGGGCGGTGCAGGAGCGCTGCCGCCAGGCCGAGGCGCTGCTTGTTGCCCAGCGACAGGGTGCGCGCCCGCTTGTGCTCCCACCGCCCGAGCAGGAACTCGCCGATCACCCGGTCGACCTCCGGGCCGATGCCGTCGCGCGGCAGTCCGTGCAACAGGGCGGCGCCTCGCAGGTTCTCCCGCACCGTCAACTCGGGGTACACGAACTGCGCCTCGATCATGCAGCCCACCCGGCGCCACACCCCGGGCCCCGCCGTGGCGACCTCGGCCCCGTCGAGGCGCGCAGTCCCGGCCGTCGGGCGGAGCATGCCGAGGAGCATCCGCATCAGCGTGGTCTTCCCCGCACCGTTGAGGCCGACGATGGCGTGCACCTCACCCGCCGCAACCTGCAGGTCGACGCCGTCCACCGCCCGGTCCTCGCCGAACGTCCGCACCAATCCCCCGGCCTCGATCATCGCCTCACGCATCGTGTGCCTCCTCGTACGGGGCCGCCAACTGCCCGACCGCCGCCTCCACCCGGGCGCCCAGCGGCCCGGCTTCCTCGTCCCGGCCCCAGTCGATCAGCGCCGCCATCAGCGCCCCCATCACCGCTCCCGCTGCGATGCGAGCCTCCAGCACCGGCGCTCCGGTGGCGACGAGCGCCTCGACGACCACCCGCTCGGTCTCGCGGGTGTTCGACCATGCGTGGGCAACGAGATCGTCGTCCTGGGTGAGGATCCGGAACCGGACGCGGATCAGTTCGTCGTCGGGCTCCTCGAAGTGGGCCCAGGCGTCCCCGATGGCCCGGCACACCCGCTGCAACGGCGGCAGCGACGGGTCGGACGCCGCCACCATCTCGCCGATCACCGGGTCGAAGGGGTCCCACGTCAGCACCGACGCCTTGGTCGGGAAGTTGCGGTAGAAGGTCATGTGCGACACCCCGACGGACGCGGCGATCTCCTCGACGGTCACGTGGTCGTAGCCCCGCTCGGCGAACAGCCGGACCGCCGCATCCTGCAGCTCCTGCTTGGTCCGCTCCGCCTTCGACATGCCCAGAATGTTAGTCCCTAACATCCCGTGGGCAAGGCGGATCCTGACGTACGATCACCCCAGGCCACCCGGGGGAACAGATGCGCAGTCTCCACCACGCCCACCTGATGGCGTCCGACCTGGACGCCTCCGTCGCCTTCTACCGCGACCACTTCGGCGGCGAGGTGGTCGCCGACCTCGAGTTCGCAGGGGCCCGCAACGTGTTCATGCGCGTCGGCACCGGCGCCGTCCACTTCTACGACCAGCCGCCCAACCGGCGCGGCCCCGTCAACCACCTGGGGATGTGCGTCGACGACCTCGACGCCTGCGTCGCCGAACTGGCCGCCGCGGGCCACCGCCCCCGTCCCATCGTCGACACCGGCGGGGGCCGCTACTCGATGGTGGAGGCGCCCGACGGCCTGCTGCTGGAGGTGTTCGAGCCGCCGCCGGGGCTGGACGACCGGCTCCAGGCCTACTTCGGACTGGACTGAGGCCCGCGATGCCCACGTTCGACATCCGGCTGCAGCCGCCCGCCGACCTCCCCCACGCCCGGGAGGCGCTGCTCGCCGCCCACGCCGACGTCCACGGGTCGACCGCCGAGGAGTCGGCGGCGTACGCCCGGGTGCTCGACGAGCACGCCGCGCGGCCCGGGTTCCGCTGGGCGTCGGCCACGCCGTCCGGCGGCGGCCCGATGACCGGCTACGCCTACGGGTACACCGGCGCCCCCGGCCAGCCGTGGCGCGACCTGATGGCGGCGGCCGCCGGGAGCCCAATCGCCGAGACATGGCTCGACGGCCACTTCGAGTTCGCCCAACTCGGCGTGCTCGCAGCACACCGGCGGCAGGGCATCGCCGCCCGCCTCACCGATGCCCTGTTCGACGGGCTCCCCCACCGCCGGGCGGTGCTCACCGTGCGCATGGACAACGACGAGGCATTCGGGTTCTATCTGCGCCGCGGCTGGCGGGTGCTCCACGAGGCCTTCGAGCCCCCGGACGGCGCCGGTCCCTACGCCATCCTCGGGCTGGAGACGGGGACCGCCTGAGGGCCACCAGCCCCGGCGGCGGCGGCCCGCTCACCCCAGGCCGGCGAGGAAGGCCAGGCTGCGCTCCAGCAGCAGCGCGGCCGCCCCGGCGTCGTAATCGCCGACCCCCGGGTCGGCGAAGAGGTGGCCCGACCCCGGGTACGTGAACAGCTCGGCGCGCTCGACCGAGGCCGCCAGCTCCCGGGCGGCCTCCAGGTCCTCCTCGCCCCACGGGTCGCTCTCCATGAAGTGCATCTGCACCGGCAGGCCGGCCGGCCACGGCGAGCCCAGCATCTCGGGCGGGACCGCGCCGTGGTACAGCAGCGCCCCCTTCGCCCCCGGTGCGGTCTGAGCCAGCTGCTGGGCCGGCAGCACGCCGAGCGAGAACCCGGCGTACACCCGGCCCTCGCCGTGCCCGGCGGCGGCCACGCCGCGGTCGATCACCGTGTCGAAGCCGAGGTTCTCGGCGTGTGCCACGCCGAGCGAGATGTTGGGGAACGTCGCCCCCTCGTACAGGTCGGGGGCATCGACGGTGTGCCCCGCCTCCCGCAGCGAGCCGGCGAAAGCGAGCACACCGGGCGTGAGCCCGAGGGCGTGGTGGAACAGGACGATGTGAGCCATCGGGCGACGATACCCGGCTAGCCCCGGAAGTACCCGAGCAACTGGCGGACCATACGCGCCGTCGCCCCCCACAGGATGCCGTCGGGGAACTCGTGGAACCACACGGTGTGCCCGCCCCAGTCCTCTGCGGTCCAGACGGCGTCCGGCAGCAACTCCCCGACGGTGGGCTCGATGATGGCGTCCACCTCTCCCGGCTCCGGGCGCAACTCGGCGGGGCGGCGGATGCGGGCCACCACCGGGGCGATCCACATCTGCCGCGACCGGGTGGTGAGCGGCGACAGGCCGCCGAGCACCTCCACGTCGCCGGGCGGGATGCCCACCTCCTCCCACGCCTCCCGGGTCGCGGCGCCGACCGGGCCGTCGTCGCCGGGATCGATCATGCCGCCGGGGAACACGACGTCGCCGGCGTGGGTCCGCATCGAATCCGGACGCTTGGTGAGCACCATGCGCAGGTCGTCGCCGTCCTCGTACAGGGGCACCAGGACGGCGGCGAGCAGGCCCGGGTCGTCGGCGACGGGGGGCAGCGTGGCGAGGGGGTCCCAGAGCGACACCCGGGCATCGTAGGGCGATAGGCTGCCCAAATGCCCCGGCCGCTCCCGACCAAGGACCGCACCACCCGGCGGCTCGTCCTGCACCCGTTCCGCCGCCGCGACGCCGACCCGCTGATCGCCGCGGTGGGCGATTCGATCGACGACCTGGCCCGGTGGCTGCCCTGGGCGCACGACGGCTACGGCCGCAGCGACGCCGTCCGCTTCATCCGCGACAGCAGCGCCGCCTGGGCCGAAGGAAGGGCGTTCGATTTCGCGATCCGGGCCGCCGACCGGCCCCGCAGGCACCTCGGCAACGTGTCGGTGTGGCACACCTCGCGTCGCGAGGAGGCCGGGGAGATCGGCTACTGGGTGCGCTCGAACGCCACCGGGAGCGGCATCGGCACCGAAGCCGCCGCCCGGGTGGTGCAGGTGGCCTTCGAGGAACTGGGCCTGCATCGGGTGACGCTGCGGATCGCCGTCGGCAACCACGCCAGCGAGCGCATCGCCGAGAAGCTCGGGTTCGTGCGCGAGGGCCTGCTCCGCAAGGAGGTGCTGGTCGCCGGGACCTGGCTGGACCACTCGCTGTGGGGCATCCTCGACGACGAGTTCGCCGCCGACCGCACACGCTACGCCGCCGAAGGCTGGGTGCAGAGGCGGTAGCGGCCCGATCAGAGGCCGGCGAGCATCGCCGCGGCGAGCGCCTTCAACTCCTCGAGCGGCTCGGCCAGGGCGTTGAACGTGCCGGCGACCCCGACCGCGAAGAACCGGCCCTCGCCGGCATCGAAGGCCAGCGTCCGGAACGGGCAGCAGACCGCGCCCTCGCCGATCCCGTCCACGGTCTCGGTCTCACCGTCGCCGGCCAGCAGCAGGTACTGCTCGTAGAGGTTGGCGGCGCCGCCGAAGCGGCCCATGCCATCGTCCACACTGACGAAGACGAAGACGTTGCCGCCGGTGGCGAGGTCGAACACACAGGAGACCGGCGGCTCGTCCCGCACCCCGGTGACCGGGTACCCGGTGGCCTGTGCCACCTGCTCGGCGGAGAGGAGGCTGCACGGCTCGCCGTCGAACGGCACGACGTCCTGAGCGACCGTCGCGGTGGTCGGCGGTGCCGTGGCCGGAGCATCGTCGCCGCCGCACGCGGCGAGCGACGCCGCCAGCAGCAGGGCCATCGCGAACCCGCCGATCCTTCTCATCGCCACATCCTCCTCGACCGGGCAACACGACGAGGTTATCCCGCCCGCCCGGGTACGCGAGAGGGCCGGCCCCGCGGGGCCGGCCCTCTCGTGATCTGGAAGGATCGACGGACTAGAAGTCCATCCCGCCGCCCGGGGGCATGGCGGGCGCCGCGGGGGCGTCCTCCTTCTGCTCGGCGACGAGCGCCTCGGTCGTGATGAGCAGGGCCGCGATCGACGCCGCGTTCTGCAGCGTCGAGCGGGTCACCTTGGCCGGGTCGGCGACGCCGGCCTTGAGCAGGTCCTCGTACTCGCCGGTGGCGGCGTTGAACCCCATCGGGCCCTCGAGGGCACGGACCTTCTCCACGATGACGCCGCCCTCGTAGCCGGCGTTCGCAGCGATCTGGCGCAGCGGCTCCTCCAGCGACTTGACGACCAGCTTGCGGCCGGTCTTCACGTCCAGGGTGCCGCCCCGCATCTTGTCCACCGCTTCCTGGGCCCGGAGCAGGGCCACGCCGCCGCCGGCGACGATGCCCTCTTCCACGGCCGCCCGGGTCGCCTGGATGGCGTCCTCGATGCGGTGCTTCTTCTCCTTCAGCTCCACCTCGGTGGCGGCGCCGACCTTGATGACGGCCACGCCGCCGGCCAGCTTGGCGAGCCGCTCGCTGAGCTTCTCGCGGTCCCAGTCCGAGTCGGAGTTCTCGATCTCGCGCTTGATCTGCTTGATCCGGGCCTCGACGTCGGCGTGGCTGCCGCCGCCCTCGACGACCGTGGTGTCGTCCTTGGTGGCGACGACCTTGCGGGCCTTGCCCAGCATGTCCACGGTGACGTTCTCGAGCTTGAGGCCGACTTCCTCGCTGATGACGGTGGCACCGGTGAGGATCGCGATGTCCTGCAGCATCGCCTTGCGGCGCTCGCCGAAGCCGGGCGCCTTGACGGCCAGCGAGGCGAAGGTGCCGCGGATCTTGTTGACGACGAGCGTGGCGAGTGCCTCACCCTCGAGGTCCTCGGCGATGACGACGAGCGGCTTGCCCGACTGCATGACCTTCTCCAGCACCGGGAGCAGGTCGTGGACGGCCGTGATCTTCTGGTTGGCGACCAGGATGTACGGGTCCTCGATCTCCGCCTCCTGGCGGTCGGGGTCGGTGATGAAGTACGGGGAGATGTAGCCCTTGTCGAACTGCATGCCCTCGGTGAACGTGACGTCCACGCCGAAGGTCTGGCTGTCCTCGACGGTGATGACACCCTCGTTGCCGACCTTGGCCATGGCCTCGGCGACCTTCTCGCCGACCACCGTGTCGGCGGCCGAGTTGCTGGCCACGTAGGCGATCTTCTCGGTGTCGGAGGCGTCGATGGGCTCGCTCATCTCGGCGATCGTCTCGACGACCTTGGCGACGGCCTCTTCGATGCCGCGCTTCAGCTCCATCGGGTTGGCCCCGGCGGCGACGTTGCGGAGGCCCTCGTGGACCATCGCCTGCGCCAGCACGGTCGCCGTGGTGGTGCCGTCACCGGCCACGTCGTTGGTCTTGGTGGCCACTTCCTTGGCCAGCTGGGCGCCCATGTTCTCCCACGGGTCGTCCAGCTCGATCTCCTTGGCGATGGTCACGCCGTCGTTGGTGATGGTGGGGGCGCCCCACTTCTTCTCCAATACGACGTTGCGGCCCTTGGGGCCCAGCGTGACCTTGACCGTGTCGGCGAGCTTGTCGACACCGGCCTGGAGGCCGCGGCGGGCCTCCTCGTTGTACTTGAGTTCCTTGGCTGCCATGTGCGGTTACTCCTTCAGGGCCTCAGCGGATGACGGCGAGGACGTCGCGGGCGGAGAGGATCAGGTAGTCCTCGCCGTCGAACTTGACCTCGGTGCCGCCGTACTTGGAATACACGACGGTGTCGCCGACGCTCACGTCCATGGGGATGCGCTCCCCGTCCTGGAAGTCGCCGGGGCCCACAGCCAGCACCTCGCCGGTCTGGGGCTTCTCTTTGGCGGTGTCGGGAATGACCAGGCCGGACGCAGTGCGGGCCTCGTCTTCCTCGGTGGCCTTGACGACGATGCGGTCGCCCAGGGGCTGCAGCTTCATCGAACCCCTCCTTGGGTACTAGCACTCGCTGCTTACGAGTGCCAAGGGTAGCACTCTTCTGAAACGAGTGCCAAGGCGATCAACGCGAGCGAGGCCAGAAATCTGAGTCTCTCAGACTCAAGTTCAACCGAGGCGGAGGGAGGAGTCGATGTCGGCCGAGGGAGCGGTCCGCTCCCCCAGGCCCAGGCGGTACACGCCGGCGGCGGCCACCATCGCCCCGTTGTCGGTGCACATCGCCACCGACGGCAGATGGAGTGCCACCCCCCGCCGGTCCGCCTCCTCGGCCAGTCTCGCCCGCAGCCGCCGGTTGGCGAGGACCCCGCCCCCGCCGGCCAGTGCCCGCACCCCGGTCTCCTCGACGGCGTTGAACGTCTTGGCCACCAGCACGTCGGCGATCGCCTCCTGGATGGAGGCGGCCAGATCGGGGATCGGCGGCAGCGTGCCCGCAGCGTGGTGCTTGCGCACGTAGGTGACCACCGACGTCTTCAGGCCGCTGAAGGAGAAGTCGAACGGCCGGTCCGGGAGCGCCCGGGGGAAGCGGACGGCATCGGGGTCGCCGCCCTCCGACTCCCGGTCGATCGCAGGGCCGCCCGGGTAGCCGAGGCCCAGGAAGCGGGCCAGTTTGTCGAACGCCTCGCCGGCGGCGTCGTCGATGGTGGACCCCAGCGTCTCGTACTCCCCCCAGTCCTTCAAGTGGACGATCTGGCTGTGCCCGCCCGACGCCAGCAGCACGATCGCCGGCGGGCCGTACTCCGGGTCGTCGAGGCGGGGGGCGAACAGGTGGCCCTCCATGTGGTCGATGCCGAGGAACGGCGTGTCCAGCGCCCACGCCAGCGCCTTGCCGTACGAGAAGCCCACCATCAGCGCCCCCGCCAGGCCGGGCCCGCGGGTGGCGGCGATGGCGTCGAGGTCCATCTGGTGCATCCCCGCCTCGGCCAGCGCCCGGTGGGTGAGGGCGCGGATGGCCTCCACGTGGGCGCGGGCAGCCACCTCCGGCACCACCCCGCCGAAGCGGGCGTGGGCGTCCACCTGGCTGGCCAGCACGTTCGACAGCACCCGGTACCCCCGCACCACGGCCACGGCCGTCTCGTCGCAGGAGGTCTCGATGCCGAGGACGGCGGGGGCATCGGTCATCGCAGGCCCTCCCGGATCGCGGCCAGCCGGCCCCGGTACTCGGGGCCGGCGGCGTCGGTCACCCACATGATCAGGGCGTCCTCGTCCACGTAGTAGTCCTTGCGGATGCCCACCGGGGCGAACCCGAACCGGCTGTAGAGGCGGCGGGCGTCCAGGTTGGAGAGCCGCACCTCCAGGGTCAGGTGCTCGGCGCCGCCGTCGAGCGCGCCCTCGGCCAGGTCGAGGAACAGCCGGGTGGCCACGCCCCTGCCCCGCCGCGACGGCGCCACCGCCAGGTTGGTGATGTGGGCATCGGCCGCCACGATCATCACGCCGCCGTAGCCGACGATCTCGCCGTCCTCCTCCGCCACCAGGTAGGTGCGGCGCGGGGCGGCCAGTTCGTCACGCAGGATGCCCTCCGTCCACGGGGTGGGGAAGATCTCCCGCTCCAGGGCGAGCACGGCCCCGGCGTCGTCGCCGGTCATGGGACGGAGCGACAGGGTGGTCACCGCCACGGCTCCTCCCTCCGGAAGTCGGTCCAGTTGATGCGGACGTCCGGCTCCCGCAGGTAGCGGGGCCGCACCTCGTCGGGGTGGGGGAGGTCGTCCCTCTCCGCCCTCGCCAGGGCCAGGTCCACCACGGCGTCGGCGGCCGGGTAGCGGGGGCGGCCGGTCTTGATGCCGTGCAGGCCCCGGAACACCGATTCGGGCAGCGCCTCCCAGTCGCCCACCACCAGGCCGTCCCTGCGGTCCGAGGCGAGGATCGCCCGGAACGCCTCCGCCGACACCAGTTCCACCCCGCCCTCGCGCACCACCCCGCCCGGCACCGGCTGGTAGGGGGCGACGGCGTACTCGCCGCGGCGGGCGTCGACGACGGCCCAGATCTTGCGATGGGCGGTGGCGGCGCGCAGCGCCACGGCGTCGAGCGACGACACCGGGGCGAGCCGGGCCCCGACGGCGCCGGCCAGCGCCTGGGCGGTGGAGAGCCCCGCCCGGATGCCGCCGAACAGGCCGGGGCCCACGTCCACGGCCACCACGTCCACGTCGCCGGGGCTCCACCCCGCCTGATCGAAGAGGAACTCGAGCGCCGGCACCAGGAAGGCCACGTGGCCGCGGCGGTCGACGCGCTGCGACGAGCCCACCACCTCGCGGCCCTCCGCCAGGGCGACCGAGGCGGCAGGCGTGGCGCTCTCGATGGCGACGATCCTCACGGCGCCACCTCCCCCAGCGGGCGGGAGCGCCACGAGCCGTGCGGCTCCAGGGCCACGGTGCGGACGCCCTCGTCGTCCTGGGTGATCCGCACCATCAGGTGGTCCTCGCCGAACGACTGCTCGGACACGTCGCCCCACTCCACCACCAGCACCCCGTCGGCGGCGTCGGAGGCCAGGTCGAGGTCCTCGATCTCCCCCGACGACCCCACCCGGTACAGGTCGGCGTGCACGAGCGTCATCAGCCCCTCGTAGCGGCGGACCAGCACGAACGACGGGCTCACCACCGGCGTCTCGACGCCGAGGCCCTCGGCGACACCCGAGGCGAACACGGTCTTGCCTGCGCCCAGTTCGCCCGACAGCAGCACCACGTCGCCGGCGCGCAGCAGGGAGGCGAGGCGGCGGCCCACCGCCCTGGTGTCGGCCTCCGCGGCGCAGGCGACGGCGACGGTCATTCGAACATCCCCAGTTGCTCGGCGACCGGGTCCGCCTCCTGGCCCACCCGCCGGTCGAGCACGGAGCGGACCAGGGCGAAGTCCTCCCGCATCTGGCCGAGGATGCGGTCGCCGCCTCGCAGCGCCGCAGCGGGGTGGAACGTCGGCACCAGGTGGCGGCCCCACCACGGGTACACCTGGCCGCGGGTGCGGGTGATGCCCACGTCCCGCTTCAGCAGCAGCTTGGTGGCGAAGTTGCCGAGCGTCACCACCACCGCCGGGTCGATGAGCCGCAACTGCTCGGCGAGGTAGCCCTTGCACGCCTCGATCTCGTCGGGCTTGGGGTCGCGGTTGCTGGGGGGGCGGCACTTCAGCACGTTGCCGATGTAGACGTCGTCGCGCGCCACGCCGATCTCGCCGAGCAACTGGTCGAGCAGCTTGCCGGCGGCGCCCACGAAGGGGACCCCCTGCTGGTCCTCGTGGAACCCGGGGGCCTCGCCGACGAACATCACGTCGGCCTCGGGCGACCCGGCGCCGAACACCACCTGGGTCCTCGTGGCGGCGAGCCCGCAGCGCGTGCACCCGGCCGCCTCGGCCCCCAGGGCCGCCAGCCGGTCTGCCACGTCGCTCATGCGCCCTCCACCGCCGGGATGCCTCCTGCCGCCGTGGCGCTGCGGACCGCGGCCTCGATCGACCGCCCCACCACGGCGAACGCCGCCTCGCCGGCCGCATCGGGATCGGCCGTGCGATCCCCGCACGAGACGGCAAAGACGGCGTCGCCATCATATCGGGTGTGCCCCGGGCGCAGACAGGCCCCCAGGGCGTCGTGGGCCCGCACGCAGAGCCGCTGCAGCCCGGCGCGGTCGAAGGCGCCGTCGGTGGCCAGCACCACCAGCGTGGTGTTCTCCAGCGGCTGGGGCACGAACGGCGGCGGTCCCGGCACCGGGTCGCCGCCGGTGAGCGGCTCGCCCTCCAGGGTGAACACGTCGCCGACGGCGTTCACCACCGCCAGCGCCGCGACGGTGGCCTCCCCCACCTCCGCCGAGGCCGAGCCGACGCCGCCCTTGCGGGCGTGCTCGAAGCCGCGCCACCCCGCCACGGTGGCGCCGGTGCCCGCCCCGACCGTCCCCATCTCGACGGGGCCGTCCGTGGCGGCGCGGTACGCGGCGGCGCCGTCGCCGGGGCCGGGCCGGGCCGTGTTGCTGCCGACCATGAGGTCGAAGATGACTGCGGCGGGGACGATCGGCACCGGCCCCGCCATGGTCGGGAAGCCCTGCCCGTCCTGCTCGAGGGCGTCGGCCACCCCGGAGGCGGCGGCGAGGCCGAAGGCGCTCCCGCCGCACAGCGTGATGGCGTGCACCCCCTGCACCTTCATCCCCGGCGCCAGCAGGGCGGTCTCCCGGGTGCCGGGGGCGGCGCCCCGCACCTCCACGGCGGTCACGTTGGGCTGGGGCGGCACCACCACCGTCACGCCGGTGAGCCCCTCGGGGTCGGTCCAGTGCCCCACCTTCACGCCGGGGACCGCCGTCAGTGTCATCCGTGGTACCTCCTGGGGATGCGGGGGCCGAACCCGCAGACGACCTCGTACACGATGAGGCCGAGGCGCTCGGCCCACTCCTCGGCGGTGATCTCCTCGGCGCCCTGCGCCCCGAGCAGCACCACCTCGTCGCCCACCTCCACCGGGTCGTCGCCCACGTCCACGACGATCTGGTCCATGGTGACGTTGCCGGCGAACGGGTACCGCCTGCCCCTGATGAGCACGCCCCCGCCCGCGGGCCCCAGGCTGCGGGGCACGCCGTCGGCGTAGCCGATGGGCACGGTGGCGACGGTGCTCTCGGCGGCCAGCGGGCGCACCCGCCCATAGGAGGGGCGCTCGCCGGCCGGCAGCCGCTGCAGGTACGAGACGTGGGACACCACCCGCATGGCGGGGCGCAGCCGCACCTCGGGGTGGTAGCCGGGGGCGGGGCGCAGCCCGTACATGCCGATGCCGGCCCGCACCATGTCGAGCCGGGCGCCGGGGTAGCCGAGCGCGCCTGCGGTGTTGGAGGCGTGCAGCATCAGCGGCACGATCCCCGATCCGGCCAGGCCGCCGGCGAGGCCCAGCAGGCGCTGCGCCTGCTCCTCGGTGTAGGCGGCGTCCTCCTCGGAGACGGCGAAGTGGGTCCAGACGCCCTGCAGCACCAGGCCGCGCTGCTCGACGAGGGCGGCGAGACGGCCCGCCTCTGCCGGGTCGGCGCCCACCCGGTGCATGCCGGTGTCCACCTTCAGGTGCACCGGGTACCCGGCCGGGGCGACCGCAACCAGCGCCTCCAGGAACGACTCGCGGTACACCGTCGGCGTCAGCTCCCAGCGGACGATCTCCGGCACCTCTTCGGGGAACGGCTCGGAGAGCAGCAGGATCGGGCCCTCGATGCCGGCCTCCCGCAGCCGGGCCCCCTCGGCCACCAGCGCCACCGCCAGCCAGTCGGCGCCGCCCTCCTGGGCGGCCTCCGCCACCGGCACGTCGCCGTGGCCGTAGCCGTCGGCCTTCACCACCGCGCACACCGCAGCCGGGGCGACGGCGGCGCCGATGGCCGCCACGTTCTCACGGATCGCCCCCAGGTCGATCTCGATCCACGTCGGCCTCATGCCCACTCCCCGATCACACCCATCAGCCCGGTGGCGGTGACGGTGGTGTCCCGGTGCAGGCGGGCCGCGGCCCGGCCGTGACGGTGGGCGGCCGAGCGGGCGGCGGCCTCGGGGTCGAGCCCGCGTGCCAGCAGCGCCGCCACCATCCCGGTGAGCACGTCGCCGGTGCCCACGGTGGCCAGTTCGGGTCCACCGCTGGTGACGGCCCACACCTCCTCACCGGCCACGAAGGTCGGCCCGCCCTTCAGCAGCACCACCGCCCCGCTCTCGGCGGCTGCGGCCGCGGCGGCCTCCCAGCCCGGCTCCTCGCCGGTGAGGCGGCGGAACTCGCCGCCGTGCGGCGTGACCACGGTGGGGGCGGTGCGGGCGGCGAGCGTCTCGAAGTCGAGGGCGGCGAGGCCGTCGGCGTCCACCACGAGCGGCTTGTCCCATCGTGCTGCGATGCCGGCCACCAGGGCGGCGGCTCCCTCGTAGCGGCCCAGGCCGGGGCCGAGGGCCAGCACGTCGAACCGCTCGGCGGCCGCAAGGATCGGAGCCGGGTCGGCCCCGAGGTCGGTGCCGTCGCCGACGGCGGTGGTCATCACTCCCGGATCCATGGTCGCGTGGATGGGCTGCAGCGCACCGGGGCAGGCGAGGCGCACCGCGCCGGCCCCGAACTCCAGCGCCGAGCGGGCGGCGAGCGCGGCGGCGCCGGTCAGCCCCGCAGAGCCGCCGGCCACCAGCACCGACCCCGCACTCCACTTGTGGGCGTCACGGGCCCGGGCGGGGAGCGGCGCGTCCCCGTCCTCACACACCTTGAACGCCGGCACCGCCCCCTCGAGGCCGATGTCGGCCACCTCCACGTCGCCGCAGACGTCGGGGCCGAGGCCCACCAGGTGCCCCACCTTGAGGGCCTGGAACGTCACGGTGCGGACCGCCCCGAACACGGCGCCTTCGGCGGTGCCGTCGGCCGCCTTGAGGCCGCTCGGCACGTCCACCGCCACCACGGGGGCGCCGGTGCGGGTCCAGGCCGCCGCCGCGTCCGGCAGCGCCCCCCGGAACCCGGCGCCGAACAGGCCGTCGACCACCAGGTCGCAGTCCTCCGGTGCTCCCAGCGGCCGCACCCGGACCCCGGCGTCCACGGCCGCCGCCGCGGCGAGGCGCGAGGGCGAGTCGTCGCCGCGCGGGAAGCCGAGGCTGCGGACCTCGACGGCCGCACCCCGCTGCCGCAGGTACCGCGCCGCCACGTAGGCGTCGCCCCCGTTGTTGCCGGGCCCGGCGAGGACGATGACGCGCGTGCCGTACCCGGCGCCCTCGCGGGCGGCGGCCAGGGCCACGGCGAGCCCGGCGCGTTCCATCAGCACGTCCACCGGCACGTCGGAAGCGGCGTCCAGGCGGGCCGATTCCTCGGGCGTGATGACGAGCCTCACGGCAGCGGTCCTGCGGGCATCTGCCGATGGTACCGAGTGCGCCTGCGAGCATCTCCCGCCCCGGTACTCTCACGGCGGTGACCGACGTCCTCAACCTCGTCCGCGGCGCCCTGATGGGCACCGCCAACATCATCCCCGGCGTCTCGGGCGGCACGATGGCGCTCGTCCTCGGCATCTACGAACGCCTCATCCACGCCATCCGGGAGGCCGCCGGCGGCCTCGCCGACCTGGCCAGGGGCCGCTGGGGCGAGGCCAGGCGCCGCCTGCTGGGCCTGGAGTGGCGCTTCGTGCTCCTGCTGGGCGCCGGCATCCTGGCGGCGACGGTGGCACTGGCGGCCGTCATCGAGGGCCTGCTCCAGGACCACCCCGCCGAGATGGCCGCGCTGTTCTTCGGCCTGGTCGCCGGGTCGATCGTGATCGCCTGGCGCCTCATCGAGACGCCGGACCCGCCCCGCGTCGCGGTGATGGTGGGAGTCGCCGTCGCCGCCTTCTTCCTGCTGGGCCTCAGCAGCAGCGACATCGCCCACCCCGCGGTGTGGATGTACTTCCTGGCCGGAGCGGTGGCGATCATCGCCATGATCCTCCCCGGCGTGTCGGGGTCGTTCCTGCTGCTGATGATCGGCATGTACGAGGCGACGCTGGCGATCGTCAACGATCGCGACCTGCTGATGATCGCCGTCTTCGGCACGGGCGCCGCCCTGGGCCTGGCCTCGTTCTCGACGCTCCTCGACCGCCTGCTGCGCGACCACCACGACACCGTCATGGCCGCCCTGGTGGGGCTGATGGCCGGGTCGCTGCGGGTGCTGTGGCCGTGGCCCGACGGCGTGGACACCGCCCACCTGGCGGCGCCGCCCGCCGGGGAGTGGCTCGGCCCGCTGCTGTTCGCGGTCGCCGGCCTCGCCGTGGTGGCGGTCATCGCCGTCGTGGCCGAGCGCTTCGGCACCCACGAGGGCGGCTCGGACGGCACCACCCCCGAGTAGATTCGGCCCCGACACCGCTTCGCGTGCTCCGAGGAGGTTCTGCCGTGTCCGATCACCGCTCCTGGGCCGAGCCGTACAAGATCAAGATGGTCGAGCCGATCAGGATGACGACCCGCGAGCATCGCGAGGCCGCCAACCGCGCCGCCGGGTACAACACGTTCCTGCTCGCCTCCGACGACGTGTACATCGACCTGCTCACCGACTCCGGCACCTCGGCGATGTCGGAGTACCAGTGGGCGGGCCTGATGCTGGGCGACGAGGCCTACGCAGGGAGCCGGTCCTTCTACCACCTGGTCGACGCGGTGCGCGAGGTGTACGGCTACGAGGAACTCGTCCCCACCCACCAGGGCCGGGGCGCCGAGCACATCCTGAGCCAGATCCTCATCTCCCCGGGCGACGTGGTCCCCGGCAACATGTACTTCACCACCACCAAGTTCCACCAGGAGCACGCCGGCGGGACGTTCGTGGACGTGATCATCGACGAGGCCCACGACCCGGCCAGCACCCACCCGTTCAAGGGCAACGTGGACCTCGCCAAGCTGCAGGCCGTCATCGACGAGCACGGCGCCGGGAAGATCCCCTACATCTCGGTGGAGACCAACGTGAACATGGCAGGCGGCCAGCCGCTGTCCATGGCCAACCTGCGGGCCGTCCACGAGCTGTGCCACCGCCACGACATCCTGGTGATGCTGGACGCCACACGGGCACTGGAGAACGCCTGGTTCATCCAGCAGCGCGAGGAGGGGTACGCCGGCAAGAGCGTCGGCGAGATCCTGCGGGAGATCTGCTCGTACACCGACGGCGCCACCATGTCGTCCAAGAAGGACAACCTGGTGAACATCGGCGGGTTCCTGGCGCTGCGCGACCCCGACCTCGCCCGCCGGGCCAGGGCGCTGCTGGTGGCCTTCGAGGGCCTCCACACCTACGGCGGCATGTCGGGCCGCGACATGGAGGCGCTGGCGCGGGGCATGCGGGAGATGGTGGCCACCGACGACCACATCCGGGCCCGCATCGGCCAGGTCCACTACCTGGGCGGCCTCATCAACGACGCCGGCATCGCCACCGTGCAGCCGATCGGCGGCCATGCCGTGTTCATCGACGCCGCCGCCGTCGTCCCCCACCTGCCCCAGGACCAGTTCCCCGCCCAGGCGCTCACCGCGGCCATCTACGTGGACAGCGGGGTCCGGGGCATGGAGCGGGGCGTGGTCTCGGCAGGGCGCGACCCTGTGACCGGCGACCACCACTACCCGAAGCTGGAACTGGTCCGGCTGACGATCCCCCGGCGGGTGTACACCCAGGCCCACATGGACGTGGTCGCCGAGTCGGTGGCCGCGGTCTACGAGCGGCGGGAGCAGATCAAGGGCCTCCGCTTCACCTACGAGCCGCCCGAACTCCGCTTCTTCCAGGCGACGTTCGAGGAGATCGGCTGACGGGCGGGGCTGCGGCGGCTACTTGTCGATCAGCACCAGGAACGCGGTCGCCAGCGAGGCGATCGCCAGGATGTTGTCGGCGCCGCTGAACGTGAGCACGTCGAGCAGCATCAGGCCCCACCACGCCAGCACCGCGGCCAGGCCGATCTTCCAGAGCTTGTTGATCTTCATGGCTCCTCCCCCGTCGTGAACCCGGGCAGCCTACCGGCGGGACCCGCCCGCCGCGGGCCTGCCGTGACGGGACCGCTCAACCGGCCCGGCGAACCGGCCGATACGTCACCCGTCCAGGAATTGGAGAACCGATGCGCATCGCCGTGCTGGCGCACGATGCCGAACGCGGATGGACGGGCACCCTCCCGGAGCCGGGCGAGCCGGGACAGACCGCCGTCTTCGCGTTCGGCGCCTCCGGCCCCTACGCCGCCGACCCCGGGCCGCTGCGCGAGTTGTCGAAGGAGCTCGGCGACGTGGCGATGATCGGGTGCTCCACCGCCGGGGAGATCCACGGCTCCGCGGTCCGTGACGGCTCGCTGTCGGTGGCCGTGGCGCGGTTCGACCGGACACGGGTCCACACCGCGTACGCCCGCTGCGCCGACTCCCCACAATCGCACGATGCGGGCCGCGAGCTCGCCGAGGCGCTGCTCGGGCCCGGGCTGGCCGGGGTCTTCGTGCTGTCCGACGGTCTCTCGGTGAACGGGTCCGATCTCGTGCGCGGCCTCACCGGCGCCCTCCCCGGGATCCCGGTGACCGGAGGGCTCGCAGGTGACGGCGACCGTTTCGAGGCCACCTGGGTGCTGGTGGACGGCGAGCCGGCCGACGGCTACGTGTCGGCGCTCGGCTTCTACGGCGACGCCGTCCGTCTCACCAGCGGGTCCGAGGGTGGCTGGGACCTGTTCGGGCCGCAGCGGCTGATCACCCGGTCGGAGGGGCACGTCCTGTACGAACTCGATGGGCGACCCGCCCTCTCGCTCTACAAGGAGTACCTCGGCGACCTGGCCGCCGGGCTCCCGGCGACCGGCCTGCTGTTCCCCCTCGGCCTCGCCGCCGGCGACGACGAGCCGCTGACCGTCCGCACCATCCTGGCGGTGGACGAGGAGCACCAGGCCCTGGTGTTCGCCGGCGACATGCCCACCGGCGCCCGAGCCCAGTTGATGCAGGCGACCACCGACCGCCTGGTCACCGGAGCCGACGTGGCGGCGATGCACGCCCGGCCCGAAGCGGGCCCGGCGCTGGCCGTCGCCATCTCCTGCGTGGGGCGGCGGCTCGTCCTCAGCGAGCGCACCGAGGAGGAGACCGAGGCCACCCTGCACCGGATGCCGGCCGGCACCCATCAGGTCGGCTTCTACTCGTACGGAGAGATCGCCCCCCACCGGGGCGGTCCCTGCGACCTCCACAACCAGACGATGACGCTGACGGTCATCACCGAGGACACATGAACTCGCTGCTGGCCCGCCAACTGCGCCGCCTCGGCCTGGACGAGTCCCGTCCCCCCACCGACGCACGAGCATGGGCCGGCTTCCTGGAATCGATCGGGCGCTCCTACGACGACTCCGACCAGAGCCGCTACCTGTTGGAACGCTCGCTGCGCGTCTCGTCGCGCGAGATGCGCGCCATGTACGACGAACTGCGGGCTTCCTCCGAACTGCGCGAAGCAGAGCAGCAACACCGCTTCCGCACCGTCGTCGAGGGACTCGACGACGGGCTCTGCATCCTCGATCCCGGCGGCAGCGTCGAGTTCGCCAATCGCGCCGCGGCCCGCATCATCGGTACCCCGCCGGACGGCCTGGTGGGCGAGGCCATCCTCGAACGGTTCCGCTTCCGGCCCGACGAGCCGGCTCCGCCGCTCGACACCGAACGCGTCGTCGGCATCGTGGCCGGCGGTGAGGTGTTCACCGACGACACCGCGTTGCTCTCCACGCCCGGCAGGGACGCAGTGCCTGTCTCCTGCGTGCTCAGCCCGCTCGGCTCCCCGGGGGGAGGGGGCGGGTCGGTGCTGCTGTTCCGGGACCTCACCGAGCGCCGCCGGGCCCTCGACGCCATCCGGCACACCGAGCAGCACTATCGCACGCTGTTCCACTCGATCCCCATCGCCGTGTTCGAACAGGACTTCAGCGGCGTGAGCGCATGGATCGAGGAACGGCGCCGTGAGGGCGTCACCGACCTCAGGGCGCTCCTCGAAGCAAACCCCGAGGAGGTGCGGCCGGCCATCGGGTTGATCGAGACCATCGACGCCAACCCTGCGTCGCTCGCCATGCTGGAGACCGACCGGGTCGAGGACGTGCTCGGCCCGCTCGACCCCGACATGGCAGCCGACGTGACCTTGGCCTCCTTCTGCGACCAGGTGCTGGCCATCTGGGACCAGCGCCAGACCACCAGCGGAGAACTGACCGGCCGCACCACGAAGGGGAACCGGGTGGATGCCCTGTTCCACTGGTCGGCGAGCCGCATCGAGGGGGCGCTCGACCTGACCAGGGTGCTCTTCGCGATGACCGACATCACCGACCGCAAGCAGGTGGAGGAGCAGCTGGCGGACCTGGTCCGGGCGAAGGATCAGTTCATCGCCGCCGCCAGCCACGAGCTGCGGACGCCGCTGACCATCGTGTGCGGGGCGGCCGATCTGCTCGACCGCGAGTGGGATGCGCTGCCCGAGGACCACCGCAGAGAGCTGGTGGCGTCGCTCTCCCAGGAGTCCCACGAGTTGTCCAACCTGGTGGAGGACCTGCTCGTGGCGGCCCGCGCCGACGTCGGCAGCCTCAACGTCCGGGCCAAGCCGATCGATCTCCGGGCGGAGACCGATGCGGCGTTGCGCACCGCCGTCGCCTCCGACGACACCAGCATCGACACGGGGGCGGTGCACGGCACCGCCCTGGCCGACCCGCTGCGCTTCCGCCAGATCGTGCGCAATCTCGCCACCAACGCCATTCGCTACGGCGGCCCGACGGTGCGGGTGGCCGTGGCCGTCGCCGGTGGCACCGTGGCGCTGCGGGTGACGGACGACGGGCCCGGCGTGCCCGCCGACCAGCAGGACGCCATCTTCGAGCCGTACCACCGGGCCCACTCCCGGCCCGGAGTGCCGGGGTCGGTGGGCCTGGGGTTGACGGTCTCCCGGCAGTTGGCCCGCCGGAT
Source organism: Actinomycetota bacterium (assembly GCA_020444505.1). Taxonomy (GTDB): domain Bacteria; phylum Actinomycetota; class Acidimicrobiia; order Spongiisociales; family UBA11373; genus JAHJML01. Next base: position 26,327 of record JAHLKU010000007.1, on the reverse strand, counting down.
GGGCGGCGACCTGATCTACTCGCGTGAGGGCGGCATGACGGTGTTCGAACTCACGCTGCCCGCCGCCGACCGCTCCGAAGCCCCCCAGCCAGCCCCGGTCCCCTGACGGGGCGATCCGCCCCCTACCGGTGCTCCCCCAGCGCGATCGCGAACACCAGGGCGTCGGTGTCGGTGTGGGTGATCGTCACCTCGAAGCCGGTGATGCCGAGCGCCTCGGCGCGCCGGGCGGCGGTGCCGGTCACCCGCACGGTCGGCTTCCCGCCGCCGGTGATCTCGACGTCCCGCCACCGGATGCGCCGCCAGCCGGTGCCCATCGACTTCATCACCGCCTCCTTGCCGGCGAACCGGGCCGCCAGGCGCCGCTCCGGCCGGGCATAGCGGAAGGCGTACTCCCGTTCGTGCGGCGTGAAGCAGCGCTCGGCGAACCGCGGGTACTTGGCCAGCACCCGTCCCACCCGGTCGATCTCGGCCAGGTCCACGCCCAGCCCCACGATGCGCATGGCTATTCGACCGTCACGCTCTTGGCGAGGTTCCGCGGCTGATCGATGTCGTGGCCGCGGGCGTCGGCCACGTGGTACGCCAGCAACTGCAGCGGGATCGCCGAGAGCACCGGGCTCAGCAGGTCGGGCACCCGGGGGATGCGGATCACCCGGTCGGCGTGCTTGTGGGCGTCGGCGTCGTCGGCGTAGGCGACGGCGATGGTGTGGGCGCCGCGCGCCTTGACCTCCTGCAGCGCCGAGACGGTCTTGTCGTACACGTCGCCCTGAGTGAGCACCGTCACCACCGGCGTGCCCCGGGTCACCAGCGCCAGCGTGCCGTGCTTCAACTCGCCGGCGGGCATCGCCTCGCTGTGGATGTAGGAGATCTCCTTCATCTTCAGCGACCCCTCCATCGCCACGGCGTAGTCCACGCCGCGGCCCAGGAAGTAGACGTCCTCGGCCCCGTCGAACGCCTCGGCCAGCTCGGCGATGTCGGCCGCGCCCTCCAGGATCTCCTCTGCCGCCTGGGGCAGGTGGCGCAGGCCGGTGATCATGTCGGCCGACTCGGCGGGGGTGTAGCGGCCGCGGGCCCGCCCCATGGCCACGGTCAGCAGGTACTCGCCGATCAGCATCGCCAGGTAGGCCTTGGTGCTGGCGACGGCGATCTCCGGCCCCGCCCTGGTGTAGAGCACGTCGTCGGAGATGCGGCTGAGGGTGGAGCCGACCACGTTGGTGATGGCCAGCAGGCGCGAGCCGCGAGATCTGGCCAGTTCGGCGGCCGCCAGCGTGTCGGCGGTCTCCCCGGACTGGCTGATGGCGATGGTCAGCGACCCGGGGCGGATGATGGGATCGCGGTACCGCAATTCGTGGGCGTACACCACGTCCACCGGGATCCGGAGCTTGCGCTCGAAGATCTCCTTGCCGACCAGTCCGGCGTGGTATGCCGTGCCGCAGGCCGTGATCCAGATCTTGTCCAGTCCCTCGACGAACCCGTCGGGGAAGGCGACCCCGTCCAGCACCACCTCGGAGGTGCCGCTGATCCGGCCCGAGAGGGTCTCGGTGATCACGTCGGGCTGCTCGAAGATCTCCTTGATCATGAAGTGGGGGTAGCCCCCCTTCTCCGCCTGCTCGGCGTTCCAGGAGATCTCGAGGGGCTCGCGCTCCACCGCAGCGCCGTCGAGGGTCTCGATGGTCACCCCGTCGGGGGTGACGTCGACCATCTCTCCGTTCTCGATCACCAGGATCGACCGGGTCCGGTGCAGGATGGCGGGGATGTCGGAGGCCAGGAAGGTCTCGCCGTCGCCGAGGCCCACGATGAGGGGGCTGATCATGCGGACCGCCACGATCCTGCCGGGCTCCTTGCGGCTCATCGCCACCAGGGCGTAGGCGCCCTGCGCCCGGCCGACCGCCCGGCGCACCGCCTCCTTCAGGTCGCCGTCGTACTCCTCGGCGATCAGGTGGGCGAGCACCTCGGTGTCGGTGTCGCTGGCGAACGAGGCCCCGGACTCCCCCAGCCGCTCCTTGAGCGGCAGGAAGTTCTCGATGATCCCGTTGTGGACCACCGCGATGTCACCGGCGGGGTCGGTGTGGGGGTGGGCGTTGAAGTCGGTGGGCGGGCCGTGCGTGGCCCACCGGGTGTGCCCGATGCCGGTGGAGCCGGCAGGCGTGTGCTCGTCGAGCATCGCCACCAGGCGCCCCAGCTTGCCCTCGGCCTTGCGGATGGCGACCACCGTCCCATCGTGGACGGCGATGCCCGCCGAGTCGTAGCCCCGGTACTCGAGTCGTTGCAGCCCGTCGACCAGGATCGGGGCGGCTTCGGCCGGCCCCACGTATCCCATGATGCCGCACACGCGGACGTCTCCCTTCGTCGGGGAGACCGGGACGGCGCAGGCCCGCGTCGGGCCTGCCTCACTCCGGGCCGGGCTCTGTCCCCGGGATCGCTCCCGGGCTTTTCACCGGACCGTCACGACCGTGAGCAGCCGAGAGGGCATCCGCCGAGTGGTTCGATACTCCCTCTTCCTCGTCACCTCACCTGCTGCGGTGAGGCCGGGCGCTGTGCTGTGGCCGTCGGGTCTCCGACAGTCTTCGATTCTTCGGCCGCGCCGGGCCGTACCTTGATCCGGCGCGGTGCCAACCCTACCCGGGCGAGGGGCTATGCCTCGCCGCCGCCCAGCTCGCGCCGCACCACGATGGCCAGTTCGTCGGCGAGGCCCGCCGCTTCCGCCGACGACCTCGCCTCCACCATCACCCGCACCAGCGGCTCGGTGCCCGAGGCCCGCACCAGCACCCGTCCCTCGTCGCCGAGGCGCTTCTCGGCCTTCGACACCGCCGCCCAGATCTCCGACGCCTCGGGGAGGCGCTCCTTCACCCGCACCGACACGTTGCGCAGCACCTGCGGAAGGTCGGCCATGATGCGCCGCAACTCCTTCAGCGGCGCGCCGGTGGCGGCCACCACCTCCAGGAGCCGCATGCCGGTGAGCAGCCCGTCGCCGGTGGGGTGGCCGCCGAAGATGACGTGGCCGCTCTGCTCGCCGCCGAGGCCGGCGCCGCTGGCGCGCATCTCCTCCAGCACGTAGCGGTCGCCCACCCTGGTCTCCACCACGTGCACGCCCAGTTGCTGCATGGCCAGCTTGAAACCCAGGTTCGACATCACGGTGGCCACCACCCGGTCGCCGGGCAGCCGGCCCTTGGAGCGGAGATGGCGGGCGAGGATCGCCATGATGGCGTCGCCGTTCACCACCTCGCCGTTCTCGTCCACCGCGATGAGCCGGTCGGCGTCGCCGTCGAAGGAGAGGCCGATCCTGCCGCCGGCGAGGCCGGCCAGGTACCCCGGCCTGGTGGCGCCACACCCGTCGTTGATGTTCATGCCGCTCGGCTCGGTCGCGAACGCGGTCACCGCCGCCCCGAGCCGCTCGAACAGGGCGGGCGCCGCCAGGAACGACGCGCCGTTGGCGCAGTCGAGCGCCACCTCGATGCCGTTGAGGCGGTACTCGCTCTGTGCGGCCAGCGCCCCGGTGTAGCGGTCGGCGGCGTCGGGCATGGCCGTCTGGATGCCGATGTCGCCGCCGGACACGGGGGTCATCGGGGGGAGGTGCCGGTAGCGGGTCTCGACGGCGGCCTCGGCGTCGTCGTCGAGCTTCGAGCCGTCCGGCCCGAAGAACTTGATGCCGTTGTCGGGGGCCGGGTTGTGGCTGGCACTCACCATGACCCCGAACGAGGCCCGCAGGTCGACCGTGAAGTGGGAGACCGCCCCCACCGGGACGATGCCCAGGTCGATGACGTCGAGCCCGGACGCCTGGAAGCCGGCCAGCACCGCGGAGGCCAGCATCTGGCCGGAGCGGCGGGTGTCCCTGCCGACGACGGCGAGGCCGGAGCGGCCGTCCCCCGCGGCGCGCGCCAGGCCCATGGCCATCTCGGGTGTGAGGTCGACGTTGGCGACCCCTCGCACCCCGTCGGTGCCGAAGAGGGTCTTGGCGGTCATCCGATCCCTTCGGCCCGGGCCGGGCCGGAGTTCAGCGCTTCGTGAACTGCTCGGCGCGCCGGGCCTTCTTGAGGCCGTACTTCTTGCGCTCCACCACCCGGGCGTCCCGGGTGAGCATGCCCGCCTTCTTCAAGGTGGGCCGCAGCTCGGGCTCGGCGGCGACGAGGGCCCGGGCGATCCCGAGGCGCAGGGCGTCGGACTGGCCGGTGAGGCCGCCGCCCTCGATGCGGGCGGTCACGTCGTAGCGGCCCTCGACGCCGGCGGTCCGCAGCGGCTCCAGGATGCGGATCCGCTGCGCCATGTTGGGGAAGTAGTCCTCGAGGGTCCGGTCGTTCAGCGACATCAGGCCGGTGCCGTCCCTCAACTGCACACGGGCCACCGACGCCTTGCGGCGTCCCACGGTCTGGACGAGCGGCTTGGCCATCAGGACACGACCTTTCGGATATCGAGGGCAAGCGGCTGCGGATGCTGCGAGCCGTGCGGGTGCTCGCCCCCTGCGTACACCTTCAGCTTCTTGAGCATGCGGCGCCCGAGGCGGTTCTTGGGCAGCATGCCCTTGACGGCCTCCTCGATGATGCGCTCCGGGTAGTCGCGGCGCATCTCCTCGAACGACCGGGTGCTCAGCCCGCCCGGGTACCCCGAGTGGCGGTGGTACTGCTTCTGCTCCGCCTTGGCGCCGGTGACGGCCACCTTCTCGGCGTTCACGACGACGACGAAGTCGCCCATGTCCATGTGGGGGGCGAACGTCGGCTTGTGCTTGCCGCGCAGGATGGTCGCCACCTCGGAGGCGAGGCGGCCGAGGGGAAGGTCCTCGGCGTCGACGACCCACCAGGCGCGGTCGATGTCGCTGGGTCGCGGCGTGAACGTCTTGTTGGTCCTCATCGGGATACCTCTGCAGAGAACGGGTGCCGCACGAGGCAGCAGAACACGCCCAGCGGGGGCGTGCGGGGGCATATCGTATCGGCTGTTGCGCCCCACCGCCAATCGCGCGCCCGCCCGGGACGGCGGTCACCCGCCGACGAAGATGCACTCCCCCGGGCACTCCTCGGCGGCCTCCACCACCAGGTCCTCGAGCGCGGCGGGCACGACCACCGTGCCCTCGTGCCCCTGCGGGTTGCCCGCCGACGCCGCCATCACCCGGCCGCCGTCGCGGACGTAGGAGATGCCGTCGTCGAGGAGCACGAACACCGCCGGGGCGATCTCCGAGCACAGCCCGTCGCCGGTGCACAGGTCCTGGTCGATCCACACCTTCATGGGTGCCTCCATGTCGTCGATGCCCCCAGCGTGGGCCGGGGCGGCTCAGGGCCGCCTCAAGCACGCCTCAACCACCCTTCAAGCGCCGGGACGAGCACCGACGACGGGATGCCGAGGAGGCCCCCGGCGGCTGGTCTGCGCCCGCATCGGACGCCTGCACGCCGACCACGGCTTCGCCACGATGATCCTGGAGACCATCGCCGATGACTGCTGAACCGGTGCCGCCGCCCTCCCGCCGGGCGGCGGTGCCGCTACGCCCCGGCGCCCGGGTAGCCGACCTCCCACAGCAGCAGGCCGTGGGGCGGGGCGGCGCCGCGTGCCGCCCCGCGATCGCGCGCCTCCAGGATGCCGGGCACCGCAGCTGCGGCCACCCTGCCCCGGCCCACCTCCACGCACAGGGCCACCATCGACCGCACCATCTGGTGGCAGAAGGCCAGCGCCCTCACATCGAACACCAGGCCGGGAGGCGCCTCCTCCCACCGCGCGTCGAGCACGGTGCGGACCGTGGTGCGGCCCTCTGCGGCGCGGCACAGGCTGGCGAAGTCGTGCTCCCCCACCATGGCCCCCGCGGCCTCACGCATGGCGTCCACGTCGAGGGCATGGGGGACGTGCCAGGCGGTGTGGCGCTGCAGCGGGTCGGGCGTCTCCCCCGTGTCCGCCCGGTAGCGGTAGCGGCGCCACGACGCCGAGAACCGGGCGTCGAACCCGTCGGCGGCGACCGCGGCGGCGGTGGCCACGATCTCGGGCCCCAGCAGCGACGTGACGGAACGGCGCAGCCGGGCGGGGTCCAGGCCGTCGGGACCCTCGAACGAGACGACGTTGGCCCTGGCGTGCACCCCGGCGTCGGTCCTGCCGGCCACGACGGTGGCGACCTCTCCCCTCGCCACCCGCGCCAGGGCCGCCTCCAGTTCTCCCTGGACGGTCCGCACGCCGGGGTTGGCGGCGTAGCCGTGGAAGCCCGTCCCGTCGTAGGCGATGGTCAGGCGGTAGGTCGCCACGGGCTCAGAACCGGAAGATGGAGCCGACCACCCACCAGGCGCCGTAGGCGGCGCCCGCCGACATCACCGCTTTGTCGAGCGAGAGGCTCATCGCCACCCGGGTCCCGGCCGCCAGGATCACCACGAACCACAGGTCGGCCAGGATCACCAGTCCTGCGGTGAGGGCGTCGAAGCGCCACGCCTCCAGCATCAGCAGCGTGGGGTGCGCCACGAACCGCAGCGGGACGGCGGTGCCCGCCTGCGCGGCGATGAGCAGCAGCAGCGGTGGGTGTGCCAGCGCCGACATCGCCAGCACTCCCTGGAACGACCCCTCGCCGTGGAGGCCGTACCGGGCCACCAGGTACACGATGCCCGACACGGCCAGCCAGGCGAAGGCGCCGTTGAGCAGGAACCGGCCGTGCCCGAGGACGTCGGCGACGCCGCGGGTGGAGATCGTGAACGACAGGGCCAGGTAGACGGCGCCGACGATGAGCACGGCATCGGCGGTGCCGTTGGTGCCGATGACGGCGCGCAGGTAGGCGTCGCGCCGCAGCGTTGCTCCCCGGATCACCTGACGGATCATCGCCCGCAGCCTAGGGCGCTCCGGCCGGCCCGCCGGCGTGGCGGCACTTGCGAGCAGGGCGGCGCAGCGACGCCCCCATGGCCTCCATCTCGTGCAGCGGCACCCACCGCACCTCGTCCACGCCGTCGCCGGCGTGCGGTTCGCCGCCGGCCGGCCGCACCAGGTAGCGGACGTCGAAGTGCTCGTGCTCCACCCCGTCGTGGGCCACCCGGTGCACGTCCACATCGAAGGCGCCGTCCCCGATCCGCTGCACGTCGAGTCCGGTCTCCTCCCGGACCTCGCGCCGGGCGGCCTTCCACACCGAGGCGTCGGAGGGCTCCACGTGGCCTCCCGGCTGCAGCCACCGCTGCAGCTTGCGGTGCCACACGAGCAGCAGGCGCCCGCCGTCGGGGTGCAGCACGAAGGCGCTGGCCGTCACGTGCCCCGGCGCGAGGGCGTGGCGATCGAAGGGGTCTCCGCCGCCGTCCACCAGCGCGTGGATCCGGGCCAGCGCCGCCTCCTCGCCGGCGCCGACCGCCCCCACGGCGGCGAGGTCGGCGATCAGCAGCGGCCGCCTGCCGGTCACCCGCGGTCCCGGTTGCGCTGGTCCCGCCAATCCACCCACTCGCCGAGGTGGTCGATGCGCAGATCGGTGCCGTCCACGCCCAGGGTGAGCAGGTGGGCGCCGGCGGCCACCAGTTCGTCGCCGTAGGAGGGGTCGCGGTGCCGGTCCTTGGGGACGCCGATGGACCGCTCGATCTCGGCGGGGTCGCGGCCGACGTCGGCGCACCAGCGGTCGAGGACGGCGTTCTTGTGCGCGGTGGTCTCCGGGTCGCCGAAGCCGTGCCAGATGTCGGCGTGCTGGGCCACCAGCCGCAGCGTCACCTTCTCGCCGCCGCCGCCGATCAGGATGGGCACGTCCCGCAGCGGCGGCGGGTGGAGCCTTCGGAGCCGGTTCTCGATCACCGGCAGGTTCGCCTCCAGGTCGCGCAGCCGGCTCCCGGCGGTCCCGAACGGGTAGCCGTACTCCTCGTAGTCCTTGCGGAACCACCCCGAGCCGATACCCAGGATCACCCGACCGCCGGAGATGTGGTCGACGGTCCTGGCCATGTCGGCCAGGTACGACGGGTTGCGGTACGAGTTGCAGGTGACCAGGGGGCCCAGCTCCACCCGCTCGGTCACCTCGGCGAACGAGGCGAGCATCGTCCAGCACTCGAAGTGCCTCCCGTCGCCGTCGCCGAACAGGGGATAGAAGTGGTCCCAGTTGAAGACGATGTCGAAGCCCATCTCCTCGGCCTGCACCGCGGTGCTGCGCAGTTCGTCGTAGCCGGTGTGCTGGGGCTGGATCTGCAGGCCAAGCCGGATCTTGCGCATGTGTCCTCCTCGCTGCAGGGGCCACCCTAGAGCCGCCGCGAGGGGCCTCCTACGGTGCGGCGTCGCCGGGGCGGGGAGGGCGGAGCCGCTCGGCGAGCTGCCGGCGCGACCCCTGGCGGGAGAAGGCGGTGATCACGTCGCCGCTCAGGAGCCGGGTGTTGCCGTCCGGCACGATCACCTCCATGCCGCGGCGCACCGACACGATGGTGCAGCCCCCGGGGATGGCGATCTCCTTGATGAGCCGGCCGTCGGCCACCGAGCCCAGCGGGATCTCGAGGTCGAAGAACTGCGCCGGGTCGCCGGTGATGGCCGTCAGCTCCTCGGTGTCGCCTGCGGAGAGGCGCTGCAGGAACTGGTCGAAGCCGCTGCGGCTGGCGAACACGGTGAGCACGTCGCCGCCGGCCAGCGGGGTGTTGCCGCCGGGCACCTCCACCCGCACGCCCCTGCGCACCGACACCACGGTCACCCCGCTCGGCACCGGCACCTCCTTGAGCAGCCGCCCGTCGGCCACCGAGCCGGCAGGGACCTCGATGTCGTGGAACGCGGCGTCGGGGGTGGTGCGCGCCCGCAGGCGCTCGCGGCCGAGGTCGTGGGACACCTCCCTGCCGAGGGCCAGGTGGTAGGCCTGCACGGCGTCCTCGCGGCGGAACACCCCCACCAGGCGGGTGGAGTGGTGCTCGTCCACCACCGGCACCCGCCCGATGCCCATGGACGCCATCCGGGCCAGCACCTCGGACACGGGCGTGGAGGGGGTGGCGGTGAGCGGCCGCGGCGTCATGGCGTCGCCCACGGTCACCTGGTCGTTCGGCCCACCGGTGCGGATGATGTCGCTGATGGCGAGGACGCCCACCAGGCGCTCGCCGTCCACCACCGGCAGGCCGTGCTGGCGGGTCCGGTCGAGGGCCCCCTGGGCCTCGGCGGTGGAGAGGCCCGGCGACAGGACGTCGGTGGCGGGGCCCGCGACGTCGCCGGCCCGCACCGTGTCGAGCACGTCCACCTCGCCGCGGCGGGTGAGGGTGATCCCCCGCCGGGCCAGCGACTGGGCGTACACGCTCTTGGGGTGCACGACGTCGCCGAGGAACGTGGCGAGCGCGGCGGCCAGCATCAGCGGCAGCACCAGGCCGTAGTCGCCGGTGATCTCGAACACGATGAGGATCGAGGTGAGCGGCGCCCTGGCGACGGCGGAGAACATGGCGGCCATGCCGACGATGGCGAACGCCCCCGGGTTGAGGTCGGAGAAGCCCCACACCGGGGCCAGCAGCGTGGCGTAGGCGGCGCCGAGCGCGGCGCCGATGAACAGGCTCGGCATGAAGACGCCGCCGAAGCCGCCGACGCCGAGGGTCATCGACGAGGCGAGCACCTTCATCCCGACCAGGATCAACACCGACCACCACACGATGCCGCTGGAGACGAGCAGCGACAGGTAGCCGGCCACCACGCCCTGGCCGGTGCCGAGCAACTCGGGCTTGAACCAGGCGAGGCCGGCGACGCCCAGGCCCAGGATCACCGGGCGCAGCCACGCCGGGCCCATCACGCGCACCGCCTCGCCGTTGCGCAGCGCCGTCAGGAACAGGTAGCCGACGACCACGGCGAGCAGGCCGAGGCCCACGTAGAGGATCAACTCGCGCGGGTCCTTCATCTCGTGCGGGAACGACCGCAGGATCTGCTCCTCGCCGACGATGAAGTGGGTGGTGACCGCCGCCGCCACCGACGCCACCACCACGCTGTTCAGGTGCCGGATGGCGAACCCGCCCACGATGACCTCCATCGCGAACAGCATCCCGGCGATCGGGGCGTTGAACGAGGCGCCGATGGCGGCCCCCGCCCCCGCGGCGACCAGGCTCCTCACCCGGTCCTCGCCCATACCGGTCTTGCGGGAGATCGACGACCCGATGGTGGCGCCGATCTGCACGATCGGCCCCTCCCGGCCGATCGAGGCGCCCATGCCGATGGTCAGCGCCGTGGTCGCCAGTTTGAGCGGCGCCCCCCGGGTGGGCATGTAGCCGGAGCGGATCGCAACCGCCGCCATCGCCTCGGGCACACCGTCGGCCAGCACCTCGGGGGCGAACCGCTTGGCGACCGCCCACGCCACGAGCAGGCCGAGCGGGACCGTGATCAGGGCCACCACGCGGGCCGAGCCGACGTGCTCCCCGGCGATCTCCACCAGCTTGCCGATGCCTTCGATGGAGCCGATCAGCGCGGCGGCGGAGAGGCCGACGACCAAGCCGACGAGGGCCGAGAGGAACAGGAACGCCGCCGTCCCCTTGGGTTCGACGAATCGGCGCAGCGCTGCCCAGGTCTTCGTGGCCATGACAGAGGAACGTTAGCCACCCGGGCCGGGGTGCTCGTCGCGGGGCCGGCGGCGGCTAGACGAGCTCGATGATCGCCATCTCGGCGCCGTCGCCGCGGCGCTGACCCACCCGCACGATGCGGGTGTAGCCGCCGGCGCGCTCGGCGTACCGGGGGGCGATCTCGTCGAACAGGTGCGTCACGACCTCGGTGTCCTCCATCTTGGCGAGGATCTGCCGGCGGGCGTGCAGCGAGCCGGAGCGCGCCTTGGTGATCAGCTTCTCGGCGTAGGGCCGCAGCTGCTTCGCCTTGGTGACCGTGGTGGTGACCCGCTCCTCCCAGAACAACTCCTGGGCGAGGTTGCTGAGGATGTGGCGCTGGTGGGTGGGGCTGCCGCCGAGGCGGGGGCCGCGCTTGGGGCGGGGCATCAGGCGGGCTCCTCTTCCTGCTCGTCGGAGGCCGACAGCGACAGGCCCAGCTCGTCGAGCTTGGCGACCACCTCTTCGAGGCTCTTCTGGCCGAAGTTGGTGATGTTGAGCAGGTCCTCTTCGGTCTTCTGGACCAGCTCGCCGACCGTCTCCACCTGGGCGCGCCGCAGGCAGTTGCGGGGGCGCTCGGAGAGGTCGAGGGCCTCGATCGGAAGGTCCAGGTCGGGCGAGCCCGACTCGGCCGTCACGATGTCGCCCAGCTCCAGGCCGATGCCCTCGCCGACGTCGGCGAACAGGCCCATCAACTCGCCCAGCGTCTTGCCGGCCGAGGAGATCGCCTCCTGCGGGTCGATGGAGCCGTCGGTCTCGACGTCGATGACCAGCTTGTCGAAGTTGGTCATCTGGCCGACCTGGGTGCTCTCGACGGCGTAGGAGACCTTGCGGACCGGGCTGAACACCGAGTCGATCGGGATGATCCCGATGGCGTCGCCCTTGGAGTTCTTGTCGGCGCTGCGGTAGCCGACGCCGCGCTCGACGGTCATCTCGATCTCGAGCTTGCCGGACGACGACAGGGCGGCGATGTGGTGGTCGCCGTTGACCACCTCGACCCCGGCGGGGACCTTCAGGTCGCCGGCGGTGGCGTCGCCCTTGCCCTTGGCCGACAGGTACATGGTCTGCGGCTCCTCGGCGTCCACCCGCAGCACCACGCCCTTGAGGTTCAGGATGATGTCGACGACGTCCTCGACCACCCCGGAGATGGTGGAGAACTCGTGCTGGACGCCCTCGATGCGCACCGAGGTGATCGCGGCACCGGGGATACGCGACAGCAGCGTGCGGCGGAGCGTGTTCCCGAGCGTGTAGCCGAAGCCGGGCTCGAGGGGCTCCACCACGAACCGGGAGCGGTTCTTGGCGAGCGGCTCTTCCTCGATCTGTGGACGCTGGACGATCAGCACATCGACCCCTTACTTCGAGTACAGCTCGACGATGAGCTGTTCTTGCACCTGCGTGTCGATCTGCGCGCGGTTCGGCAGGTCGACCACGGTGATCTTCTTCTCGCCCCGGTTCACGTCGAGCCACTCGGGATTGGCGCGCTCGCTGGAGATGTCCAGGGCGTGCTGGATGACGATGAGCTCCTTGCTGCGGTCGCGCAGCGTGATCTCATCTCCCTTGCGGACCCGGTAGGACGGCACATCCACCCGCTTGCCGTTGACCCGGAAGTGGGCGTGGGAGACCAGCTGGCGGGCCTGCGCCCGGCTCTCGGCGAACGAGGCCCGGTACACCACGTTGTCCAGACGGCTCTCCAGGATGCGGAGCAGGTTCTCGCCGGTGATGCCGCGCTGGCGGGCGGCCTCCTTGTAGTAGTTGCGGAACTGGCGCTCGAGCACGCCGTAGATGCGGCGGGCGCGCTGCTTCTCGCGCAACTGGATGAGGTACTGCGTCTCGCGGATGCGGCCCCGGCCGTGCTCGCCCGGCGGGTAGGGCTTGCGGTCGACGGCGCACTTCGAACTCTCGCAGCGAGCGCCCTTCAGGAAGAGCTTGGTGCGCTCGCGGCGGCACAACTTGCAGACGGCTCCGGTGTAGCGCGCCATGTCAGCCCCTCCTCCGACGCTTCTTCAGACGCACCCCGTTGTGCGGGATCGGGGTGATGTCGCGAATGCCCGTGACCTCCATGCCCATCGTCTGCAGGGTGCGGATGGCGGTCTCCCTGCCGGAGCCGGAGCCCCTGACGATGACGTCCACCTTGCGCATCCCGAACTCGCCGGCGCGGCGGGCGGCCTGCTCTGCGGCGACCTGCGAGGCGTAGGGGGTCGACTTGCGCGAGCCCTTGAACCCCACGGTCCCGCCGGAGGTCCACACCAGGGTGTTCCCGTCGAGATCGGTGATGTTGATGATGGTGTTGTTGAAACTCGCAGTGATGTGCGCCTGCCCGTGCAGGACGTTGCGCCGTTCCCGGCGACGCGAGCGTTTCGGTTGAGCCACGAAACCTCCGAGACGGCTAGTGCTTTCCGACCTTCTTCTTGCCGGCGATGGGCTTGCGCGGGCCCTTGCGGGTCCGGGCATTGGTGTGCGTCCGCTGCCCGCGGACGGGGAGGCCTCGCCGGTGGCGGATCCCCTGATACGAGCCGATCTCCACCTTGCGCTTGATGTTCTGGGACACCTCGCGGCGGAGATCGCCTTCCACGTTGTAGTTGCTGTCGATGAAGTGGCGGATGCGGACGACCTCGTCGTCCGTGAGGTCACGGATCTTGGTGTCGCGATCGATGTCCAGTTGCGCGCAGATCTGCTGCGCCCGGCCGCGGCCGACCCCGAAGATGTAGGTCAACCCGATTTCGACTCGCTTCTCCCGAGGGAGGTCTACGCCTGCGATCCGCGCCATCTATGTCACCCCTGCCGCTGCTTGTGACGCGGGTTCGAGCAGATCACCCAGACGCGACCGTGGCGCCGGATGACCCGGCACTTCTCACACATCTTCTTCACGGACGGACGGACCTTCATCTGTCTCTCACTCCTGGGGCCGATCGACACCGAGGCCACCCGTGTGAGGAGTGTCTCGGGGCGAACGGCGAACCACGTCACCGGTCACGTGTATGCACACCAAAGGGACCCCGAAGGGCCGGTGGGGAAGGATAAAGCACGCGTCGGCGCACGACAAATCGCGCGTCCCGCCCGAGCGGCACGCCGCCACGATACCAGGAGGCCGCGGCCGAACCCGGCTTCTCAGGGACCGAGGACGGCGACGCTGTGCTCGGGGCACAGGTGGGCGACCGCGACGGTCGCCACGGTGATCACCAGGGCGTCGAGGTCGCCCCTGCCGGCGTCGTAGCGGGCAAGCGCCTCGCCGGACACCAGGTCGGCGATCTCGGCGTTCGAGCCGCCCTCGGCGGCGATACGGCACACCTCCTGCAGCATCGCGGCCGCCTCCTCGGGCGGCCACGGCCCGTCCAGCATGCCCTCGAAGAGCGTTCCCTCGACACCGCCTCCCAACGCATCCAGCGCCTCGTCGAACTCGCCCCCCTCTGCCTCGCCACCGGCCCCGGCGGCGGCGGGGGCCTGTGCCGCCGCTGCCAACTCGGCCGGGCAGACCCCGGTCATCGCCGCACGCAGCGCCTCGTCGTAGCGGGCGGCCGCCTCCCCGTCGAGCGGTTCACCCGCCTGATCCATCCGGTTGCCGACCACGGCGCCCATGCCGTCGTCGAACGCCTCCGGGCCCGCCGCGGCTGCGGCGCACCCGTCCAGGACGTCGAGGGCCACCTCCTCGTGAGGCAGGCGCTCGAGCACGGTGCCCTCCATGCGAGCGGCGGCACCCGCCACGATGTCGGCCGGGATGCCGGCGATCTCCTCCGGGGCCGCCGTCGGCGCCGGGGCGGACGACGGGGAGGCGACGGTGTCCTCGCCGGTGGGCGCCGCCGCGCCGCCGCAGGCGGCTGCGCCGAGCACGGCGGCGAGCACGAGGGCACCGGTGCGGATGCGCATGCGGGCGAGGCTAGCGAGGGTGCGGGGGTCTGCCGCTAGGGCAGGGTCAGGACCCGGGGGCCCTGCTTGGTGATGGCCACGGTGTGCTCGAAATGGGCCGACAGGCTGCCGTCGGCGGTGACGACCGTCCACCCGTCGGCGAGCACCCGGGTGCCCTCGCCGCCCATGTTGAACATCGGCTCGATGGCGATGGCCATGCCGGCCTTGAGGCGCATCCCCTTGCCGGGCTCCCCGTAGTTGAGCACCTGCGGCTCTTCGTGCATCTGGCGGCCGATGCCGTGCCCGGTGTACTCGCGCACCACGCCGAGGCCGGCCTCGATCGCCACCGCCTCGATGGCGTGGCCGACGTCGCCGAGGCGGGCGCCCGGCACCGACGCCTCGATGCCTGCCCACAGCGCCCGCTCGGTGGCGTCGAGCAGCGCCCGGGTCTCGGCGGGGACCTCCCCGATCGGGAAGGTGAGGGCGGCGTCGCCGTGCCACCCCTCGAAGATCGCACCGGCGTCGAGCGACAGGATGTCGCCCTCCGCCACCTCGCGCTCGTCGGGGATGCCGTGGACGATCACCTCGTTGGGCGACAGGCACACGTACGCCGGGTAGCCGTGGTAGTCGAGGAAGTTCGAGGTGCACCCCTCCTCGGCGATGATCTCGCCCGCTATGCGGTCCAGTTCCACCATGGTGACCCCGGGGACGGCCGCCTCCCGCAACTCACGGTGGATGCGGGCCACCACCTGCCCGGCGCGGCGCATCTTGTCGAACTCGCGCGGGCCCTTGATGGTGATCATGACGCCGAGAGGACGGCGGCGATGCGCCCGAAGATCTCCCCGATGCCGCCCATGCCGTCCACGGGGCGGACGATGTCGGCGTTCCGGTAGTAGGCGATGAGCGGCTCGGTCTGCGACCGGTAGACGGCCATCCGGTTGCGGATGGTCTCCTCGTTGTCGTCGGCCCTTCCCTCCTTGGCCGCCCGGTCGAGGAGGCGCTGCACCACCTCGTCCTCGATCACCTCGAGGGAGATCACCGCCTCCAGCGGCCGCTCCCCGCCGAGCAGGGCGTCGAGCGCCTCCGCCTGGGCGACGGTCCGGGGGAATCCGTCGAGCAGGAACCCGCAGGCGGCGTCGTCCCACGAGAGCCGGTCCTCGACCATGGCGATGACGATCTCGTCGGACACCAGGTCGCCGGCGTCCATGATCGCCTTGGCCGCCTTGCCGAGGTCGGTGCCGCGCTGCACGTGGTCGCGCAGCATGACGCCGGTGGAGATGTGGGGGATGCCGACGGCGGTGCAGACGAGCGCCGCCTGGGTGCCCTTGCCGGCACCGGGCGGGCCGAGCAGGAGCAGGCGGCGTCCCATCAGGTCAAGAACCCCTCGTAGTTGCGCATCATCAGCTGGCTCTCGATCTGCTTCATCGTCTCGAGCGCGACGCCCACGACGATCAGGATAGAGATGCCGCTGAAGCCGAGGCTGATGCCCCACAGGATCGCCACCACCGACGGCAGGACGGCGACGGCGGTCAGGAACAGCGCCCCCGGCAGCGTGATGCGGCTCAGGATGTGCTCCAGGTACCGGGTGGTCGCCGACCCCGGCCGGATGCCGGGGATGAACCCGCCCTGGCGCTGGATCATGTCGGACTGGCGGGCCGGGTCGAACTGGATGGCCGTGTAGAAGTACGTGAAGAACACGATCAGCAGCCCGAAGAACACCACGTACCACCACGACGTGCCGCTCACCAGGTTGTTGTCCACGAAGCGGCGGATCGGCCCGAAGAACCCCTCGGTGGGGATCGACGAGGCGATCAGGGCCGGGAAGTAGAGCACGCTGCTGGCGAAGATGATCGGGATGACGCCGGCGTTGTTCACCTTCATCGGGATGTAGGTGCTCTGCCCGCCGAGCACACGCCGGCCCCGCACCCGTTTGGAGAACTGGATGGGGATCCTCCGCTGCCCCTGGTCCACGAAGATGATGCCCGCCGTCAGCAGCAGGAACATCGCCACGATCACCCAGAACTGCAGCATCGAGGAGTTGGCCTGGATGGCGGCGAACTGCGCCGGGATGCGGCTCACGATGCTCACGAAGATGATCAGCGACATGCCGTTGCCGACCCCGCGCTGGGTGATCAGCTCGCCGAGCCACATGATGAAGGCGGTCCCGGCGGTCATGGTCAGCACCATGATCAGCACGCGGCCGGTGGTGTAGTCGGTGATCAGCGGCGTCGGCCCGGTCAGCACGGTGTTGGGCCGGCTGAGCAGGAAGGTGATCCCGGTGGACTGCAGCAGCGCCAGGATCACCGTGAGGTAGCGGGTCCACTGGGTGACGACCTTGCGCCCCGCCTCGCCCTCTTCCTGCAGGCGCTGCAGCCGGGGGATGACCACGGCCAGCAGCTGCATGATGATCGACGAGGTGATGTAGGGCATGATCCCCAGCGAGAACACCGAGAACGAGCTCAGCGCACCGCCGGAGAACAGGTTGAGCAGCCCGACGATGCCGGACTGCTCGGCCGAGTCGGCGTAGGCCTTCACCGCATCAGGGCTCACACCCGGCACGGGCACGGCGGTGCCGAGCCGGTAGGCGGCGAAGATGAACAGCGTGAACAGGATCTTGTTCCGGAGGTCCCGGATCCTGAACATGTTCCGATAGACCGACAGCATGGCTCGTTACGCCTCCCGCAGGGGCCTCGGGGACTCTACCGCCCCCGGCGACCACGTCACTCGATGACCTCGATCCGGCCGCCGGCGGCCTCGATCTTCTCGACGGCGCCCACGCTGAACGCATGGGCCCGCACGGTCAGTTCCTTCTTCAGGTCGCCCTCTCCGAGCACCTTGATGCGGCCCCGCTTCTTGATGAGGCCCTTCTCCCGCAGTTCGTCGGGGCCCACCGTGGAGCCCTTGCGGAAGCCGTTCAGCTTGTCGACGTTGACGAGCGCGAAGTACTCCTTGTTGGGGTTCTTGAAACCCTTGAGCTTGGGGAGGCGCCGGTAGATCGGCATCTGCCCGCCCTCGAACCACGCGGGGATGTTGCCGCGGGCCTTGGAGCCCTTGGTGCCGCGCCCGGCCGTCTTGCCGCGCCGGCCGCCTTCGCCGCGCCCGACGCGCACCTTGTCCTGCTTGGAGCCGGGAGCCGGCTTCAGGTGATGCAGCTTCATGCTTCCTCGACCTCCACGAGATGCTCGACGCGGGCGACCAGGCCGCGCACGTCCGGCGTGTCGGGGCGTTCCACCGACTGGCGGATCTTGCGGAGGCCCAGGGTCTCGACGCACGCGCGCGTCTTGGGCTTCTGCCCGATGGGGCTGCGCACCAGCGTGATCCGCAGGTTCTTCGTCTTCTTGGCCATCATCGATCTCCTGGGGCTCAGGCGTCGCCGCCGGGCTGCGCCCGGGTCATCTCCGCCGTCCGGTAGGCGGCCAGCAGGGCGGGCGGTGTCACGTCCTCGGGACGCTTGCCGCGCACCTTGGCCACCCGGTCGGGGCGGTCCTGGCTGAACAGCGCATTCATGGTGGCCTTGGCCACGTTGAGGTGCGTCGGCGACCCGAGCGACTTGGCGAGCACGTCGCGGATGCCGGCGGCCTCGAGGATCTGCCGCACCGCACCGCCGGCGATGACGCCGGTGCCGGGCGAGGCGGGCTTGATGAGCACGCGCGAGGCGCTCTGCTCGCCGATCACCTCGTGGATGATCGTCTGGCCGGCCATCGGGACCGGCTTCATGGCCTTGCGGGCGGTCTCCATCCCCTTCTGGATGGCGGTGGGGACCTCCTTGGCCTTGCCGTAGCCGATGCCGACGCGGCCGTTGCCGTCGCCGACCGTCACCAGCGCGGTGAACGAGAACCTGCGGCCGCCCTTGACGACCTTGGCCACCCGGTTGATGGCGATCACCCGCTCGTCGAACTGGGGCCCGTCGTCCCGGCCGCGCGAGTCGCGCGAATCACGCCGTCGCGAATCTCTCGAAGTCAAAACCTCAGTCCTTCCTCTCGGGCGGCATCGGCCAGGGCCTTGACCCGGCCGTGGTACTTCAGCCCACCGCGGTCGAAGACCGCTTCCTCGATGCCGGCGTCCTTGGCCCGGCCGGCGATCAACTTGCCCACCTCGGCGGCGGTCTCGACGGTGAGGGTCTTGGCGCGGAGGTCGGCCTCCTGCGAGGAGGCGGCGGCGAGGGTGCGGCCCTCGACGTCGTCGATCATCTGCGCCGAGATGTACCGGTTGCTGCGGAACACGGCCAGGCGCGGCCGGGCCGCGGTGCCGCGGACCTTCTTGCGGACGCGGAAGTGCCGGCGCCGCCGCGCTTCGGTGCGTGAACCTCTCATCGCGCCACCCCTGCCTTGCCGGCCTTGCGCCGGACGTACTCGTCTACGTACCTGACGCCCTTGCCCTTGTAGGGCTCGGGCGGGCGCACCGAGCGGATGTCGGCGGCCACCTGGCCGACCTTCTCCTTGTCGATGCCCCGGACGATGATCTTCGTCGGCTCGGGCACCTCGATCTCGATGCCCTCGGGGGGATCGATCAGCACGGGGTGCGAGTAGCCGACCTGCAGTTCGAGGGCCTTGCCCTTGAGGGCGGCACGGTAGCCGACCCCGACCGTCTGCAGTTCCTTGGAGAACCCGTCCGAGACGCCGCGGACCATGTTGGCCAGCAGCGACCGGGTGAGGCCGTGCAGTGCCCGCGCCTCGCGGTCCTCGCTGGAGCGGGCCACGGTGACGACGCCGTCGTCCACCGACACCGCGACCTTGTCGGAGAAGGTGCGGGTGAGGGTGCCCTTGGGCCCCTTGACCGTCACCGTGGCGCCGTCGACCTTCACGTCGACGCCGCCCGGCACGGGGATGGGAGCGTTTCCGATGCGGCTCATCTACCAGACCTCACACAGGATCTCGCCGCCCAACCGGCGCCGCCGGGCCTCACTGTCGGTGAGGAGGCCCTGGCTGGTGGAGACCACCACGACGCCCAGGCCGCCCTGGACGCGCGGCAGGTCGTCGGCGCCCCGGTACACGCGGCGGCCCGGGTTGGACAGCCGGCGCAGCCCGCTGATGACGCGGGAACGGTCGGGCAGGTACTTCAGCTTCAACTCGAGTGTCTTCTTCACGCCGGACGCGGTGACCTCGTACCCCTCGATGTAGCCCTCGGCGGCGAGGATCTTGGCGACCTCTTCCTTCAGCTTCGAGGACGGCATCGAGACCGTCGGGTGCAGCGCCTGGTTGGCGTTGCGGATCCGGGTCAGCATGTCGGCGATGGGATCGGTCATCATCGCTACCACGACGCCTTTCTCACACCGGGCAGCTCGCCCTTGTGGGCCAGCTCACGGACACAGATCCGGCACATCCCGAACTTGCGCAGGTAGGCGCGCGGACGGCCGCAGCGCCCGCAGCGGTTGTACGCGCGGACCTTGAACTTGGGGGTCCTGTTCGCCTTGACGACCAGTGACTTTCGTGCCATCACACACCTGCCTGCTGTCGACGGAAGGGGAACCCGAACGCCTCGAGCAGCGCACGGCCGCCTTCGTCGTCCTGAGCAGTGGTGGCGATCGTGATGTCGAGACCGCGGACGGCCGCCACCTTGTCGTAGTCGATCTCCGGGAACACCAGTTGCTCGGTCAGCCCGAAGGTGTAGTTGCCCCGGCCGTCGAACGACGTCGGCCGGAGGCCCCGGAAGTCCCGGATCCGCGGGATGGCGATGGAGATGAGGCGGTCGAGGAACTCCCACATCCGGTCGCCCCGCAGCGTCACCGACACGCCGACCGGCATGCCCTCGCGCAGCTTGAAGTTGGCGATCGACTTGCGGGCGCGGTTCACCTTGGGCCGTTGCCCGGTGATGATCGTCAGGTCCTCGACGGCGGAGTCGATGAGCTTGGCATCGTTGATCGCGTCGCCGACGCCCATGTTCACCACGATCTTCTGGAAACGCGGCACCTGCATCGCGTTGGTGAGGCCCAGCCGCTCCTTGAGGGCGGCCGCCACCTCGCTGTGGTACTTCTCCTTGAGGCGCGGGGTCACAGGTCACCTCCACACTTCACGCACACCCGGCGCTTGTGGCCGTCGGCATCGTTCTTGTGGCCGATGCGGGTCGGCCCGCAGGACGGGCACATGATGAGGACGTTCGACGCGTCGATCGGCATGTCCTTGTCGATGATGCCGCCCTGCATGGTCTGGCCGCGGGGTTTGGTGTGGCGCTTGGCGGTGGCCACGCCCTCGACGATGATCTTCCCCGACTTGGGGAACACCTGGGCGATGCGCGACTCCTTGCCGGCGTCCTTGCCGCGGATGACCTTCACTTCGTCTCCGGCACGCAGTTCCATCACAGCACCTCCGGGGCCAGCGAGACGATCCTCATGAACTTGCGGTCGCGCAGTTCGCGGCCGACGGGCCCGAAGATGCGGGTGCCCCGAGGCTGCTGCTGCTCGTTGATGAGCACGCAGGCGTTGTCGTCGAAGCGGATGTAGGTGCCGTCGGGGCGGCGGCGCTCCTTGTGGGTCCGCACGACCACGGCCTTCACCACCTCGCCGCGCTTGACCGCGCCGCCCGGGATGGCGTCCTTGACGGTGCCCACGATGATGTCGCCCAGGCCGGCGTAGCGGCGCCCGGACCCGCCGAGCACCCGGATGCACAGCACCTCCTTGGCACCGGTGTTGTCTGCCACCTTCAGGCGGCTCTCCTGCTGGATCATCGGGCTCTCTCCACGATCTCGGTCACCCGCCACCGCTTCGACTTGGACAGCGGGCGGGTCTCCATGACGCGCACCGTGTCGCCGACGTGGGCGTCGTTCGCCTCGTCGTGCACGTGCAACTTCTTGGTGCGGCGCACCGTCTTGCCGTACTTGGCGTGGCGGATGGCGTCGGAGATCTCGACGGTCACGGTCTTGTCACGGGCGTCGGACACGACGATGCCGGTCCGCACCTTCCTGGCGGCGCGCTCAGCCATTCGCCTGCTCCTCCTGCTGGGCCTCCCAAGCGGCGATCTCCATCTCACGCATCAGCGTGGCGATGCGGGCGATCTCGCGGCGGACCTGGCGGAGGCGCGCCGTGTTGTCCAGCTGGTTCGTGGCCATCTGGAACCGGAGGTTGAAGGCCTCCTCCTTGGCCTCGGCGAGCTTCTCGCCGAGCTCCTCGTAGGTGAGGTCACGCAACTCTGAGGCGTTCATACGTCTTCTCGCTTCACGAACTTGCACTTCACGGGCAGCTTGTTGGCGGCGAGGCGCATGGCCTCGCGGGCCAGGTCCTCGTCCACGCCGGACAGTTCGAACATCACCCGGCCGGGCTTGACGACGGCCACCCAGAACTCCGGGTTGCCCTTGCCGGAGCCCATGCGGGTCTCGGCCGGCTTCTGGGTGACGGGCTTGTCCGGGAACAGGTTGATCCAGACCTTCCCGCCACGCTTGATGTGACGGGTCATGGCGACACGGGCCGCCTCGATCTGGCGGGCGGTGATCCACCCCGGCTCCTGGCTCTGCAAGCCGTACTCGCCGAAGTGGACGCGGGTGCCGCCCTTGGCCATGCCGCGCAGGTGGCCGCGTTGCTGCTTGCGCCACTTGGTTCGCTTTGGCATCAGCATCAGTCGGTCTCCTCGTCGGTGTCCCCGGCCTCCTCCGCCTGGACGGGCTTCGGCTCGGCCTTCGCCTTCGCCTTCGGCTTGGGCTTGGGCTTGGGCTTCTCGGCCGGCGCGGTCTCGGCCTTCTCGGCGGAGGCGTCGAGCGTCTCGTCGGCGCTCTGGCGCTCCTCGCTGAACTCGGACTTGGCCGCTGCGGGGTCCACCCGCTTGCCGCCGCCGGCCTCGATCAGCCGCTTGCCGCCCTCGGCGCGCTTGCCGCCGCCGGCCTCGACCAGGCGCTTGCCGCCGCCGGCCTCGATGAGGCCGCGGGGCTTCTCGCCGGCCGCCTTCTCGGCGCGGGCCTTGGCGGGGGCGCGGCGGCCGGGGCCGCCTGCGGCGAGCGCCGCCTCGGCGGCGATCTTCTCCCGGGTGGACGAGAGGGACGGGATGACGTCGCCCTTGTACACCCACACCTTCACGCCGATCGCACCCACCGTGGTGCGCGCCGTGGCGGTGCCGAAGTCCACGTCGGCCCTCAGGGTGTGCAGCGGCACGCGCCCTTCGCGGTACCACTCGCGGCGGCCCATGTCGGCCCCGCCGAGGCGGCCCGAGCACTGCACCCGGACGCCCTGGGCGCCGGCCTTCATGGCCGTCTGCACGGCGCGCTTCATGGCACGCCGGAACGAGACCCGCCCCTGCAACTGGTCGGCGATGCCGCGGGCCAGCAACTGGGCGTCGGTCTCGGGATCCTGGATCTCGATGACGTTGATCTTGATGATGCGGTCGGTCATCTTCTCGAGCATCGTGCGGAGGCGCTCGACCTCCGACCCGCTGCGGCCGATCACCACGCCCGGGCGGGCGGTGTGGATGTCGATCTGCACCTTCTTCTCGCCGATCCGCTCGATCTCGACGCGGGACACGGCGCCGCGCGTCAGTTCGTCGTCGAGGGCCTTGCGGATCGCAGCGTCCTCGATCACCTGGGGCGCGTAGTCCTTGTCGCTGTACCAGCGCGACTTCCAGTCGGTGATGACGCCGAGACGGAGGCCGTACGGGTGGATCTTCTGACCCATTAGTTGTCCTCCTTCTCGCGGCCGTCTCCGACCACGATCGTGATGTGGCTGGTGCGCTTCAGGATCTGGGTCGCCCGTCCCCGGGCCCGGGGACGGTAGCGCTTCAGCGTGGGGCCCTCGTCGGCGAAGGCCTCCACGACCATCAGCTCCCCGGGGTCGAGGGCGAAGTTGTGCGAGGCGTTGGCGACGGCCGACTCGAGCGTCTTCGAGATCGGCTGCGTGGCCCGCCGCTGCGTGAAGCGCAGCACGCTGCGGGCCTCCTCGACCGGCAGGCCGCGGACCAGGTCCAGCACACGTCGCACCTTGTACGGCGACTGGCGGATGAAGCGGGCGGTCGCTCGTACCTTCATCGCTTGCTCACCGATCCTGCATGTCCCCGGAACGTCCGGGTCGGGGCGAACTCCCCGAGCTTGTGGCCCACCATCGACTCCGTGACGTAGACCGGCACGTGCTTGCGGCCGTCGTGGACCGCCAGCGTGTGACCGACCATCTCCGGGATGATCGTGGAGCGTCGGCTCCAGGTCTTGATGACTCGCTTGTCGTTGGTCGCGTTCGCTCGCTCCACCTTCTTGAGGAGGTGCTCATCGATGAACGGGCCCTTCTTCAGGCTGCGCGCCATTCGCTACCTCCTCCCCTTCTTGGTGCGGCGCCGCACGATGTACTTGTCGGATTCCTTGTGCTTCCTGCGGGTGCGGCCCTCCGGCTTGCCCCACGGGCTGGTCGGATGGCGGCCGCCGCTGCTCTTGCCCTCGCCACCGCCGAGCGGGTGGTCGACGGGGTTCATGGCGACGCCGCGGGTCTGCGGGCGCACGCCCTTCCACCGGCTGACGCCGGCCTTGCCGCCCTTGATCAACTCGGCCTCGGGGTTGCCCACCTGGCCGACCGTGGCGCGGCAGTCCAGCGGCACGTTCCGCATCTCCCCCGAAGGGAGGCGGAGCAGCGCCAGGGCGCCCTCCTTGGCGATCAACTGGATCGCGGTGCCGGCCGAGCGGCCCAGCTTGGCGCCGCCGCCGGGCCGCATCTCCACGGCGTGCACCGTGGTGCCGGCCGGGATGTTGCGGAGCGGCAGGGCGTTGCCGGGACGGATCTCGGCGCCGGAGCCGGACTCCAGCACGTCGCCCACCTTCACGCTCAGCGGAGCCAGGATGTAGGCCTTCTCGCCGTCGTGGTAGTGCAGCAACGCGATGCGGGCGTTGCGGTTCGGGTCGTACTCGATGGCGGCGACCTTGGCCGGGATCCCGTCCTTGACGCGGCGGAAGTCCATCACGCGGTAACGGCGCTTGTGCCCACCGCCGCGGTGGCGCGAGGTCCTGCGGCCGTACGAGTTGCGGCCCCCGGTGGACGTCTTCTTGTCGAGCAGGCTCTTCTCCGGCTTGTCCCGGGTGATCTCGGCGAAATCCGAGACGGTCCGGAACCGGCGGCCCGGCGACGTCGGCTTGTACTTCTTCACACCCATCGCTACACCCCGAACAGATCGATCTCGTCGCCGGGAGCGAGCGTCACCATCGCCCGCTTGGTGTCGGCGCGCTTGCCGTACACCCACCCGGTCCGCTTGCGCTTGCCGCGCCGGTTCATCGTGTTGACCTTGACGACCTTCACCCCGAAGATCGACTGGATCGCTTGCTTGATCTCCGTCTTGGAGGAACGGGGATCGACGACGAAGGTGTAGGTGTTGAAGTCCTCGACCTGGTCGTAGGACTTCTCGCTCACGACCGGTTCGCGGATGATGTCCCGCGGGTCCTTCATGCGTCCTCACCTCCCTCGTCCTCCCGAACGAAGTCGGTCTCGGTCGGGTCGTACGACGTGCGGCCGCCCACCATGCCGACGGTCGCGTCGGTGAACACGACCGCATCGGCCCACAGCACGTCGTAGGTGTTCAACTGCCCCACCGCCAGCGTCCGCACGTGTGGCAGGTTCCGCATGGCGCGGGCGGCGATGCCGTCGGCGGCGCCGAGCACCACCAGGGCCTTGCCGCCGGCGCCGATGGCGCCCAGCAGCTCGGCGGCGGCCTTGGTCTTGGGGGCCTCCCAGTCGAACGCCTCGACGACCTTGATCTGCTCGTCGGCAGCCCGGGCGCTCAGGGCGCTCAGCAGGGCGAGGCGCTTCATCTTCTTGGGAGTCCGCTGGGCGTACGACCGGGGCTTGGGGCCGAACACCACGCCGCCGCCCCGCCACTGCGGAGAGCGGATGGAGCCGTGCCGCGCCCGGCCGAGGCCCTTCTGGCGCCAGGGCTTGCGCCCGCCGCCGCGGACCTCGCCGCGGGTCTTGGTGTTGGCGGTGCCGCTGCGGGCGGCGGCCCGCTGGGCGGTCACCACCTGGTGCATCACGGCCACGTTGGGCTCGATCCCGAAGATCTCCGGGTCGAGCGCCTTCTCGCCGGTCTCGATGCCGGCCGAGGAGTAGGTCTTCGCCATCGGAGTGTCAGCCACGGGCCTTCACCGCCTCTCGCACCAGGACGACCGACCCCTTGGTGCCGGGGACGGCGCCCCGCAGCATCACCAGGGACCGCTCGGGATCCACCTGGACGACCTCGAGGTTGAGCACCGTCTGGCGCTCGCCACCCATCCGGCCGGCCATCTTCATGCCCTTGAACACCCGGGCCGGGGTCGCGCAGGCGCCGATCGAGCCGGGGGCCCGGTGGACGCGGTGCGCGCCGTGGCTGGCGCTCTGGCCCTTGAAGTTGTGGCGCTTCATGACACCGGAGAAGCCCTTGCCCTTGGTGACGCCGGCCACGTCGGCCCTGGCGCCCGCCTCGAGGACGTCGGCCACCGAGATCTCCTGTCCCACCTTGTATGCGTCGGGATCGTCGACCCTGATCTCCACCAGGTGACGGTGCGGGGTCACGCCCGCCTTCCGGTAGTGCCCCGCCATCGGGCGCGTGGCCCGGTGCTCGGGGATCTCCCGGTAGGCGATCTGGATCGCGCCGTACCCGTCGGAGTCGGGACGCTTGATCTGGACGACGCGGCACGGCCCGGCCTTGATGACGGTGACCGGGATCGCCCGGGCATCGTCGTCGAAGACCTGGGTCATGCCCAGCTTCTCGCCGAGGATCGCCTTCACGTCTTGATCTCCACTTCCACTCCTGCCGGCAGGTCGAGGCGCATCAGCGAGTCGACCGTCTTGGGGGTCGGATCGAGGATGTCGATGAGCCTCTTGTGGATCCGCATCTCGAAGTGCTCCCGCGAGTCCTTGTGGACGTGCGGGCCGCGGACCACGCAGTACCGGTGCACCTCGGTGGGCAGCGGCACAGGGCCCTTGATGCGAGCCTGCGTGCGGATCACGGTCTCGGCGATCTTGCGCGCCGACTCGTCGACCAACTCGTGGTCGTACGCCTTGAGGCGAATCCGGATCCTGTGATCGTTTGCCACCGTGCGCTCCTCTGCTACTTGATGATCTTGGTGACGCGGCCGGCGCCGACGGTGCGGCCACCTTCACGG
>JAHLKU010000087.1 GCA_020444505.1 Actinomycetota bacterium | reverse complement strand
CGCAACGGGTCGTGCTACCGCTGCCTCAACTGCGGCAACTCGATGGGCTGCTCGTAGCCGAGACGAATCGACCACGACCGGAGGGCCCTGCGGGGCCCTCCGTCGCGTCTCACCCCGCCAGGTCCTCCGCCGCCTGCAGCACCCGGCGGGCGTTGTCGCCGAGGACCTTGCGGATGTCGGGCTCGGCCCACTCCCTGGCCAGCAGTTCGGCGGTGATCGCCGGGTAGCAGGAGACGTCCTCGAGGCCGGCGGGGAGGCGCTCGACGCCGTCGTAGTCGCCGCCGAGGCCGATGTGGTCCACCCCGGCGACGTCGCGCACGTGCTCGATGTGGTCGGCCACGTCGGCCACCGTCCCCCGGTCGAAGACGAGGCCCGCGGCGTGCTCGCGCCGCGCCGCCTGGTAGGCGTCCTCCTCGTCGGGACCGAACGTGGCCCGCAGCCGCCGGTCCTCCTCGAACATGTCCAGCGCCATCCGGGCGGTCTCCTCGACCACGAACGCCGGGACGAACGTCACCATCACCACGCCCCCGCCGGCCGCCACCATCTCCAGCACGTCGTCGGGGACGTTGCGGGGGTGCCGGGCCAGGGCGTAGGCGGACGAGTGGCTGGCGATGACCGGGGCCCGGCTCACCCGGATCGCATCGCGCATGGTGGTGGCGGCCACGTGGCTGATGTCCACCAGCATCCCCACCCGGTTCATCTCGCGCACCACCTGCTCGCCGAACGGGCTGAGCCCGTCGTGGCGGGGGTCGTCGGTGGCGCTGTCGGCCCAGTCGGTGGTGTCGGCGTGGGTGAGGGTGAGGTAGCGGACGCCGCGGGCGTGCAGGTCGGCGATGGCCTGCAGCGAGCCCTCGATCTGGTGGCCGCCCTCGGCGCCCATCATCCCGGCGATCCTGCCCGACGCCCGGATCGCCTCCGCCTCGGCGGCGGTGGCGGCCAGTGCGGTCAGGTCGGGCGAGCGGCGGGTGAGGTCCTCGACGATGCCGATCTGGCGGTGCGTGTCTGCCAGCGGGGTGCGGCTGTGAGCCGGCACGTACACCGACCAGAACTGCAGGCCGACGCCGCCCTCCCGCAGCCGGGGCAGGTCGGTGTGGTAGCCGTCGAGGTGCCGGGCCGGGTCGGCGGCGTCCAGGTCGCCCTTCGCCCGGGCCCACAACTCCCACGGCAGGTCGTTGTGGCCATCCACCACCGGCAGGCCGGCGTGGATGCGCCGGGCGTCGTCCAGCAGCGTCATGCCCCCGGGACCAGGCTCATGCGGGCGTCGAGCGCCCGGCACCCGTGGCCGGCCGCCATCACCCGGATCGGGTTCAGGTCCAGTTCGGCGATCTCGGGGAAGTCGGTGACCAGGCGGGCGATGGCCAGGATCACCTCGACCAGGGCGTCGACGTCGCTGGCCTCCTGGCCCCGGACGCCCTTCAGCACCGGCCACACCTTCAACTCCCGCAGCATCGCCTCGGCGGCGGGCCGGGGGAACGGCGCCACCCGGATGGCGGCGTCCCGGAACACCTCCACGAACACGCCGCCCATGCCCACCAGCACCACGTGGCCGAAGTTGGGGTCGAGCCGGGCGCCCACGATGAGGTCGCGCCCGCCCCGCAGCATGGGCTGCACCACCACGCCGTACAGGTTCGCCTCCGGCGCCCGCTCCCCCACCTCGGCCATGATCTCCCGGTAGGCGGCCCGGACCCCGTCCTCGCTGCGCAGGTTCAACTGCACGCCCCCGAAGTCGCTCTTGTGGGAGATCTCGGGGCTCACCACCTTCAGCACCACCGGCAGCCCCAGGTCCTCGGCGGCGGCCACCGCCTCGTCTTCGGAGGCGGCGAGGCGGCACTCCGCCGCCGGCACGCCGTAGGCGGCGGCGATGGCCATGGCCTCCTGCAGCAGCGGGTCGCGGCCCTCGGCCCGGCACGCGGCGAGGATGGCGCGCACCGCGCCGGCGTCGGCCGGCCCGTCGGGTCGCTCCGGCGGCAGCACGTCGGCCTTCCAGTAGTCGCGCAGCAGGGCGAGGGCACGCACCGCGTCGGACGGCTCCTGGAACACCGGTCCGGGCAGCACCTGCTTGAGCCGGCTGACCTCGCCCGCCACCGTGTCGGCGTGCACCGCCACCGGCTTGTGGAGTTCGAGCGACATCTCGTGGAGGCGCTCGAACAGCCGCTGCGAGCGGTCGCCGTCGGGCCCCACCATGTAGGTGTGCATGAACACCATGCCGTCCACCCCGTCCATCGCCAGGGTGCCGGACGCCAGCTTCTCGTAGACGTCCAGGTCGAACAGGTCGCCCAGGTCCATGGGGTTGGTGAGGCTGATGACGTTGGCCCGGAGGTGGGTCTGCGCCTCGTCGAGGAAGTCCTGGGGCAGCGTGGCCAGTTCCAGGCCCTCCAGTTCGCAGGCGTCGGCGGCGATGACGGCGTGCCCGCCCGAGCGGGACAGCACCGCCACCCGGTTGCCCCGCATGGGCGGCAGCGCCAGCGCCTTCAGGTAGTGCACCAGGGTCTCGGAGTCACGGAACCGGGCGATGCCCGCCTGGCGCAGCGCCGCGTCCACCACCGCGTCGTCGGCCGACAGCGCAGCGGTGTGCGACGAGGCGATCCCCCGCGCCGCCTCGCCGATGTTGGACTTGTGGATGAGGATGGGCTTGTCGGTGCTGCGGGCCAGGTCCATGAGCCGCTTGCCGTCCCGGATCCCCTCCAGGTACATGGTGATGATCTCGGTCTCGGGGTCGTCGATGAGGTACTCGAGGACGTCGTTCTCGTCCACGTCCACCTTGTTGCCCACCGACACCATCTTCGCCAGGCCGCCGCCCTCCGACGCCAGCATGTTGAGGATGCTGATGCCGACGCCGCCCGACTGGGTCACCACCGACGTCCCCCCGGGCTGCAGGTGGGCGTCCAGGGACACGAACGCCGTCGAGAGCCCGGCGTGGCGGTTGACGAGGCCGATGCAGTTGGGGCCGATGAACCGGATGCCGTGCTCGGCGGCGATGGCGGCCACCCGCTGCTCCAGTTCGGCGCCCTCCGGCCCGCTCTCGCTGAAGCCGGCGGTCTCCACCACCACGTGGCGGATGCCCTTGCGCCCGCACTCGGCCATCGCATCGGGCACCACCCGCGCCGGCACCAGGAGCACGGCGAGGTCCACCCGGTCGGGGATGTCGGACACCGCCTTGTAGATGCGGCGCCCGTAGAGCGTCCCGCCGTTGGGGCCCACCTCGTAGACGATGCCCCGGAACCCGAACGACTGCAGGTTGCCGGAGATCACCCGTCCCAGGTTGCCCGGCTTCTCGGACACACCGACGACCGCGATGGTCTCGGGGTTGAAGAACGTGTCGAGCGAAGAGGCCATGTCGAGCACCGATGCTAGGCACCGTGGGACCGAGCACCGCCTATGGTCGTCAAGAATCGGCCCCCCGGATGCCGAGAAACCCCGAACATGGATAAACCTCCGAGCACGTCCGGGCGAGTAACCACCGAGATGGTCGTATCGACAACGCAGCTCAGCAGCCAGACGGGGCAGGTCCGCAGGGACCCGCCCCCCATCCGGGCGGTCGCCGACTTCGAGTCGTTCTACCGGGCCGAGTACCGGCCGGTCGTGGGGCTCGCCTACGCCCTGTCGGGCAGCCGGATCGCCGCCGAGGACATCGCCCAGGACGCCTTCCTGGCCGCCCACAAGCAGTGGGACCGGGTGGCGTTCTACGACAAGCCCGAGGCGTGGGTGCGCCGGGTGGTCTCGAACCTCTCGGTGTCGTTCTTCCGCACCCGCGTCCGGGAGGCGAGCGCCATCGCCCGCCTCAAGTCGCGCGGCGAGTACCTGCCGGAGCTGCCGGAGCACGATGCGGCCTTCTGGAAGACGGTGCGGGCGCTGCCCAAGCGGCAGGCCCAGACGCTGGCCCTCCACTACCTGGAGGACCGGAGCGTCGCCGAGATCGGCGAGATCATCGGCTGTAGCCCGTCGACCGTGAAGGTTCACTTGCACAAGGGACGGGCCTCGCTGGCCCGCAAGCTCGGAGAAGCGGGGGACGCATCATGAGCATCGAGAGCAGAGCCGCCAGGGCCGCAGCCGCGGTCAACCGCTCGGTCGCCGCAGCCCGCCCGGCACCGGTCGGCGCCATCACCCGCCGCCATCGCCTCGGCCTCGTCACGGCCGTGGCCTTCTTCGGGATCCTGGCCGGGGCGTCGGTGGCGTTCGCCGCCATGCTCCCCGGCGGCGCCGACGAGGAGATCACCGCCTCGGAGACCACCACCGTCACCACCATGGCCCCCACCACGCTCCCCTCGGAGCCGGGGCCGGCCGTCGTGGTCCTGCCCGCGGACGGCCAGGGCGAGGGCGAGGGCCAGGGCCAGGGCGAAGGCGTCCCCGGCGGGGACGGCGAGATCGTCTTCGTGGCCGCCATGGACCCGACCGACCTCACGTCGAGCGGGTCGTGGGACCAGTTCTTCTACGGCTGCGAGTTCCCGACCACGACCACCACCCCCGAGGTGCCCACCGACATCACGGCGCACCAGTACTACGGGCCGGTGTCGTCCACCGCCTACGAGAAGGTCTACGGCACGGCGCCCCCCGGCACCAGGGTGCGGCTGACCAGCGCCTACGGGTCGTCGGAGGCCACCGTCGGGTCGAGCGGCGAGTACTGGCTGAAGGTGTACTTCAGCGGCCAGCCGTCCAACCAGTACTTCCCGATCACCGCCAAGATCGGCGAGGAGACCTTCACGTTCCAGTTCAAGTGGACCGGCACGTACACGGTCACCGCCAACCAGTACTACGGGCCGATCAACGACGAGCGCAAGGACAAGGTCTACGGCACGGCGCCCCCCGGCACCCACGTGATCGCCACCAGCGAGTACGGCTCGTCCGACCTGACCGTCGGCGCCGAAGGCGAGTACTGGCTGCACATCTACTTCAACGAGTCGCTGCCGGCCGACACGCCGATCACGTGGACCGCGAAGCTGAAGGACCCGGGCGGCGCCGTGCTGCTGCAGAAGACCTTCGACTTCACCTACGTGCCTGCGGGCGGCACCGCCACCGCCGAGCAGTGCGTGTACCCCAAGGTGAGCGAGGACCCGTGGCAGAAGGTCTGCGGGTGGGTGCCCGCCAACAGCCGGGTGGTCATCACCAGCGACCACGGGTCGGCGGAGACCACCACGAGCGGCGACTACTACCTGAAGATCCACTTCGACACCAACACCCTGCCGCCGAACCAGTGGATCGACTTCACCACCCGCATCTACGACGCCGAGGACAACCTGCTGCTCGAGAAGGTGTTCGAGTACAAGTGGGAGCCGGCCTCCGGCGACCCGACCGCCGAGCAGTGCGTGTACCCCAAGGTGAGCGAGGACCCGTGGCAGAAGGTCTGCGGGTGGGTGCCCGCCAACAGCCGGGTGGTCATCACCAGCGACCACGGGTCGGCGGAGACCACCACGAGCGGCGACTACTACCTGAAGATCCACTTCGACACCAACACCCTGCCGCCGAACCAGTGGATCGACTTCACCACCCGCATCTACGACGCCGAGGACAACCTGCTGCTCGAGAAGGTGTTCGAGTACAAGTGGGAGCCGGTGTACGACACCACGGCCAACCAGAAGTGGGGGCCGGTGTACAGCCTGCCGACCGAGAAGATCTACGGCACCGCCGCCCCCGGCAGCGAGGTGTCGGCGACC
>JAHLKU010000086.1 GCA_020444505.1 Actinomycetota bacterium | reverse complement strand
GGGTCTGCGTGCCGCACTCACCCTCCACGCACTCCGACCCCTGCTGCTGGGTCTGGGTCTGCGTCTGGGTCTGGGTGCCGGCGGGCTCCTGTGCCTGCCGGCGGGCACGCTCCTGCAGCTCCCGCTGGTTCTGCTCGACGTACGTGGCCATCTCCTCGCCCTGTACCTGGAGCTGCACGGCGTCGTCGGGTTGGAGTTGCTCACGGACCAGCTCACGCTGGAAGACGTGGTCGTCCATGAAGTCCTGCATGGGGTCGGGCAGGGCGCCGGCGGCGCCGACGCCGGCCGTCGCCGCAGCGACGGCCATGGTGCCGGCGAGCACCTTGCCGATGATCGTCGAGAACAAGCCGGTGAACACGGTTCGCCTCCTCCAAAGGGGTGCGGTGGGTCGGGCTGCGCCCGGCGTCGCCGCCGGGTCGGACGGAACGGCTGCCGCCGCCGCAGCGACGTGCACCGCGGCGACCTCGTCGCCGGGTGCGGCCGCCATGGCCTGCAGGTCGTCCAGGAAGCCGGCCCAGGTGTCCGGGTCGATCCCTTCGGGACGCTCGTCGTGAGGTTCGTAGCCGCTCATGTCACCCCTGTTACCGCTCGCCGGCCCGATCGGGATACGCCCCCGGGAGAGAGATCCGCAGCCGGTCGATCGCCCGCTTCTGCAGCGCCTTGACGGCGCCCACCCGTTTCCCCAGCACCTCGGCGGTCTGCTCCAGCGACAGATCGGCCACGAACCGCAGCATCACCACGCTCCGCTGATCCGCGGTGAGGTCCCCCACGGCCGCCACCACCCGGTCCGTCCCCAGCGACGCCAGCGCCAGGTCCTCGGCGCTCTCCCCGCCGGCGCCCTCCGGGAGCCGCTCCACCGGGTCGTCCCTGCGCCGGGACCGCCTGCGACGCTCGTCGATCACCCGGTGATGAGCCACCACGAACACCCACGACCGGAACGAGGAGTAGCCGCCTTCGAAGCCCCCCAGGTTCCTGGCCAGCTGCAGGAAGGTCTCCCCCACGACGTCGTCGGGATCGCGGGAGCCGCGCACGGCCGCGTAGGCGCGCACCGGCCCTGCGAGGTCGGCGTACAGCCGCGACCACGCCCACTCGGCGCCGGCACGGGCCGCTTCGAGGATCGAGGTGAATTCGGTCTGGTCCACTCAACGGCCAGTGTCGCTGCCACCCGGGTAACCGTCGACCGGCCATCCGGAGATACGGCTGTGCCGAACGGCCCTCAGCCGTCGAGCGCCGTGATCTCCAGGCGGCGCACCCGGCGTCGGGTGGCCGCCGTCACCTCGATCCGGAAGCCCGGCACCTCCACCGCGTCGCCCCGGGCCGGGATGCGCCCGGTCACACCCATCACCATCCCCCCGGCCGTCAGCCAGTCGCCTTCGGGGAGCGCACCGCCGAGCACCTCGCGGAGGTCCCGCAGATCGGCGGTGCCGTCCACGGCCCACCGTCCCGGCCCCAGCGGCCGGATCTCGGGCACCGGCGCCACGTCCTCGTCGGCGATGTCGCCGACGAGCTCCTCCACGATGTCCTCGATCGTGGCGATGCCTGCCGTGCCTCCGAACTCGTCGATCACCGCCGCCAACCAGGTCCGCCCCCGCTGCATGTCACGCAGCACGTCCACCAGGCGGCGTGTCTCCGGGACCACCAGCACGTCGAGCGCCAGTTCCGCCACCCGGCGCTCCGGCTCCTCGGTGACCACCGGGGCCAGGTCGCGCATCCTCACCATCCCGACGATCCTGTCCAGGCCGCCCTCGAAGACCGGGAGGCGGCGGTGACCGGCCGCTACGGCGGCGTCGAGCGCCTCCCGCACCGTCGCGGTGCCTGCGACGGCCACCACGTCGGGCCGCGGCACCATGATCTCCCGGATCCGCAGGTCGCCCACCAGGAACGCCCGCTCGATGAACTCCCGGTCGGTCGACTCGATGGAGCCCTCCGCCTCGGCCTTGGCGGCCAGGCGGATCAACTCCGCCTCTCCCACCGACACCCCGGTCTCGACGCCGCGCCCCGGGGCCTGGAGGTCGGCCAGCCACACCAGCAGCGAGACCACCGGCCGGACCGCCGCCGCCAGCACCGCCACCGGGGCCGCCACCACCCGGGCCGTCTGCAGCGGCCGGCGGATCGCCAGCGTCTTCGGGATCGCCTCGGCGTAGACGAACATCACCAGCGTCAGCACCACCGAGGCCACCGTGACGCCGGTGTTGCCGAAGTGGCGCTCGGCGACCACCCCGGCGATGGTGGCGGCTGCCACCTGCACCAGCAGGACCAGCAGCAGCACCGCATTCATCGTGTGGGTGAGGTCACCGGCGAGACGGGCGACCCGGCGGGCGGCGCGGTCGCCCTGCTCCCCCAGCACCTCGGCGCGCACCTGGGGCACCCTGAGCAGGGCCGCCTCGGCGGCACCGAGGAAGGCGGCGACCGCCACGAGGACGGCCAGCGTCACGAGGAGCGGGATGCTGTCGGTGATCGGAGGGGTCATCGGTGACCCTGACCGTACCGCGGGTGCGGCGGCACACCGCGTCGCCGGGAGGAGCCGGGGTCAGGGAGCGGGCGGGGGCGGGAGGACGGCCATCAACTCCTCGACGGTCACGCCGAGTCGCAGGGCCGCATCCTCGAAGTCGGGGGTGCCCCGGCCCGGGTCTCCCAGTGCGGCCACGAGGGCGTCCTCGGCCACGCCGAGCGCCGCAGCCGCCCCGGCCAACGGCCCACCGGCGGGCGCACCCGTCCCGGCTGCCGCCGGGCCGGCCTCACCCGAGGCCTGGGCCACGTCCGCCGTGGTGCCGGACGTGGCCGCCGCGTCGCCGCCGCGCACGCAGCGGACCATGTTGTCGATGCGGATCACGTCACCCTGGGGCCCGTGCCCGAAGGGGTATTCGGAGGCGTCCCCGGTCTTGGGGTCGCTGCGCTGGGCGCCGGCCCCGTGGACGTCCTGCAGCACCGTGTCGCCGCCGACCTGCATCCACCCCAGCGCCTCGCCGAATGCCACGTACACCGCCGAGGCGCCGCTGGACGTGGAGGCGTGGGTCGTGCCGGTCCAGTAGAAGCCCCAGTCGGTGCCGCCGCCCTCGTCGGTGATCGGGGTGGCCTCGAACACGGGGTCGATGGCAGCCGTGCCGGTGGACTGCGGCCCTCGTCCGTAGTCGACGATGCTCTGCAACTCCTTGGCGTCGGGGAGCCGCCAGTCGTCGTACCCGGCGGTGTCGAGCGCCTCGCAGTACTCGAGCGCCTCCGCCCACTCCATGCCGGCGCCGCTGTCGCCCTGCTGCCACATCAGCCCGGTGGCGAGATCGCTCACGGTGCCGTCGCCGTTGTCGGCGAAGTCGTTCTCTCCGTACCCGTCGCCACCACGCACGTAGATCACGAAGAACCCCTTGGCCTCGCCGTGCAACTCCTCGATCGGGTAGCCCTTGATGCGGCCGTCGGCGAAGTTGACGCCGAACATGGTGGTGTTGCCGCCCATCGTGGTGCCGTCGTAGATGGTGGCGGTGGCCCACTGGCTGTCGATGAGCCGCTCGGTCGAGGGGTCCCCATACGAGAACGCGAACGCCTCGTCGTCGATGAAGGGGACGGCCCCGCACCCGTCGTCCGTCCGGCACGCGCTCGGGTCGGTGCCGCCGAAGTCGATCAGCGAGTACAGCTCCTTGATGGTGGGGAGCCGCCAGTCGTCGTATCCGGCCAGCGTGAACGACCCCGCGCCGGCAGCCGCCTCGGCGTACGTCATCTTGTCGCCGGGGTCCTGCTGCCACATCAGCCCCGTCACCAGGTCGGTGACGGTGCCGTCGCCGTTGTCCACGTACTGGGGCCGGGCGCCGTCGTAGGTGCCGTCCTGGCCGTAGAACGGCTCCCCCTCGCCGGGGCAGGCGATCACCCCGGTCTCGTCGTAGCAGGTGGTCTGGCCGGTGTCCGGCAGGGGGTACGGCAGGTCCTCGGCGGCAGCCGTCCCGGCATCGTCGGGCACGGCTGCAACGCTCCCCTCCGCCGCGGACGAGGTGGTGCCGGCGCCGGCCGCCGGGCCGGTGGACGTGCCCGGCACCGCGCCCGAACCGCACGCCGCCGCCGCCATGGTCACGACGGCCATCAGGCCGATCATCCGCTTCCTCACTGCTCCATCCCTCTCGGTCGGTGCCCACAGCATCCCCCAGGGGTGTTGGGAGAATGTGAAGCCGGGGTGAGGAGTCGCCGTGTGATTCGCACCACCGACCCCCGCCTGCGACCATCGGGCCGACCGCACTTCGGAGGAGGAGTCACCGTGCGCCTCAACGCACCCAAGAAGATCGTCTTCATGGTCGCCCTGGCCCTGATGGTCGTCGGCGTGGCGATCTTCTACTGGGACCTGTTCGACCAGCATCGCCACATCGGCTTCTGGTCCTCCACCATCGGGGGGCTGCTGCTGGCCGCCGG
Source organism: Actinomycetota bacterium (assembly GCA_020444505.1). Classification (GTDB taxonomy): domain Bacteria; phylum Actinomycetota; class Acidimicrobiia; order Spongiisociales; family UBA11373; genus JAHJML01. The sequence continues at coordinate 1,376 of JAHLKU010000086.1, read as the reverse complement.
GTCCTACTTCAAGGGCTTCTAGCCGGAACCGAGCATCGACGGGGCCCCCGCACGCCGGGGGCCTCGCCGCGCCTCAGACCACGCGGATGCGCCCGTCCTCGCCGGTGATCCGGCCGACGACGGCCGCCGCCGGCGCCTGCTCCCGCTGCAGCGCCTCCACCAGGTGCCCCACCCTCGGCTCCGGCACCGCGATCAGCAGGCCGCCGCTGGTCTGGGCGTCCGCCAGCAGCAGGCGGAGCACGTCGGAGACCCCGCCGAAGTCGGTGAACCCCGCGGCGTGCTCCAGGTTCTTGCGGGTCCCGCCCGGCACCACGGCGTCGCCGGCGAGGTCGGCTGCGCCCGGCAGCACCGGCACGGCAGCGGCCTCGACCTCGGCACCGATGCCGCCGCCGAGCATCTCGTGGAGATGGCCCAGCAGGCCGAAGCCGGTCACGTCGGTGACGGCAGACACGCCCACCTCGCGCATCGCCAGCGCCGCCCCTGCGTTCAGATGCGCCATCGAGGCGACCGCATGGGTCCGGATCGCGACGTCCACCACGCCCTGCTTGATCCCGGTGGCGATCAGGCCGGTCCCCACCGGTTTGGTGAGCACCAGCGCATCGCCCGGTACCGCCCCCCGGTTGGCCAGGATCTCGCCGGGGTGCACCACCCCGGTGACCGCCAGCCCGTACTTCGGCTCCCGGTCGTCGATCGAGTGGCCGCCGGCCAGCAGGCAGCCGGCGAGCTCCAGCACCGCGGCGCCGCCCTCGAGCACCTCGCCCAGCAGTTCGAAGGGCAGTTCGTCGCGAGGCCAGCCCACCAGCTGCAGCGCCATCAGCGGGGTGGCTCCCATCGCATAGATGTCGGACAGGGCGTTGGCCGCGGCGATCCTGCCCCAGTCGTACGCCTCGTCCACGATGGGGGTGAAGAAGTCCACCGACTGCACCAGGGCGAGGTCGTCGCGCAGCCGGTAGACGGCGGCGTCGTCCGACCCCTCGATGCCCACCAGGAGCTCGGGGTGGCGGATCGGTGCGATGTCGAGCAGGGGGCGCAGGACCTGCGCCAACTCGCCGGGGGCGAGCTTGCAGGCTCAGCCGGCGCCGTGCGAGTAGCCGGTCAGGCGGATCGGTTCGGGCACGATGCGTCACCTCCTCTCGCCTGTCGGGGGCCGGTCGGCAGCCAGGTTACCGGCCGGGCGGGCGCTTCAAGGGCCCCGGGGCATGCCGCGGTGGAAACGGCTTGCCGAGCCCCATGCCCCCGCTAGCATGCCGCCCCGGCGCCCCAGTGGCGCCCCACCTGCAGGTCCTCTCGCCCCCCTAGAGGGCCTGCACACCCACCGGGACCGGCCGGCGGCGCGACGGCGCTGCCGGCCGGTCTTCATCCCAAGGCGCCCAGGC
>JAHLKU010000085.1 GCA_020444505.1 Actinomycetota bacterium | reverse complement strand
GTGGGCGCCGCCGGGCCCGACGCCGGGCCCGGCCCCGGGGCGAGCCCGACCCCGTCGCCGGGAGCGGTGGACAACAGGACGGCGATCAGCACGGCCCACATGCAGCACTCCTCTGGGGGAGGTGCGGGGCAGGGTCAGCGTGCGGCCGGGGGCCGCCGGGGTCAAGGGGCCTGTGTCAGCAGGCGGCGGGCGGCGTCCAGGTCGGCCTCCACGGCGGTGCGCAGCGCCTCGGCACCGGCGAACCGCTCGTCGCCCCGGATGCGGGCGACGAACTCCAGGCGGACCGCGGCGCCGTCGAGGTCCATGGATCCCTCGAGCAGATGGAACTGGATGAGGCCCGGCTCCCCGTCGTCGGGGCCCCGCAGGTACGCGGCGCCGCCGGCCCGGGAGCCGCCGTCCACCGCGGCCCGCACCGCGTACACCCCCGGGCCCGGCACGGCGAGGCCGGGGTCGGCGGCGACGTCGGCCACCGGCACCCCCATCCACTCTCCCTGCCCGGCGCGGCGGGCCACGCGGCCGTGCACCTCGAACCGCCGCCCCAGGGCCCCGGCGGCGGCCTCGACGTCGCCGGCGGCGACCATCGCGCGGATACGACTGCTCGACACCAGGCCGTCGTCGCTCAACAGCGACACGGCCTCCACCTCGAACCCCATCTCGGCGCCCACGGTGGCCAGCACGTGCACGTTGCCCGCACGGTCCTTGCCGAAGCGGAAGTCCTCCCCCACCACCACCATGCGAGCCGAGAAGCCGGCCACGACCGCGGTGAGCACGAACGCCTCCGGGCTCATGTCCCGCACCCAGTCCTCGAAGGGGAGGATGCCCACCGTGTCGAGGCCGGCGGCCTCGAACAACTCGAGGCGGCGGTCGAGCGAGGTCAGCAGCGGCGGGGCGTGCTCGGGCGCCAGCACGGTCAGCGGGTGCCGGTCGAAGGTGACCAGCCCGCTGCGGGCGCCGAGGCGCCCGGCGTGGCCGCGGGTGAGCGAGATGACGTGGTGATGGCCGCGGTGGACGCCGTCGAACACCCCGATGGTCACGGCGTGCGGGCCGCCGGCGTCCCACGACGCCGGGTCGCCCCTCATCACCTTCACGACAGGACCACCTCCGCTCGCGCCACGTCGCCGGCGACACGGTAGACGGCCACGAGGGCGCCGTCCTCGTCGAGCAGGCGCACCGGCCCTTCCGGCTGGGCCCCGAGCGCCCGGGAGGCGATCGCGGCGCCGTGGGTGACGGCGAGCGCCGTGTCGCCGGAGACGCGGGCGGCCGGCATCCCCGCCAGGCCCGCCGCCGGCGACAGCACGGTCCCCGGCAGCGTCCCGTCCTCCGCCGCGGCGGCCAGGTCGTCGAGCGGCCACGCCTCGGACACGTCGAGGCGGCCGATGGCGGTGCGCCGCAGCGCCGTCAGATGGGCTCTGCCGCCCAGCGCCCGGGCGATGTCGTCGGCCAGGGTGCGCACGTAGGTGCCGGTGCTGCACCGCACCAGCAGCGACACCTCCGGGTAGTCGCTGGGGGCGAAGTCGAGGACGCGGATCTCGTGGATGGTCACCGGGCGCGCCTCGCGTTCGACCTCGATGCCCTCACGGGCCAGGTCGTGCAGGCGCCGCCCGTCCACCTTCAGCGCCGACACCATCGGCGGCACCTGCAGGATGTCGCCCACGAACCGGCGGGCGGCCCCGGCGACGTCCTCTGCCGACACCGGCATCGGCTCGCGGTCGAGGATCGCCCCGTCGGCGTCCAGCGTGTCGGTGGCCACCCCGAGGCAGGCCCGGGCCACGTAGGCCTTCTCCCCCTCCTGCACGAACCGGAGCAGCCGGGTGGCCCTGCCCAGGCCCAGCACCAGCAGGCCGGTCGCCATCGGGTCGAGGGTGCCGGCGTGGCCGATCTTGCGCTGGCCGAACAGCCTCCTGGCGCGCGCCACCACGTCGTGCGAGGTCATCCCTCCCGGCTTGTCCACCAGCAGGAAGCCGTCAGCCACGCAGCCGCGCCCTGATGCGCCCGACGATGTCCTCCACGGTGCCGGCCGACGTGAAGCCGGCGGCGTTGTGGTGGCCGCCGCCGCCCTCGGCGGCGGCGATCGCACCCACGTCCACGGCGCCCCGCGACCGCAGGCTCGCCTTGTAGCCCCCGTCCACCTCCTTGAGGAGCACCGCCACGCCGGCCTCCCGCGCGATGCGGAGATCGTCGATGAGCGGGTCCAGCGACTCGTAGCCGACACCGGCTGCCTCCAGGTCGGCCTTCTCGACCACCGACCACACCAGCCCCGGAGCCTCCTCCAGCACGGCCCGGCCCAGCACCCGGGACGACACCTGCAGGTAGCCGAACGGGGCCGATTCGTACACGGCCTGGCCGATCACCTCGGGGCGGACCCCCAGGTCCACCAGGCGGGCGGCCGCCCGCAGGATCTCGCCGTCGGTGGACGAGTACTGGAACCTGCCGGTGTCGGTGACGATGCCGGTCATCAGGCAGGCGCCCACCCGCTCGTCGAGAGGCCACCCGGCCGCGTCGATGAGGCGGGTGCACAGCAGCGCGGCGGCGCCGGCGGCGACATCGATCACCTGGACGTCGCCGAAGCCCTCCTCCGGGTTCGGGTGGTGATCCACCACCAGCAGGCTGCCGGCCGCCGAGGCGGGGCCGGCGAGTTCGCCGAGGCGCGAGGCGACGCCGGTGTCGAACACCACCATCACCTCGGGCCGCTCCGGCACCTCGGCGGCCGGCACCACCGGCGACAGGTCGAGGTACGAGTACGTGTCGGGGACCACCGAGTCGCCGCCGAATGCGGCGATCGCCTCCTTGCCGGCGAGGCGGGCGGCCAGGGCCAGCGCCACGGCGGAGCCGAGGGCGTCGCCGTCGGGCCCGACGTGCCCGGTGGTCACGATGGAGCCCGCATCCCGGAGGACGGCGGCCGCCCGCTGCATGGCGTCGCCGGTCACAGCGACCCCTCCTCCTCGCGGAGCTCGCTCAGCAGGCGCTCGATCCGCATGCCCTGCCCGATGGACGGGTCCTGCTCGAAGCGCAGCTCGGGGAGGTACTTGAGGCGCACCCGCCGCCCGACGGCGGAACGGATGTGGGCGCCGGCCCGGCCCAGAGCCTTCGCCGTCTCGCTCTCCTGCTCCTCGTCACCGAGCACCGAGTAGTACACCCTGGCGCTGCGCAGGTCGGGGGCGGTGTCGACGGCGGTGATCGTCACGAACCCGAGCCCCGGGTCGGTGAGGCGCGACACCTCGTCGGCGATCACTTCCTTCAGCGACTCGTTCACCCTGCGCAGGAACGGGCTCGTCATGACTCCTCCAGGTACGCCACGCCCACCTCCAGCAGCTCGACGTCCCCATGATCCAGCATCGTGCGCTGCACGGCGTGGATCAGGCGCTCCAGGTGGCCGGCCTGAGGGGCGACCGCGGCCACCCCGAGCGTGGAGCGCTGCCACTGGTCCTGGAAGCCGACCTCGCTCACGGCCACGGGGAACGTCCTCGCCAGCATCGCCGTCACCTGCTGCAGCACCCGCCGCTTCGCCTTCAGCGACCGTACCCCGGGAATCCGCAGTTCCAGCCTCACGGCGGCGGCGTGCATGGTCCCACTCAGGTACGGGCGACCTCTCGGACCTGGTAGGCCTCGATGTGGTCGCCTTCCTTGACGTCCTTGAAGTCGGTGAGGCCGATGCCGCACTCGAACCCGGCTGCGACGCTCTGCACGTCGTCCTTGAAGCGGCGCAGCGACCCGATGCGGCCGTCGTACACCACCACGCCGTCCCGCAGCAGGCGCGCCTTGGCGCCGCGGACGATCTCGCCCTCGGTGACGTAGGAGCCGGCGATGAGGCCGTAGCGGGGCGCCCGGAACGTGGCGCGCACCTCGGCGACGCCCAGCACCGACTCGACCTCCTCGGGCGCGAGCTGGCCGACCAGCATCGCCTCGATGTCGTCGAGCAGCTCGTAGATGATCCGGTAGGTGCGGATCTCCACGGCGGCGGCCTCCGCGGCCCGGCGAGTCTTGCCGTCGGGGCGCACGTTGAAGCCGAAGATCACCGCATCGGTCGCCTCGGCCAGCACCACGTCGTTCTCGTTGATGCCGCCCACGGCGCCGTGGATGAGCTTGGTCCTGGCGTCGTCGCGCCCGATCTTGGCGACCGCGTCCCGGATGGCCTCCAGCGAGCCGTGGGCGTCGGTCTTCACGATCAGCCGCAGCTCGGTGTCGCCCTGCGTCTTCAGCTCGTCGATGAGCATCTGGAGGCGGTCGGCGGCGGTCGGCACCACGAACTCCTTGGCGCGAGCCTCCGCGGCGCGCTCCTCGGCCAGGGAGCGGGCGGTGCGGTGGTCGTCCACCACCTCGAAGCGGTCGCCCGCCTCGGGCACCTCGTCCCAGCCCATGATCTCCACCGGCGTGCTCGGCCCGGCCTCGTCCACCTGCTGCCCGTTCTCGTCGAACATGGCCCTGATCCGCCCCGAGATGTGCCCGGCCACCAGGGCGTCGCCCCGCCGCAGCGTCCCGCGCTGCACGATGACCGTGGCCACCGGGCCGCGGCCCTTGTCGAGGGACGACTCGATGACCGTGCCGAACGGGTCGGCCTTCGGGTTGGAGCGGAAGTCCTCGACCTCGGCGATGAGGTCGATGTACTCGAGCAACTCGTCGATGCCGAGGCCCTCCAGGGCTGAGATCTCCACGCTGACGACCTCGCCGCCCAGGTTCTCCACCACCAGGCCGTGCTCGGTGAGCTGCGCCTGCACCCGGTAGGGGTCGGCGGTCTCCAGGTCCATCTTGTTCACGGCCACGATGATCGGCACGTCCGCCGCCATCGAGTGGCTGATGGCCTCGATGGTCTGCGGCATCACGCCGTCGTCGGCGGCCACCACCAGCACCACGATGTCGGTGACCTCGGCGCCCCGCGCCCGGAGCGTGGTGAACGCCTCGTGGCCGGGGGTGTCGATGAAGGTGATCTTGCGGCCGTTGCGGCTCACCTGGTAGGCACCGATGTGCTGGGTGATGCCGCCCGCCTCGCCGGCCACCACGTTGGCGGCGCGGATGGCGTCGAGCAGCTTGGTCTTGCCGTGGTCCACGTGGCCCATGACGGTCACCACCGGCGGGCGGGGCTCCAGGTCGGCGGGGTCGTCCTCGAAGACGACCTTGGCCCGCACCATCGGGGCGGCTTCCTCCGGCTCCTCGGGGGCGGCGCCGGCGACGATCTCCACGTCGTAGCCCAGGTCGTCGGCGACCGGGGCGATGAACTCGGTGGGCATCGGCTGGCTGGCGCCGGCCATCTGGCCGCGGTCGATGAGGCCCTTCACCACCAGGCCCATCGGGCGGCGGGCGAGGGTCGCGAACTCCTGGACGGTGATGCCCTCCGGCACCTGCAGCACCCGGCGCCGCTCCTCCGGCTCGGGGGGCCGCTCACCGCGCTTCGGCGCCTTCTGCGCCGCCGGCGCCTCGGTGGGAGCCGGCTCGGCGGGGGCCGGTTCGGCGGCAGGGGCAGCTTCGGGTTCGGCGCCCTGCGCCGCGGGGGTCTCCTCCTCGGACGCCTCCTCCGCGGAGGCCTCCTCCTGGTAGGACATCTTGATGAGGGCCACCGAGTCGTCGTCGAGGCCGGACGAGGCGGTCTTCACCTCGATGCCCAGGTCCACGGCGCGCGCCACCACGTCCTTCGATTCCAGGCCCAGCTCCCGGGCCAGCTCATACACTCGCATCGTCAGCCCTCATCCCGGGCCCGGCGGTCACCCCGCAGCGCCGGAGCCCTCGTCGTCGTCGTGTTCGTCGTCTGCGCCGCTCTCGGCGCCGTCCCCCTCTGCGGCGGCAGGCTCGTCTGCGGCGGCAGGCCCGTCTGCGGCAGGCTTCGGCTCGTCGTCGGGGGCATCGGCCTCGGGAGCGGCCTCCGCCTCGGGAGCGGCCTCCGCCTC
>JAHLKU010000006.1 GCA_020444505.1 Actinomycetota bacterium | reverse complement strand
CGTGGATGACGACTCGGATGACGGGTCCGTGGACGACGACTCGTCCACCACGACCTCTGCGGCGACGGCTGCTCCCTTCACCGAGACGTACCGGATCGGGGACGCGGGCACCGTCACCCTGGACTTCGACGGGTCGATCCTGACCATCCTGGGCACCTCGGCTGCCGAGGGCTGGTACGTCGAGATCGACGCGGCGACCGGCACCGAGGTGGAGGCCGAGTTCTCAGACGGCACCACCGAGTTCGAGTTCGAGGCCGAGTTCGAGCACGGTGAGGTGCGGGTGAGCATCGGCCAGACGGAGCACTGACGCAACCGGTCCCCTTCGCGACGACGGAGCCTCCGGGCACTTCGGGGGCTCCGTCGTCCTCCTCACCGATTGCCCCGTGGTGCTCGGGGACCGGACCGCCGGGGCGGGGCATCGCCGTCCTGCGCCGGGCTCACCGAGCGGGCGGGCTCACGACCCGAGGCCCAGTTGCCGCAGGAACGCCTCCTGATTGGGCTCCCGCCCGAGGAAGCCGCGCAGCAGGTCGGCGGCGTCCCTGGAGCCGCCGGGCCCCAGCACCGACTCCCGGTAGGCCATGCCGACGCCGGGGTCGAGGTAGCCCTCCTCCTCGAACCGACTGAACATGTCGTCGCCGAACACCTTGGCCCACAGGTAGCCGTAGTAGCCGGCGTCGTAGCCGAAGAGGTGGCCGAACGACGCCGGGTAGAAGGTGCCCTCGTGGAACGGGAACCCGGCCACCTCGGACGTGGTGCGGGTGATCTCGTGGAGGTCCTTGCGCTCCGCCGGCCCGTGGAACGCCATGTCCAGCTGTCCGAAGGAGATCTGGCGCAGCATGAACAGGGCGATGTGGAGGTCACGCGCCTCGGCCAGCCGCTCCACCAGTTCCGCCGGGATCGGCTCGCCGGTCTCGTGGTGGCGGGCGAAGCGCTGCAGCACGGACGGGGTCCACGTCCAGTGCTCCATGATCTGTGACGGCGCCTCGACGAAGTCCCACTCGGTGTTGAAGCCCGAGAAGCGGGCCAGGCGGGTGTGGCCCAGGCTGTTGTGGAGCACGTGCCCGAACTCGTGGAACAGCGTGGTCACCTCGTCGTGCTTCAGCAGCGACGGGGAGTCCGCGGTCGGCTTGGTGAAGTTGGCGGCGATCGCCGTCACCGGCAGCACGTAGCCGTCGGGTCCCTCGTGGGCCGACACCAGATCGAAGGCGGCGGCGTGGCCGAACTTGCCCTCGCGGGGGAAGAGGTCGGCGTAGAACGTCGCCAGGTGGCGGCCGGTGGCGGCGTCGAGGATGCGGTGGACCGTGACGTCGGGATGCCAGGTCGGGACGTCGTCCACCTGCTCGTAGGAGAGGCCGAACACCTCGCCGGTGATGGCGAACATGCCCTCGAGCACGCGGTGGAGCGGGAAGTAGGCGGCCACCCGGTTCGGATCGATGCCGTAGCGCGCCTTGCGGATGGCGGTGTGGAGGTAGCGGTAGTCCCATCCCTGGACGTCGTCGGACCCCATCTCGGCCCGCAGGTCGTCCAGTTCGGCCTTCGCCATCTCCTGCAGCGGCGGGATCAGGTCGGCGTAGAAGGCCTCCACCGTCCCGGGGTCCTTCGCCATCTTCTCCTCCATGCCGTAATGGGCCCAGGAGGGGAGGCCGAACAGCGACGCCATCTCTGCCCGCAGCGCGATGGTCTCTTCGAGCAGCGGCAGGTTCTGCTCCACCGCCTTGTTGTAGAACTTGTACTGCATCTGCCGCCGCAGGTCGCGGTCGGTGGCCTCGTCCATGAACGGGTAGTAGTCGGGGTAGTCGAGCGACACCCGGTAGGTGCCCTCCTCCTCGCCCGGCGACAGCCGCGACACGTAGCCGTCGTCCATGCCGTCCAGCTGCTCCCGGGTGAGGTCGAGCCCGTCCTGGTACTCGTCGATGTTGCGGCCGAAGGCGACGCCCAGCTCCACCAGCCGGGTGCGGATGCGCTGCACCTCGGCCCGCTGGTCGGCGGTCAGGCCGTGCCCCGCCCGGCGGAAGTCGCGCCGGACGAACTCCAGATAGCGGGCCTCCTCGCCCTCGAGCCCTGCGGCCTCGGGCGTGGCGGCGAACCCCTCGACGGCCTCGTACAGGTCGCGGCGGAACGTGAGATCGGACGCCCACTTGATGAGGCGCTCCTCGGCCTCGGTCGCGGCGTCGCGCACCTCCTTGTCGGGGTGCACCCTGGCCATGAAGGGGCCCTTGCCGCTCGCCTCGGTGAGGGCGGCGTCGATCTCGGTGAGCGGGGCCATCGTCGACGCCCAGGTGCGGTCGCCGGCGGCGGAGACGATGCGGTCGACCGCGGCGTCGGCGGCGCTGATGGCGTCGTCGACGACGGCGCGGACGCTTGCGGCACTGGTGGTGGAGTAGTCGTAGAGCACGATCTCCGATCCTAGCCCCGGTACCCGGTCCCTCCGGGGCCGAGGCCGCCGGGGACCGGGTACGCTCCACCGATGCCCGACCTCGACCGGTACCTCGACATCCGCTCCGCCTCCGGTGGCGTGGCCACCTCCGACGGCGCCACCGTCGTCTTCGTCACCACGATCACCGGGGTGCCGCAGGCGTGGTCGGTGCCGGCCGGCGGCGGATGGCCCACCCAGCTCACCTACGCAGACCAGCGGGTCGGCGGGGTGGCGGCATCGCCGACCGATCCGTCCCTCGTGGTCTTCAGCCGCGACGCGGGCGGCAACGAGCGGATGCAGCTGCTGGCGGTGGACCCATCCGGGTTCGGCGAGCGCCCCCTGGTGGAGGACCCGGCGGTCATCCACCGCTTCGGGGACTTCGGGCCCGACGGCACCTGGTTCGTGTTCTGCGACAACCGCCGCAACGGGGTGGACTTCGACCTGTACCGCCGCTCGCTCGACGGCCAGGAGCGCCTGGTCGCCGAGTTGCCGGGCTGGAACTCGGTGGCCGAGGTGTCGCCCGACGGCCGGGCGGCCCTCGTGGGCCACTTCGAGAGCAATGTGGACTCCTCGGTGTGGCTGGTGTCGCTCGACGGCGGCGAGGTGGTCGACCTCACTCCCCACGACGAGCCCCGGGTCCACGCGCCGGTGGGCTTCGACGACGCGGGGCGCATCTACCTGGTGTCCGACCGGGACGGCGAGTTCCGGCGCGCCTACCGCCTGGCCGGCGGTGCGTGGACGCCGTTCGGTCCCGCCGACGCCGACGTCGACGACCTCGCGGTGCGCGGCTCCACCGGCGTGGTGGCGCACAACGCCGGTGGGGCCGGGCGGATGGCCCGCTTCGACACCGAGACGCTGGAGGAGATCGAGGAAGTGGCCCTCCCGATGGGGGTGGCGGTGGGCCTGTCGCCGGCGCCCGACGGGTCCTGCCTGTTCACGTTCGCCGGCCCCCGTCACAATGCGGACGTCTGGCGGCTGCCGGCCGGCGCCGCGGTCCCCGAGCGGGTCACCCGCTCCTCCACCGCGGGCATCGACCCCGGGTCGTTCGTCGAGCCCCACCTGGACGCCGTCGCCTCGTTCGACGGCCTCGAGGTGCCGGTGTGGGTGTACCCGGCGGCCGGCGGGGGCGACCGGGTGATCGTGTCGGTGCACGGCGGCCCCGAGGCGCAGGAGCGGCCCGGATTCAACCCGGTGTACCAGTACCTGGCGGCGTCGGGCTACACGATCGTGGCGCCCAACGTGCGGGGCAGCAGCGGGTACGGGCGCACCTACCAGTCGCTGGACGACCGCCGCCGCCGCATGGACTCGGTCGCCGACCTGCAGGCCGTCGGCAGGTGGGTGCAGGCCGGGGGCCTGGCGTCCGCCGGCCGGATGGCGGTGATGGGCGGTTCCTACGGCGGGTTCATGGTCCTGGCCGCCCTGGCCACCGAGCCAGATCTGTGGGCCGCCGGGGTGGACATCGTGGGGATCGCCAACTTCGTGACGTTCCTGGAGAACACCGGCGACTACCGGAGGGCGCTGCGGGAGGCGGAGTACGGCAGCCTCGCGGAGGATCGGGAGTTCCTCGAATCGATCTCCCCGATCTCGATGGTGGAGCGGATCACCGCCCCGCTGCTGGTGCTGCACGGCGCCAACGACCCCCGGGTGCCGGTGGGCGAAGCGCGTCAGATCGCAGGCAGGCTGCGCGGCCTGGGGAGGGACGTCGAGTTGCTGGTGTTCGAGGACGAGGGCCACGGCATCGTGAAGCTGCCGAACCGGCGGGTCGCCTACCGCCGGGTGGTGGAGTTCCTCGACGACCGCCTCGGCTAGCCCTGCGCGGCGATGGCCGGCTGCAGGTACGGCAGCAGGGCGGCGGCACAGTCGGCCGTCAGGGCGACCCCCGTGTCGATGGGCGGCAGGTCGGCGGCGTCGTGGTGCAGCCGGTCGCACGCATCCGGCAGGGCGCCCCTTGCGGCGACCGCGGCCTCGACCAGGCGGGGGGTGGCCGTGGTGACGAGGCCGGGCTCCTGGAAGCCGGTGATGCCGCCCTCGTCGAACGCCACCGTCCCGGCGCTCACCCACTCGGTGGTCTGCGACCGCACCCAGTAGAGGTCGATGAGGTCGGGGTTGGACGACCGCAGCGTGCACCGGACGCTGTCGGCGGCCACCACCCGGCACCCCTGCGGCTCGTACCCTGCCTCGAACGCCGCCGTGTACCCGGCGTAGTGGGTGAGCGGCGACCCTGTGCCGGGCGAGAAGAAGCCCATCACCGTGGCGAGGTCCCCGTCACCCAGAGCCCACCAGAACGCCTCGGCCTGCACGACCCGCTCCAGGCCGGAAGGGTCGGTGGCGGCGGGGCCGGTCGTGGGGACCGGGTCGCTCGTGCCGCTCCCGGAGGCGCCGGCCGCCCAGGCGGCGGCTCCGATCACCACCACCACCGCCGCGGCGAGCCACCACGGGGAGCGACGGGGAGGTGCGGGCGCAGGGTCCATGGGCCCCCATTGTGGTGGAGGGCTGCGCCAACCGCCCCCGGCTCCGCTCGCCGGCCTGCCCGCCCGGCTCAGCCGGCTCCGACGGCGTACATGTAGCCGTCCCAGGCGGCGACGTAGATCCTGCCGTCCCAGACGGCGGGGGTCGCCTCGATCCGCCCGCTGGTGAGCTGCATCTCCCAGACCAGCTCCGGGGCCGCGGGGTCGGCCAGGTCGTAGTTGCGGATGCGGCCGTCGACCAGCGCCAGGATCAGGTGGCCGTCGACGATCACCGGCGACGACATGTGGTGGGGGGCGGCGTAGCAGCCGCTGCCGTCGTCGATGTCGTCCACCCACAACTCCTCGCCGGTCTCCTGGTCGATCGCCACCAGGTACCCCTTGTTGGTGACGGTGTACACCACGCCGTCGCCGAGGGCCGGGGTGGTCCAGGTGCCGCCCTTGCACGGGGAGTTGGTGAGGGAGTACATGCCCCAGACGTAGGGATCGTCGGGCTTGGACGGGTCGAGCTTGATCACCTGGCCCAGGTCCCGCGCCCGCTGCAGGTAGCGCTCGTACTGCGCCGAGACGTACAGCATCCCCTCGTCGTCGATGACGATCGCGGAGTCCACGTCGTCGCCCACCCAGTAGTCGAAGACGATCGGGGCGTTGCCGTTCTCCACGTCGGTGATGTCGAGCCCCAGGATCCTCCCGCCGGAGTTGGCGAAGTAGACGACGCCCTCGAACAGCGCCGCCGAGTCCTCCACGCTCACCGCCGGGTAGGAGGGCCCGATCGCGGCGAGCAACTCGTCGTCGTACGACTCCATCTTGAAGAGCAGTTCGGGGTCCACCGTCACCTTGCCCTGGGCGTCGTAGCCCCGGTTCAGCTTCCAGATGTAGAAGAGCCCGTTCTCGGCGCCTTCGAAGAGGATGTCGTTGACGATGCGGCCGCTGGCGTCCCAGTCGTCGTTCCAGCGCCCCTCGACCGCCAGGTTGGCCTCGGCCTTCCACAACTCGACGGCGTCGCCCCGGTCGAGCGCCATGATGCGGTAGAAGTTGTCGCGCGAACCGAAGTACACCAGGGGGTAGCCGTCGGGGTCGATGGTCGGCGTGCCCTTGATGATGTCGCCGGTGAGCACCGACGACCGGGTGTCCTCGCCGGTGTCGGCGTCCACGAAGTGGAGCCGCCGGTCGTAGGCGCCGAAGATCATCTCGGTGACCCCGTCGGGGCGCTCCCAGATGACCGGCTGGCCGGTCCACCCGTTCCCGCACCAGCGGCTCGTGGTGCCCAGGTCGGTGGAGTCCGAGCACATCGGGCTGTCGGGGTAGCGCCACAGCCGGGTCGGGACGGTCTCGGGGATCGGGCCGGTGCCGTACCAGGTGTTGGTGGGGTTGCCCCGGAAGGTGAGCAGGCCGTCCACGGCGTCGCCCCACGGCTGCCCGACGGTGCGCCGGTCCACCCACGGGTCGAGCGGGACCGTCGTGGTCGTGGTGGTGCTGGTGGTGGCCTCGGTGGTGTCCCCCCCGGTGGTGGCGGTGGTGGAAGGCTCCGTGGAGGAGGTCGAGCCGTCCCCGGTGGTGGTGGAGGTGGAGCCGGCCAGGGTGGTGCCGGGGGTCTCGCCGCCGGACGAGGAGAACAGCACGAAGAGGATCACGCTGGTGGTCGCCAGCACGGCCCCGGTCAGGAGCCCGGTGATCCAGGGATTGCGGTCGGGGGGCATGTGGACGCGACTCTACCGGGGTGCGGGGGTTCTCCCGGTGCGCGGGAGTAGGGACTTTCGGCCCCGGCGGAGCGGGAGCGATCGATGGCAGAATGTTTGGGCATGCCAGAACATTCTGTCCCAAAGGTCGCTGGTGCGCCTGAAACCAGCGAGAGCGAGGAGATGTACCTCATCACCATCCGCCGCGCCGTGGAGGAGGGCCACGCCGGCCCGCTCGGCCTCGCACCGCTGGCGTCGCGGCTGGGGGTGTCGCCCGCATCGGCCAACGAGATGGTCCGCAAGCTCGCCGGGAAGGGCCTGGTCTCCTACGAGCCGTACAAGGGCGCTTCGCTCACCGCGACCGGTGAGGGGGTCGCCGACCGGGTGCTGCGCACCCGGCGGTTGTGGGCGCGATTCCTCGCCGACCACCTCGGCTACACGCCGCAGCAGGCCGACGACCTCGCCTGCGACCTGGAGCACGTCACCGCGGCAGGCACCGCCGACCGTCTCGACGAGTACCTGGGGCACCCGAAGGCCGGGCCGTTGGGCGCCCAGATCCCCGGCGGCGGCGATGCGGAGGCGCACACCGGCGCCGAGGCGTTGGGGGGAGTCCCCGCCGGGACGGTCGTCGAGGTGGTGGCGGTCGCGGCCGGCCGGCGGGCGGGGGAGTTCCTCACCGCATCGGGCCTGGGCCCGGGCGCCGTGGTGACGGTGGCGGCCACCGGGCGACGCGGCGTGCTGGTGGCCGGCCCCGAGGGCGACGTGCACCTGGACCCGGCGACCGCCGACTCGGTCCTGGTCCGTGCCCGGGGGGCCGCCGGCCGTGCCTGAGCGCCGCGCCCGCAGGCGTCACGGGCGGCGGGGAGGCCGCCGCCGGCACGGAGCGGGACGGGGCCGCCTCGGCGCGGCCGCCTCCGGCGCAGCCACCATCGCCACCGTGGCGCCCGGCGCACGGGTGCGGGTGGTGAGGGTGGACGGCGGGCGGCGCCTGGTCCACCGCCTCGCAGCCCTCGGCATCGTGCCCGGCGCCTGCCTCGTCGTGGACCGGAGCCGGGGCCCGGCGCTGGTGGAAGTGGGCCATACCCGGGTCGCGGTGGACCGCGTGGTGGCGGCCGCCGTCCAGGTGGAGATCGAGCCGGAGGACGGCGGCGCATGACGCCCACCGTTGCCCTCGCCGGGAACCCCAACATCGGCAAGACCTCGCTCTTCAACGAGTTGACCGGGGCGCACCAGCACGTCGGCAACTGGCCGGGCAAGACGGTGGAGCGGCAGAGCGGGGAGTTCGAGGAAGGAGGCCACCGCTTCGCCGTGGTGGACCTCCCCGGCATCTACGGGCTGGTGCCGGTGTCCGCCGAGGAGTCGATCGCCGTGTCGTTCCTGCTGGACCGGCCCGACGTGGTGATCACCGTGGTGGACGCCGCCAACCTGGAGCGCAGCCTCCATCTGGTGGCGCAGATCGCCGAACTGGGCCTGCGTCAGGTGGTGGCCTGCAACATGTCGGATGTGGCGGCGCGGCGCGGCATCGAGGTCGACCACGAGCGGCTCGGCGCGGCGCTGCGCACCCGGGTGGTGCCGACCGTCGCCCGACGCGGCGAGGGGGTCGGCGAGGTGCGGGCCGCGGCGGCCGCCGCCCTCTCCCGCCCCGGGGTCCAGCCCCTGGTGGTGGACTACGGCCCCGTCATCGAGCGGTACCTGTCCACGGTGGTGGCGGAGGTCGTGGAGAACGCCGAGGTGGCGGCGCTCGCGCCCGCCCACTGGCTGGCCGTGCAGCTGGTGGCCGGCGAGGAGACGGTGCACGAGCGGGTGGCGGCCCTCGCCGGCGGTGCAGCGGTGCTCGAGGCGGCGGCCAGGGCCGCGGACGGCATCGCCGACGACACCGGCCTCGACGCCGGGCTCGCCGTGGCCGAGCGCCGCCACGTGTGGGTGCACCGGGTGGCCGAGCAGTCGGCGGGCGCCGGGCGGGGCTCGCTGTGGTCGCAGCGCCTCGACCGGGTGCTCACTCACCGCTGGCTCGGCCTGCCCGCCTTCCTGGCCGTCATGTGGCTGGTGCTGAAGATCACCACCGACGTCACGGCGCCGTTCCTCGACTGGGT
This sequence comes from Actinomycetota bacterium, assembly GCA_020444505.1. GTDB lineage: Bacteria > Actinomycetota > Acidimicrobiia > Spongiisociales > UBA11373 > JAHJML01. The sequence continues at coordinate 59,608 of JAHLKU010000006.1, read as the reverse complement.
GGACGCGGTCGTCTCCGGCCCCCTTAGCCGGTGGGCAGCCGCCGGGCTGGGCGCCTCCGGGCTCGGCGGTGGGTGGGTCGAGGGCCTGGTGGTCGACGGCGTGCTGGCCGGGGTCGGCGGGGTGCTGGCGTTCGTGCCGGTGCTGTTCGGGCTGTACCTGACGCTGGCGGTGCTGGAGGACTCCGGGTACATGGCCCGGGCGGCGCTGGTGATGGATCGGGCGATGCGCGCCGTCGGCATCCCGGGCAAGGCGTTCCTGCCGATGATGGTGGGGTTCGGCTGCACGGTGCCGGCCATCTACGCCACCAGGACGCTCGACAGCCACCGCGACCGGCTGCTGACCGGGTTGATGGTGCCGTTCATGTCCTGCAGCGCCCGCCTGCCGGTCTACGTGCTGCTGGCGTCGATCTTCTTCGCCGCCCACAGCGGGTCGGTGGTGTTCGCCATGTACCTGCTGGGGGTGGTGGTCGCGATCCTGGTGGGCCTGGTGATGGGGAGGACGGTGCTCCGCGACGACGATCCGGCCCCGTTCGTCATGGTGCTGCCCGATTACCGCCTGCCCAACGTGCGGACCGTCTGGACACTGGTGAAGCAGCGGACGTGGGCGTTCATCCAGGGCGCCGGGACGATGATCCTCGGCGCCAGCGTCGCCGTGTGGCTGCTGCTGGCCATCCCCGTCGGCGGGGGATCGTTCGGGGACACCGAGGTGGAGGACAGCGCCTTCGGCGCCGTCGCCGGCGCCGTGTCGCCCCTGCTGGAGCCCGCCGGGATGGGAGCGTGGGAGCAGACCGGCGCGCTGATGTCGGGCTTCGTGGCCAAGGAAGTGGTCGTCAGCACGATGAGCCAGTTGTACGGCGGCAGCGGCGAGCCGGACGGGCCCGCCCCGGGCTTCGCCGACGACCTCGCCGAGATCGGCTCGGGCTTCCTGGATGCCGCGTGGGGCACGGTGAAGTCGATCCCCGGTCTCGTCGGGCTCGACTTCACCGACGTCGACGACGGCACCACCGATGCGGTGGACGGGCGGATCCGGGCGTCGTTCGAGCAGGCCAGCGGCGGGCACGGCGCCCTGGCGGCGCTGGCGTTCATGGTCTTCGTGCTGCTCTACACCCCGTGCATGGCGGCGGTCGCGGCGTTCCGCCACGAGTTCGGGTCCCGGTGGATGCTGGTGTCGGTGCTCGGGCAGCTGGGCATCGCGTGGTTGATGGCGGTCCTGGTGTTCCAGGGCGGCCGGCTGCTGGGGCTCGGATGAGCCTGGGGCCCGTGCTCCGCGCCGTCGAGGACGCAGGGCGGCCGCTCACCGCGCTCGAACTGGCCGACCGCACCGGGCTCCGGGTGCCGGAGGTGCGCTCGGTGCTCGACGCCCTCCGCGCTGCGGGCCGCCTCGCCCCCGACACCGGCGGCGGCGCCGGAGAGCCGCCCGGCGGGTGTGCCGCCGGCGGGGCCTGCGGGTCGTCGTGCACCGGCCCGGGGGAGTGTCCCCTCGTGATCGACCTCGATCTCGAGGGTCTCCGGCCCCGCTGAGCAGGCCCGGGGCGGCCCTATCCTCCTGCCCATGCGCGCCGGACCGGCCAGGGACCTGCTCGCGGGCCTCGTGGCCCGCTTCCGCGAGGCGGACCTGGGCATCAACGCCGCCGCCGTCGCCTACAACGCCTTCCTGGCCATGGTGCCGCTTGGGCTGGCACTGTTGGGGGCGGCCTCGTTCATCGGCGAGTCGGACGCCGCCCTGGCCAGGGTCGACTCGACGCTGGCCCCGCTGGTGCCCGGGCCGGTCCGTGAGTTCATCATCCAGGTGCTCGTGGACGCCGAGGCCCGGCTCGGCGGCATGCAGTGGTGGGTCATCGCCCTCTCGGTGCTGCTCGCCCTGTTCCTCGGCTCCCGCGCCATCGCCGCGCTGCAGAAGGCCCTGGCCGCCGTGGAGAACCGGACCGACCGGCGGCCGCTGGTGCAGATGCGGCTGGTGGCGGTGGGGCTGACGATCGGGGGCGGCGCCGTGCTGCTGCTGGCGTCGGCGCTGCTGCTGGCGGGCAAGGCCCTGGTCGGGTTCCTGGAGGAGCTGACCGGGGCGGGATGGCTCGACGTGCTGTGGGCGTGGGTGCGGCTGCCGATCGTCGCCGGGGGCCTGTTCGCCTTCCTGCTGGCGTTCTACCGCTGGGGCCCGCCGGAGCCGCTGCCCAAGCCGTGGCTGGCCGCCGCCGTGGGGACCGGCGGGGTGCTGCTGGCCAGCCTCGCCTTCGGGCTGTACCTGGGGGCCACCCCGGTGCTCGGCGCCACCTTCGGCGTGCTCGGGGCGGTCGCCCTGGCGCTGGTGTGGCTCTACCTGGGCGCCGCCGCCATCCTCGCCGGGGCGATGGTGGTGGCGTACACCCTGCGCTGGCGGGCGTCCCGCAACGGGGAGGCCTCGGCGTGAGCGACGCCAACGACGGCGAGCTGCGATCCGGCCTCGGGTTGATGCGCCGGACGCTGGTGGGCTACCGCGCCGCCCTGGTGCCTGCGGTGGGCGGGGCGCTGCTGTGGATGGCGATGGTGGTGACGGTGCCGTACCTGGTGGGCAGGGTGGTGGACGTCGCCATCGCCGCCGGGGACCGGGACCGGCTGGTGCCGGGCGTGACGCTGGTGCTGGGGGCAGGGCTGCTGCTCGGCGTCGGCATCGGCGTGCGCCGCTACTTCGGGTTCAAGCTGTCGTACCGCGCCGAGGCCGACCTGCGGAACCGCATGTTCGAGCACATCCAGCGGCTCGCCTTCTCCTTCCACGACGTCACCAGCACCGGCGAGTTGATGGCCCGTGCGTCGAGCGACCTGTCGCAGATGCGGCTGGTGTTCGCGATGCTCCCCATCACGGTGGCCAACATCGGCATGTTCCTGTCCGTGGTGACCGTGCTGATCGTGCTCGACCCGGTGCTCGGCCTGGTGTCGTCGCTGACCGTGCCCATCCTGCTGCTGGCGTCGCGGCGCTACGCCGGGCGGGTCATCGGCCTCTCCTTCGAGGTGCAGCAGCGGCTCGCCGACCTGACCCGGGTGGTGGAGGAGGCCGTCGGGGGCGTCCAGGTGATCAAGTCGTACGGGCAGGAGCCCCAGGAGCAGGCGCGGCTCGACCGCGCGGCCGCGCGCATCTACGGGCGGGCGGTGCGCCTGGCGTGGATCCGGGCGGCCTATCAGCCGGCGTTCGAGATGATCCCCACCATCGCCAACCTGGCCGTCCTGTGGCTGGGCGGCATGCGGGTCATCGACGGCAGCCTGTCCCTCGGCGAGTTCGTCTCGTTCACGCAGTACCTGGCCGTCCTGAACTTCCCGCTCCGGCTGACCGGGTGGTTCTTCGCCCAGTTGCCTCGGGCCGGGGCGGCCGCCTCCCGCATCCAGGCCCTGCTGGCGACCGCGCCCGCCATCGCCGACCCGGATCCCGCCGAGACCCTCCGGCCCGGGCCCGGTGAGGTGCGATTCCACGATGTCCGATTCGGCTACCCGGACAGCCCCCCGGTGCTCGACGGCATCGACCTGGTCATCCCCGGGGGCGGGTCGGTGGCGCTGGTCGGCGGCACCGGCGCCGGCAAGACCACGCTGGCACACCTCGTGCCCCGGTTCCACGACGTGGGCCACGGCGCCATCACCCTGGACGGCACCGACATCCGGATGCTGCGCCTCGACGAACTGCGCAACGAGGTGGCCGTCGTCTTCCAGGAGACGTTCCTGTTCTCGGCGTCGGTTCGCGACAACATCGCCTTCGGCGACGTCGATGCCTCCGACCACCAGATCCGCCTGGCCGCCCGCCTCGCCCAGGCCCACGACTTCATCGCCGCGCTGCCCGACGGGTACGACACCGTGGTCGGGGAGCGGGGGCACTCGCTGTCGGGCGGCCAGCGGCAGCGGGTGGCCCTGGCCAGGGCGGTGCTGCGCGATCCCCGGGTGCTGATCCTGGACGATGCCACGTCGTCGGTCGACGCGATCGTCGAGGCCGAGATGCTGGCCGCACTGGAGCGGGTCATGGTGGGCCGCACCACGATCATCATCGCCCACCGCACCTCGACGCTCGACCTGGTGGATCAGGTGGTGTTCCTGGAGGACGGCCGCATCGCTGCGGTGGGCACCCATCGCGAGCTGATCACGACGGTGCCCCGCTACTCCCAGGTGCTCGCCCAGGTGGAGGAGGCGTCGTGACCGTCCGTGAGGAGCGCCGCACCGGCCGCCTGCTGCGCAGGGCGGTCGGCCTGGCCCGGTTCCTGGCGTGGCCGGCCGTCGGCGCGCTGCTGGCGACGGTGGTGGCGACGGTGGCCCGCCTCGCCGGCCCGCAGGCGGTGCGGGTGGGCATCGACGACGGCATGGGTGCCGGTGACCGGGGCGTGGTGACCGTCGCCGCCCTGGTGTACCTGGGGCTGATGGTGCTGCAGTACGCGTCGCAGCGCACCGCCCAGTACGCGGTGGCGTGGGTGGGCGAGCAGTACCTGCGGCGATTGCGGAGCGCCGTCTTCCGGCATCTCATGGAGCTCGACATGGCCTTCTTCGGGAGATCGAAGGCCGGGGTGCTGGTCAGCCGCATGACCAACGACATCGAGTCGATCCAGGAGTTCGCCGAGGAGGGAGCGGTGAGCCTCGCCATCAACCTGCTCACCCTGATCGGGGTGTCGGTGGCGATGCTGCTGGTGGACGCCTCGCTGGCCCTGGAGGTGTTCGTCCTCATCACGGCGGTGATCGCCATCTCCTGGGTGTTCCAGCGCTTCGCCGGGAGGGCCTACCGCGAGGTGCGGGAGCAGATCGGGCGGGTGCTGGCCACGCTGCAGGAGGGGATCACCGGCGTCCGGGTGGTGCAGGCCTTCACCCAGGAGGAGCAGCAGGCGGGCGCCTTCGGCAGGGTCAACGAGCGCTACTTCGAAGCCAACATGCGGGCCGCCCGGGCGGTCGCCTGGTACTTCCCCGGGGTGGCGTTCCTGCGGGCCGTCGGCATCGGCCTGGTGCTGCTGCTCGGCGGGCGCCGGGTGCTGGACGGGCAGATGTCGTTCGGGTCGCTGGTCGTGATGCTGTTGTACCTCGACTGGTTCTTCCAGCCGATCATCAATCTCTCCAACACCTACAACCAGATGCAGTCGGCGGCGGCGGCGTTCGGCAAGCTGTTCCGCCTGCTCGACACGCCGCCCACCGTGCAGGACCCGGAGGCGCCGGCGTCGTGGCCGGACGAGGTGCGGGGGGAGGTGCGGCTGGAGGGCGTCACGTTCGCCTACGTGCCCGGCCTCCCGGTGGTGGAGGGCGTGGACCTGGTGGTGGCGCCCGGCGAGCGAGTGGCCATCGTCGGGGAGACCGGCGCCGGCAAGTCGACGCTGGCGCGCCTCGTCCTGCGCTTCTACGACCCCACCGAGGGGAGGGTGGTGGTGGACGGCGTCGACCTGCGCACCATCACCGCCGCAGAGCGGGCCCGCAGGGTGGTGCTGATCCCCCAGGAGGGGTTCCTCTTCAACGGCACGCTGCGCGACAACCTCCGCTACGCCCGCCCCGACGCCACCGACGGCGAGGTGTGGGAAGTGTGCCGCGAGGTGGGGATCGAGCCGTGGGTGCGGGCGCTGCCGGAACGGCTCGACACCCTGGTGCGGGAGCGGGGCAGCCGGTTCTCGGCGGGGGAGCGCCAACTGGTGGCGCTGGGGAGGGCGTTGCTGGCCGGCCCGGGCGTGATCGTGCTCGACGAGGCCACCTCGAACCTCGACCCCGAGACCGAGGTGCGGGTGGAGCGGGCGCTGGCGACCGTGCTCGCCGGGCGGACCGCAGTGGTCATCGCCCACCGGCTCCGCACCGCCGAGGGCGCCGACCGGGTGGTGATGATGGACCAGGGCCGCATCACGGCGGTCGGCCCCCACGCCGAACTCGCCGTGAGCCACCCCGGCTACGCCCGGCTCGTGGCGGTGTGGGAGCGGGGGATCCTCCGCTGAGGCGGAGCCACCCTGCCGGGTAGCCTCGGCTCATGTTCGACCGGGTCGCCGACGGGGTGAGCGCTGCGCTGTGGGGTCTGGAGCCCTCGTCGGCGGTGGCGTTCGGGATGCACCACTACGACGGCACGGTGCCCGAGCCCGGTGAGGAGGCGCTCGACGCGCGGCTGGGCCGGCTCCGGCTGCTGGGGGACCGCCTCGCGCCGCCGGCGGGGCTCGATCCCGCCGCCGCCTTCGACGCCCTGGTGCTCCGCGCCGCCGCCGACCGTGCCCTTTTCGACTGGGGCCCGGGAGGGCCTCGACGACGCGACCCGTGGTCGTCCGCGGCGCCGTTCGACGTGCGCCCCTACCTGGCCCGCCCCTACGCCCCGTTCGGGCACCGGGCGGAGGCGGCGGCCGCCCTGCTGGACGCGGCACCGGAGGTGCTCGACGCTCCGGTCGACGGGGTCCCGGCCCCGGTGCTGCGCCGTGCGGTCCGCCGGGTCGGCGAGGCCGCCTGGTGGCTGGAGCACGGCCTGCCGGCGCGGGTGCGCGGTGCCGAGGACCGTGCGGCAGCGGCGGCGCTGGTGGAGTCTGCGCAGCGCGCCGCCGCCGCGCTCGGTTCGTACTGGGCCCGCCTGGAGGAGGCGCTGCCGTCGGCACTGCCGGAGGCGGCGCTGGGGGAGCCCGCCCTGCAGGCGATGCTGACCGACGGCGAGGCGCTGGGCATCGAGGTGGGCGAGGTGCGGGCCGGGGTGGGGGATCCGGTGGCGGCGGCGCCCGCCGAGGAGCATCCGGTGACCGTGGAGGAGGTGCGGGGCCTGCTCGCCGCCCTGGAGTCCGCCGCCGGTGCCGTGGCGCCCCTTCCCCCCGGCGCAGGGGTGCGGGCAGAGGAGGAGCCGCTCCCGGAGGGGCGGGTGGTGGCGGTGGACGTGCCGGGCCCGTTGGAGGAGGGCGAGCGCACCGTCCGCTGCGGGGTGCGGCCCGGCGCCGCGGCGAGCCCGGCGGCGTTGCGGGCGCTGCTGGCGCGGGAGGTGTTCCCCGGCCGCGCGCTGCAGGCGCTCCACCACTCCGCTGCCCCGTCGGAGCCGCTGCGCCGCACCGCATCGCCGGCCTTCACCGCGGGGTGGGCCGCCTACGCCGCCGGCCTCGCCGGGCCGGACCCGCTCCGGGTGCTCGACGACGCCCGGCTGCTGGCGGTGGTGGAGATCCACGCCGACCGGCTGCCGGTGGGCGACGCGGCCCGCAGGCTGGCGGCGAGGGCCGGGCTGGGAGAGCCGGCTGCAGCCGCCGAGGCGGACGCCTGCGCCGCCGACCCGTGGCGGTGGAGTGCGGCGCTGGGCCGCCGCCGGATCGCTGCGTGCGTTGAAGGGGGCCTCTCGCACGACGAGATCCTGTCGCACGGCGCCCCGCCGATCGGTCTGCTGGGAAGAGAGGACCTGTGATGAGCCTGCTGCCCGACGCCTACCTGGACGAGTTCTCCGAGCCAGCCGGGTACGTCAACTACGCCTCCATCGGGCCCGTGTCCCGCCGGGTGCGATCCGTCGTCGACGCCCTGCTGGCCGAGATCGCCTCCGCCGAAGGCGCGCTGGCGGACGCGATCCTGCCCCGCTACGAGGAGGCGGTCGGCGCGATCGCCGGCTTCATGGGTGTGCCGGCGACGCATGCCACCCCGCTGCCCATGACGTCGGCGGGGTTGTTCCAGGTGGCGTTCGGGCTCCTCGGGAGCGGCGGCAACGTCGTCGTGCCCGCCGGGGAGTTCCCCGCCAACGTGTACCCGTGGCTCCGGGCGGCCGAGGCGGGCGGGCCCGAGGTGCGATGGGTCGAGGCGCCCGGGGGGCGGCTGACCCCGGACGTGGTGGCCGCCGCGGTGGACGGCGCGACCCGGGCGGTGGCGCTCAGCCTGGTCGGGTTCGAGACCGGCTTCCGGGCGGATCTCGACGGGATGCGGGAGGCAGCAGGGGACGCGCTGCTGGTGGTGGACGCCATCCAGGGCCTGGGGGCGGTGCACCGTGGGATCGGGCCCGCCGACGTGATGGTCGCCGGAGGGCAGAAGTGGATGCGGGCCGGCTGGGGGAGCGGGGTGATGGCGGTGTCCGACCGTGCCCTGGATCGCCTGTCGCCGGCGCTGTGCGGGTGGCTCGGCGTGGAGGAGCCCATGGCTACGGCCGTCCCTCCTCCCCACCCCGCCGCCGCAGGGGCGGGCCGGTACCAGGAGGGGACGCCGCCGATCGTGGGCGCCTTTCAGTTTGCCGCGGCGGTGGAGGTGGCCGGCCTCGCCGGGATCGAGGCGATCTCCACGGTCGTGCACCACCGGGTGGCCGAACTCGAGCAGGTACTGCGCCGGGCCGGGGCGGACATCCGCGCACCCTGGGCGTCGCCGGCGGAACGGGCCGGGATCCTCTGCTTCCGGTTGCCGGGGGCGGAGCCGGCGGCGACGACCGCCCATCTGCTCGACGCCGGGCTCATCGTGTCCCATCGCGGCGACTGGGTGCGCCTGTCGCCCCACGCCACGACGCCGCCGGAGGCGGCCGGCATGCTGGCCGAGGCGCTGGGGGTGCCGGCGTAGGAGCCGCCGGCGGCTGCGGACCGCCACGTAGCATGAGGTCGGCCCGTCGGGCGGGCCCCGGGAGGAGGACACCCATGCCCAACATCGTCCACGTCGTCGGAACCGGCACGATCGGTGAGCCGCTGATCGGGCTGCTCGAAGACGATCGGGACGCCTTCGGGATCGACGAGGTCACCTTCCACAAGCGCACGCCGCTGCGCCACGAGCGGGCCAAGGTCGCCGACCTGCTGCGGCGGGGGGCGACGCTGGCCGTGGACGAGGGCGCGGTGGATGGCTTCCGGGAGATCGGCCTCGAGCCCGGGCTCGATGCCCGGGAGGCGATCGATCGGGCGACGGTGGTCATCGACTGCACGCCGGCGGGGAACACCAACAAGGCCGAGGTGTACGAGCACGCCGACGGCCCGCTCGGCTTCCTCGCCCAGGGCTCGGAGTACGGCTTCGGGAAGATGTACGCCCGCGGCATCAACGACGAGGCGCTGGTGCGGGGCGAGGACCGCTTCATCCACGTGGTGTCGTGCAACACCCACAACATCGCGGTGCTGATCAAGTCGCTGGCGTTCGACCCCGACGGCACCTCGCACCTGGAGAACGGCCGCTTCCTCTGCATGCGGCGAGCGAACGACATCAGCCAGGACGGCTCGTTCGCCCCGAGCCCCACCGTGGGCGGGCACGGCGACGAGCGCTTCGGCACCCACCACGCCCGCGACGCCCACGGGTTGTTCGCCACCCTGGGCCACGACCTGCCGGTGTTCTCCTCGGCGGTGAAGCTGAACACCCAGTACATGCACGCGCTCCACTTCAGCCTGGTGCTGGACCGCGAGGCCACGGTGGACGAGGCGATCGACCGGTTGCGGGCCAATCCCCGGATCGCCCTGACCTACAAGCGGTCCGCCAACCAGGTGTTCTCGTTCGGTCGGGACCACGGACACTTCGGCCGCATCCTCAGCCAGACGGTGGTGCCGTTCGAGACCCTGACCGTCCGCAACGGCAACGAACTGGTGGGGTTCTGCTTCACCCCCCAGGACGGCAACGCCCTGCTGTCGTCGCTGGCCGCCACGCTCTGGTACCTGCACCCCGACGGCTTCGAGGACCGGATCGACGTGATCCGCCCGTACCTGTTCCGCGAGGTCTAGGCGCTCAGAGCGCGGCGCGGTCGTCGAGTGCCACGACCTCGGCGGCGACCTCCCCGAGCGGCCTGCCGGCGGCGGCCACCTCGGCCGACTCCGGGGTCGGCGGGCCCTCGTCGGGTGCGCCGCCCACCCACAGCGAACGGGTGACCCCGGCCTCGGCCACCGCCTCCGCCCACCCGCGCAGCGCGCCGGGGGAGGGGGCCTCGTCCGCCAGCAGCACTGCGGTGAAGGCGCCGTCGGCGGCCGCCGCGACGTGGGAGGCGTCGGCCGGATCGCCGATGGCGACCCGGGCGCCGGCGGCCCGCAACGCTGCGCCGGCGGGGGCCGCGGCGTCGGCGACGAACGCCCTCACCTCCCGCAGGTGCGGCTGCAGTGCCTCGACCACGGCCTTGCCCAGCGGGCACCCCGCGCCCACGACGATCACCGGCATGCGCCGAGGATAGGGTCTGCATAGCCCCGGGCCGGTGGTTCAATGAGAGGGCGGTTGGCGCCGGACACGGGTCGGTCTTCCCCCACTCCCCCACGCGGGTCCGGCGCCACCGCAGGTGTTTGGGGGTTGAGTGGGGCCCCGGCGCGTGACACAATCCGCCCTCGGTCCTGGAGGAGCGTGGAACAGACATGAGCACCGTCGATCTCGATCTCGGCAAGTACTCCCTCGGCTGGCACGACGAGGAGGACTACGTCTTCAAGCCCCGCAAGGGCCTGAACGAGGAGATCATCCGCGAGATGTCGGCGATGAAGGGCGAGCCCGAGTGGATGCTCGAGTTCCGGCTCAAGGCGTACCGGCGCTTCCTGAAGAAGCCGACCCCCTCCTGGGGCGGCGGCGGCCTGCTGGAGACCATCGACTTCGACGACATCTACTACTACATCAAGCCGACCGAGGGCCAGGTGAAGGACTGGGACATGGTCCCGCAGAGCATCAAGGCCACGTACGAGAAGCTGGGCATCCCCGAGGCCGAGCGCAAGTACCTCGCCGGCGTCACGGCCCAGTACGAGTCGGAGGTCGTCTACCACCGCAACCGCGAGGACCTCGAGGCGCTGGGCGTCCTGTTCTGCGACATGGACACGGCGCTCCGGGAGTACCCCGAGATCGTCCGGGAGTACTTCGGGACGATCATCCCGCCCAACGACAACAAGTACGCCGCCCTCAACTCGGCCGTGTGGTCGGGCGGGTCGTTCATCTACGTGCCGCCGGGCGTCCACCTGGACCAGCCGCTCCAGGCGTACTTCCGCATCAACGCCGAGAACATGGGGCAGTTCGAGCGGACGCTGATCATCGTGGACGAGGGCGCCTACTGCCACTACGTGGAGGGTTGCTCGGCCCCGGTGTACTCCAGCGACTCGCTGCACGCCGCCGTCGTGGAGATCGTGGTGAAGGAAGGCGGCAGGTGCCGCTACACCACCATCCAGAACTGGTCGGACAACGTCTACAACCTGGTGACCAAGCGGGCCGTCGCCTACCGCAACGCCACGATGGAGTGGGTCGACGGCAACCTGGGGTCCAAGCTGACCATGAAGTACCCGGCCGTCTGGCTGATGGAGGAAGGCGCCCACGGCGAGGTGCTCTCCATCGCCTTCGCCGGGAAGGGCCAGCACCAGGACGCCGGGGCCAAGATCGTCCACGCCGCCCCCCACACGACGTCGCTGATCACGTCGAAGTCCATCTCCAAGGACGGCGGGCGGGCCGGGTACCGGGGCCTGCTGCGGGTGGAGGAGCACGCCGGCGACGTGAAGTCGTTCGTCCGTTGCGACGCGCTGATCCTCGACGAGGACAGCCGCTCCGACACCTACCCGTACATGGAGATCGAGGAGGCCAACGCCCAGATCGGCCACGAGGCCACGGTCTCCAAGGTCGGCGACGACCAGCTGTTCTATCTCATGAGCCGGGGGCTCACCGAGGAGGAGGCGACGGCGATGATCGTCGCCGGGTTCATCGAGCCGATCGTCAAGGAGCTGCCGATGGAGTACGCCGTCGAGCTCAACCGCCTCATCGAACTGCAGATGGAGGGCTCGGTCGGCTGAGGGTTCGGTTCGCGTGCCGAATGGCGAGGGCCCCCCGGTTCGGGGGGCCCTCGCACGTGGTGCGGTGTCGGGGGAGCGGGGCTACCGCTCCCGGGTGCCGAGGGCGTAGCCCCCGGCGGCGGCCAGCAGCACCAGCCCGGCGATGAGCAGCACCAGCGGCATCGGCCCGCTCCCGCCGCCCTCGTCGTCCATCGCCACGACCGTGGTGGTCGTGGCCGCCTCCGTGGTGGTGGCGGCCTCCGTGGTGGTCGTGGCTGCTTCGGTGGTGGTGGTGGCGGCGGCCTCGGTGGTGGTCGTGGTCTCCGGGGCGCCCAGCGTGGGCGGGAAGGCCCCGAGCCCCTCGGCCTCGTCTGCGGTGTAGCCCAGCGCCACCCAGTCGAGCCTGCCCTCGGCGGCGTGGCAGTCGGTGCAGCCGAGCGCGTCGCTCGCAGGGGCGACCATGTGGGTGATGGGCCACAGCATCTCGCTGTCGATGTCACCGATCTCCCCGCTGAACGGCAGGCCCCATGCCGCCATGCCGCCCTCGACGGCGAGCGTCATGTCCCAGTTCTTCCAGAACGCCGTCGCGCCGTCCTCCTCGTTCTTGGGGAACAGGTTGAGCGGGGCGATCGTGTCGTTGCCGGCGTCGTAGGGCTGGGTCCCGGTGAACAGCTTGTAGGGCCAGATCTTCCCGTCGCCGCGGCCGCCGAGCGCCTCGTTGATGATGAACCCGGTGCCGGGGTCCACGCCCTCCTCCGGCAGCGAGTAGTCGTACACGCCGTTGCTCCACAGGTACACCGGGACGACGTCGGCCTCCCAGGTGAACGAGCCCTTGCGGCTGTCGTAGATCACCTTGCCGGTGGCCTCGTCGGTGATGACGTTGGGCTGGGTGCCCTCGTCGGTGGGGGTGCCGGCGGTGGTCCAGTCCCAGGTCATCTTGGTGGGCTGCGCCCGGGCGTACTCGGGGATGTGGCACGTCTGGCAGGCGACCTTCTCGGCGTGGGTGTTGAGGACCTCGTCGCCGTGCGGGGCGTCGGTGTGGCACGTCGAGCACTGGGCCGCGCCGCCGGTGTGCTCGTCGCCCACGTAGCGGCTGCCGGCGATGGCATGGTCGGTGGTGACGTGGCAGGTCTGGCACGACATGTCGGCGCCGTCGACGGCCATGTGGACGTCGAGCGAGCGGTCCGGCGCAGCGAGGCTGGTGTCGAGGTCGCCGTGCTTGACGGCGTCCCCGCCGCCGCCGGTGAAGTGGCACGAGCCGCAGTTGGTGCGGCTCGGCTCCCCGACGTTCTGGGCGACGGCCGCCAGGTCGGGCGCCGTCCACTCGGTGCCGTTGAAGAGCACCGGGTCGCCGTAGACCGGGTGGCCGGCGGCGGTCGGGAACTTCTTGTAGGTGCCGGTGGTGTCGTGGCAGGCCAGGCAGTCGATGTTGCCTGCGTCGCCGAAGTCGAAGTCGTCACCGGTCCAGCCGTAGCCGATGTGGCAACTGGTGCAGCGCGGCTCGTTGGGCGCCACCGACACGCAGTAGTTGTTGATCACGTTGCGCTTGCCGTAGGTCTCGCCCGTGGCTTCGCTCTCGTACTCCCACGTCCAGTGGACGGTGTGGAGGATGTCCTCCCCGACGCCGGCATGGCACTGCAGGCAGGCGGCGGTGACGTCCGGGCCGGTCTCGAACGGGCCGGCCAACTGGGGGAGCTGGGAATGGTCCATCGTCCCGCCGTCCTGGGCGCCTGCGGCCACGACCCCGAGCACGAGGACGACCGCGGCCGCAGCGGCGGCGACCACGACGCCGCCCCAGCGGGGCATCTTCTTCGACATGCGCACCTCTCTGTCGGTCCCGGGATGGCGACACGATGTCGTCATCCCCCACGTATCAGGGGCCATGCTAGTGACCTCGTATGAGCATCCCGTCTGGTTATCAGGCCGCCCTTACAGTCGATAACGTGAGATGACCGGTGACGGGCTGATATCCTTGGAATCGTTATGCTGTCGCTCTCCGAGCTCCGTGTCTTCCTGGTCGCCGCCGAGACCGAGAACTTCTCCGAGACCGCCCGCCGCGTCGGCATCTCCCAACCGGCGGTGAGCATGCAGATCCGGTCGCTGGAGGAGCAGCTCGGGGTGGACCTGTTCCAGCGCTCGGGCCGCAGCGTCGCCCTCACCGAGGCCGGCGAGGCGCTCATCCCCATGGCCCGCGACCTCACGCACCGGGCGGTGTCGATGCAGGAGGCGATGGCCTCCATCATGGGCGAGGTGATCGGCGCGCTGCGCCTGGTCTGCACCACCACCGCCGGGAAGTACGTCCTGCCCCGCCTCCTCGCCCGCTTCCAGGAGGCGCACCCCCAGGTGGAGACCACCTGCCTCGTCGTGCCGCGCGCGGTGGCGATCGGCCGCCTCGCCGACGGCGAGGCCCACATCGGCCTGGCCAGCGTGCTCGAGTCGGTGCGGGGCCTGGAGTACCGCCCGTTCATGACCGACCGCATCGGGCTCATCGCTCCGGTCGACCACCCGTGGGCCACCCGCACCGCGCCGGTCCTCCCCGAGGAGCTGCCCACCGAGCGGTACATCTCGCGGGAGGACACCTCGGGCACCGCCGTCGCCGTTCGGGAGGCGCTGGCCTGGCACGACCTGGCCCCCGAGGACCTGCCGCTGTCGATGACGCTCGGCAACAGCGAGGCCATCCGGATGGCGGTCCAGGAGGGGCTGGGCCTTGCCTTCGTCTCCACGCTGGTCGCCTCCGAGGCCGTGGAGGCCGGCAACCTGGCGATCGTGCCGGTCGAGGGCATGGAGATCACCACGACGCTGTACATGATCCGCAACCCCGAGGTGGCGGGCACTGCCGCATCCAACGCCTTCTGGGACTTCGCCTTCGGCGAGGAGCACGCCGACCTGCGGAGCAGGGCCGACCTGGCGGGCACGACGTGATCGACCCCGGCCTGCTCGCCGACGGCTTCGAGCGGAACACCTGGATCCTGGAGGCGCAGGCGAAGGGCCTCTCCCACGCCGACGCGTTGCTGCAGACCCCGTATCCCGTCAATTGCCTCAACTGGGTGCTCGGCCACCTGCTGGAGGGTCGAGGCCTGGTGCTGGAGATGCTGGGGCGCCCCAGGGTGGTCCCCGCGGCGGAGACCGCCCGGTACGCCCGCGAGTCCGACCCGGTGCTCGAGGACGGCCCCGACGTGCTGGCGCTGGGCCGCCTGCTCGACGGCCTGCGGAGGAGCGGTGAGGAGATCGCCGCAGCGGTCCGGGCGCTGGGCCCCGAGGGCCTGGCGGCGCCGGTGTCCCCCGACGACGACGAGACGCTCGGCGCCAAGGTGCACTTCCGCTACTTCCACGACACCTACCACACCGGCCAGGCCGAACTGCTGCGCCAGGTCGCCGGCATCGGCGACAAGGTGATCTAGCCGGGCGCGGTACGCTCGGCCCCCATGCGCCTCATCGTCGCCCGCTGTTCCGTGGACTACGCCGGCCGCCTGTCGGCGCGCCTCCCCTCCGCGGTGCGGCTGATCATGGTGAAGGCGGACGGCTCGGTGCTGGTGCACGCCGACGGCGGCTCCTACAAGCCGCTCAACTGGATGAACGCCCCCAACCACGTCGAGGAGGGGGAGGGGCGGTGGACGATCACCAACCCCAAGGGCGAGACGCTGGTCATCACCCTGGAGGAGGTGCTCAGCGACTCGAGCCACGACCTCGGCACCGACCCCGGCCTCGACAAGGACGGCGTGGAGGCCGACCTGCAGGTGCTCCTCGCCGACCACCCCGGGGAGATCGAGGAGGGCATGACCCTGCTGGAGCGGGAGTACGCCACCGACATCGGCCCCGTCGACCTGCTGTGCCGTGCGGCCGACGGCCAGGTGGTCGCCGTCGAGATCAAGCGGCGGGGCGAGATCGACGGCGTCGAGCAACTGACCCGCTACCTGGAGTTCCTCAACCGCGACCCGCTGCTGGCGCCGGTGCGGGGAGTGCTGGCCGCCCAGGCGATCAAGCCGCAGGCGAAGACGCTGGCCGCCGACCGGGGTATCGGCTGTGTCGAGGTGGACTACGACGCCCTGCGGGGGATCGAGTCCAACGTGCTGCGGCTCTTCTAGAGCAGGCTCTCCAGGTCGAAGGCGCACGAGGGGTGGCGCAGCTTGGCCAGTGCCCGGCCCTCGATCTGGCGGATGCGCTCCCGGGTGAGGTCGAAGTGCTTGCCGACGTCCGACAGGGTGCGGGGGGTGCCGCCCTCCAGGCCGTAGCGGAGCCGGACCACCTCCTGCTCCCGCTCGTCGAGCAGGCACATCGCCTGCTCCAGACTCTGGCGTGCCGACACCTCGACGGCGGCGGCGAACGGGTCGGCGGCCGCGTCGTCCTCGACGAAGTCGCTCAGTTCGGCGTCGCCGTCGGCGCCGACGGGGCGGTCGAGGCTGACGGTGTCGCCGGGGGCCTCCATGGCCACCCGGACGCGCTCCAGGTCGAGGCCGCTCGCCTCGGCGATCTCCTCCAGCGTCGGGCTGCGCCGCAGCCGCTCGCCCAGGCTGAGCGCCGTCTCCTGCACGGTGCGGACCACGTCCACCATGTGCACGGGGAGGCGGATGGTGCGGCCCTGGTTGCCGAGGCCCCTCGTGATGGCCTGGCGGATCCACCAGGTGGCGTAGGTGGAGAACTTGAAGCCCTTGCGCCAGTCGAACTTCTCGACCGCCCGGATCAGGCCCAGGTTGCCCTCCTGCACCAGGTCGAGGAGGTCGAGGCCGCGCCCCGTGTAGCGCTTGGCGATGGAGATGACGAGGCGCAGGTTGCTGCGGATGAACTCGGCCTTGGCCTCGTCGGACTCGTGGACGGCCCGGAACAACTCGGCCCGCTCGTAGGAGGACAGATCCCTGTCGGCGTCCAACCGGCGCTGCGCCTTCTTGCCGCGCTCCATGGCGCGCGCCAACCGCACTTCGTCTTCTGCAGTGAGGAGGTCGTGGTCCGCCACCGACTCGAGGTACATGCCGACGCTGTCGGAGAGCGTCGGGTTGTCTCTCATCGACTTCGCCACCCTCGACCTCCCGTCCGAAAGCGGAAGGTCACGCTATCACGACGCTCGGTGGGCGCGCAACGTGACACCGCGTCGGAACCACCGCATACCCCCATGTCAGGGGTGGTGTACGCAGGTCGGGGGCGGCGCCGCGCACCGACCACGGAGCGTGGCCGGGCGGGATGGGTGCGGGTGGCGGGCCGGTGCGCCGCCGTCCTAGGGTGGCCGCCCATGCCGGACCTCGACGCCCTCGCCGCCGAGATCGCCGCCTGCCGGGCGTGCCCCCGGCTGGTGGCGTGGCGCGAGGAGGTGGCCCGGGTCAAGCGGGCCGCGTTCGGGGACCAGGAGTACTGGGGCAAGCCGGTGCCGGGCTTCGGAGACCCGGACGCCCGGCTGCTGGTGGTGGGCCTGGCGCCTGCGGCCCACGGCGCCAACCGCACCGGCCGCATGTTCACCGGCGACCGCTCCGGAGACTGGCTGTACCGGGCGCTGCACCGCGCCGGCTTCGCCAACCAGCCCACGTCCGAGCACCGGGACGATGGGCTCGCCCTGCGGGGGGCCTGGGTGACCGCCCCGGTTCGCTGCGCCCCTCCCGCCAACACGCCGACGGCGGCCGAACGGGACGCCTGCAGCCCGTTCCTCGAGCGGGAGCTCGACCTGCTGCCGGCGGTGCGGGTGGTGGTGGCGCTCGGCGGGTTCGCCTTCGGGCACGTGCTCAGGGTGCTGGAGCGGCGGGGTGTGGAGGTGCCGTCGCCGCGGCCCCGATTCGGCCACGGCGCGGAGGCGCCGACCTCCGGCCCGATGGTCATCGGGTCCTATCACCCCAGCCAGCAGAACACCTTCACCGGGCGCCTCACCGAGGTGATGTTCGACGCCGTGTTCGCCGCCGCTGCGGCCCACTGCTGAGGCGCAGAAACCGCTTTGGGTACGGGGGTGGTTGCGAATAGAGTGCCGCACCGAGGTGATCGAGTGCTTCCACTGACCCAGGACACCGCGGCGCGCGCCGCAACAGGGCTCCCAGAACCGGTCCGCGCCCGCATCGAGCACGGCGCGGCCCTCTACGAGAAGATGCCGATGCCGGACCCCCGCGGGGAGGATTGGCGCTACGTCGAACTGGGCATGGACCTCGACGACGCGGCGCTGCCCGAGGCGCCCGGCGCCCCGATGCCCGGCGAGGGCGTCGTCGCCGCCGCCCTCGGCGAGGTGGCGGGCCGCGCCCTGTCGGTGGACGGCTTCACCGTCGAAGCGTCCGGCGATGGCCTGCAGGCGCTGCACGACGCCGGCGCCGCCGCCTGGGAGGCAGCGGGCAGGGCGGGCATCCCCGCCGACCTCGACCGCTTCGCCGCAGCCCACCACGCCTTCGGGCGCGATGGGGTGCGTGTGGATGTGCCCGCCGGCACCGCCGTCGGGGCCCCGTACCTGATCGAGGTGCAGGCCGTCACCCCCGGGTCGCTGGTGCTGCCCCGCATCGTCGTCGCCGCCGGCGACGGCGCCGAGGCGGCGGTCGTCGTCCACTACCGCTCGCCCGACGGCGTCGCCCTCACCGCCGTCCCCCACGTCGAGGTGGGCGGGGGCGCCAACGCGAGGGTGTCCGTCACCGTGGTGCAGACCTGGGGCGATCAGACCACGGCGATCTCCCAGCACCACCACGTCGCCGGCCGCGACGGCGCGGTCGAACTGGCCGAGACCGGTCTCGGCGGCAGGTTCGCCCGCCTCCACCTGACCGTGGATCTCGACGGCCCCGGCGCCGACGCCCGGGTGCTCGGCCTGTACTTCGGCGACCGGCAGCAGACGCTCGACTACCGGGCGTTCGTGAACCACAACGCCCCCAACACCACCTCGGACATGTTCCTGAAGGGCGCCGTCGGCGACACGGCCCGCTCGGTGTTCACCGGGCTCATCCGCATCGAGCCCGCCGGCCAGAAGACCAACGCCCACCAGACCAACCGCAATCTGGTGCTCAGCGACGGCGCCGAGGCCCACTCCGTGCCCAACCTGGAGATCCTCGCCAACGACGTGCGCTGCGGGCACGGTTCCGCCGTCGGCCCCCTCGACGCCGAGCAGCGCTACTACCTGATGAGCCGGGGCCTCGACCGCGCCGCCGCCGACCGGCTGCAGGTGAAGGGCTTCTTCGAAGAGGTGCTCACCCGGTACCGCCATCAGCAGTTGGAGCCCCCGCTGCGGCAGGCCGCGATGGCCAAGTACGCCGGGATCATCGGCGGGAGCGCCACGTGAGCGAGAAGGTGCGCATCGCCCCGCTGGCCGACCTGCCCGACGGACGGGGCGTCCGGGTGGACGCCTTCGGCCACCGCATCGCGGTGTTCCGGGTGGGAGGAGAGGTGTTCGCCCTCGCCGACCGCTGCAGCCACGCCGAGGCGTCGCTGGCCGACGGCGAGCTGTTCGACGGCGCAGTCGAGTGCCCACGGCACGGCTCCGAGTTCGACCTGCGCACGGGAGAACCGGGCTCCTTCCCGGCGACCAAGCCGGTGGAGGTCTACGCCGTCGCGGTGGAGGACGGCGACGTCTTCGTGACCCTGGAGCCCCTGGAGGTGGCATCGTGAGCGGACCCGCACTCTCCATCACCGGGCTGCAGGCCGGCCTCGGCGAGCTCCAGATCCTCAAGGGCGTCGACCTCGAGGTGCCGTTCGGCGAGGTCCATGCGCTCATGGGCCCCAACGGCTCCGGCAAGTCCACGCTGTGCCACGTGCTGATGGGCAAGCCCGAGTACCACGCATCCGGCTCGGCCCGGGTGGGCGGCACCGACGTGCTCGGCCTGCCGGTGGACGAGCGCGCCCGCCTCGGGCTGTTCGAGGCGTTCCAGTACCCGGTGGAGGTGCCGGGCGTCACCCTCGACGACCTGATGGGCGAGATCGCCCAGGCGGCGGGGAGCGGCGACGGGTTCGGGGACCGGATGGCCGCCGCCGTCGCCGAACTGGGCATGGATCGATTCCTGGAGCGTCCGGTCAACGAGGGGCTGTCGGGCGGCGAGAAGAAGCGATCGGAGATCTTCCAGTTGATGTCGATGGCGCCCAAGGTGGCGATCCTCGACGAGATCGACAGCGGCCTCGACATCGACGCCGTCCGCGAGGTGGCCGCCGCCGTCGAGGCGATGCGGAGCCCCGCCCTCGGCGTGCTGCTCATCACCCACTACAGCCGGATCCTCCGCTACGTCACCCCCGATCGGGTGCACGTGATGATGGCGGGCCGGATCGTGCGCTCGGGCGGGCCAGAACTGGCCGAGGAACTGGAGGCGAAGGGCTACGACGCCATCGCCGCCGACCTCGGCATCGACCTCTCCGAACCCGAGGACGACGACGGCGCCGACTTCCTGGCCGGGCTCTAGGGCCGGTGCCGCTGCCGCTCCACACCCGGACGTGGGGGCGGGGCCGGCGCCGCCTGCTGCTCCTCCACGGCATCACCTGGAACACCGAGGGGTGGTGGAGGGTCGGGCCCGACCTGGCCGCCCTCGGGTACGAGGTGACGGCGGCCGATCTGCGGGGCCACGGGCGGAGCCCCCGTGCCGGCGACTACACGCTGGGGGGCTACACCGCCGACGTCGCAGCGCTCGGCTCGGGGTGGGACGGCGTGGTCGGCCACTCCCTGGGCGGCGCCGTCGCCGTGCTGGCGCAGACGGCCGACCCCGGCTTCGCCCGGCGCCTGATCCTGCAGGACCCGGCGCTGCTGATGGCGGCCGTGCCCACCGAGGAGGCCGTCGCCTGGCTGGTGGAGCCGTACCGCCACCCCCGCACGGTCGAGGCGGTGGCGGCCGAGAGCCCGACCTGGCACCCCGAGGAGGTCCGGCGCAAACTGGACGCCATGGACCAGTGCCCGGAGGAGGTGGTGGAGGCCACGGTGCGGGACAACCCGGGCTGGAACCTGATCGCCGAGACCGCCGCGCTGGGGGTGCCGACCACCATCGTCGGCGGAGACCCCGAGCACGGCGGCATCGTGCCGGTGACCATCGGCGAGTGGTTCGCCGCCGAGAACCCCATGATCGACTACGTGGTGCTGGAGGGGTCGGGGCACTCGGCCCACCGCGAGCCCGCCGTGTACGACCGCTACCTGGAGACGGTGGCGGCAGCCCTGGAGGTGGACGCATGAGGACCGAACGCGACTCGATGGGGGAGATGCAGGTCCCCGACGACGCCAGGTGGGGGGCGCAGACCCAGCGCGCCATCGACAACTTCCCGGAGCGAGCCGACCGCTCCGGCATCCGGTTCGTGCACGCCCTCGGCATGGTCAAGGCCGAGGCCGCTCGCGCCAACGCTGCGCTCGGCATCCTGGACGGCCCGCTCGCCGAGGCGGTGGCGGCCGCCGCCGACGAGGTCGCAGGCGGGGCCCACGACGGGCAGTTCCGGGTGGGCGGCGGCCGCTTCACCACCGGCCTGTTCCAGAGCGGGTCGGGCACGTCGATGAACATGAACGCCAACGAGGTGATCGCCAACCGGGCGGCCGAGATCCTCGGCGCCCCGCAGGGGGAGCGGGCCGTGCACCCCAACGACCACGTCAACGCCGGCCAGTCGTCCAACGACGTCGTGCCCACGGCCATCCACATCGCCGCCGCGCTCGGCATCACCGCCGACCTGCTGCCCGCCCTCGACCGCCTCGCCGCCTCGCTGGAGGCCAAGGCAGACGAGTTCGACGGGGTGGTCAAGTCGGGCCGCACCCATCTGATGGACGCCACGCCGGTGCGTCTCGGCCAGGAGTTCGGCGGCTACGCGGCCCAGATCCGCAAGGGGGCCGCCCGCGTCGACGCCGCCCTCGACGGCCTGTGCGAGCTGGCCCTGGGCGGCACGGCGGTCGGCACCGGGATCAACGCCCCGGAGGGGTTCGCGGCGGCGGTGATCGAAGGGATCGCCCGGCGGACCGGCCTGCCGTTCCGGGAGGCAGACGACCACTTCGAGGCGCAGGGCGGCAAGGACGCCGCCGTGGCGGCCTCCGGCGCCCTCAAGGCGCTGGCCGGGGGCATGTTCAAGGTCGCCAACGACCTGCGCTGGCTGGCGTCCGGGCCCGCCACCGGGATCGGCGAGATCCGCCTCCCCGCCCTGCAGCCGGGGTCGTCGATCATGCCGGGCAAGGTGAACCCGGTGATCCCCGAGGCGGTGCTGCAGGCGGCCGCCCAGGTGTTCGGCAACGACGCCGCCGTCACCTGGGGCGGGGCCAACGGCACGCTGGAGCTGAACGTGATGATGCCGTTGATCGCACGCAACCTGCTGGAGTCGATCGGACTGCTGGCGGTGTCGGCCGACCTCCTGGCCGAGCGGTGTGTCGACGGCATCACCGCCGACGAGGCCCGCGCCGCCGACCTGGTGGGCCGCAACGTGATCATCGTCACCGCCCTGGCCCCCCGGATCGGCTACGACCGGGCCGCCGAGGTGGCCAAGCGGGCGGCCGCCGAGGGGCGCCCGGTGCGCGAGGTGGCGCTGGAGATGGGCGTGCTCCCGGCCGACGAGCTCGACGCCGCACTCGACCTCCGCGGCATGACCGAGGGCGGCATCCCGTAGCCGCCTGCCAGACTGCGCCCATGGACGGGTGGTACGTGGGCATCGAGACCGGGGGCACCAAGGTGGTCGCCGCCGTCGCCGCCTTCGAGGACGGCCGGCCGGTCCTGGCCGCTCCCGAGACCGTGGTCCCCACCGGCCACGACCCGCACCGCACCTGGGATGCGGTGAGGGACGCCGTCGGCGAGGCCGCCGGCGGCGACGAGATCGCCGGGGTGGGCATCGCATCGTTCGGCCCGGTGAACCTGCGGGCGGGGAGGATGGGTCCCACCCCCAAGCGGGGGTGGGCGGGGTTCCCCCTGGTCGAGGAGTGCCGGGCCCGCCTCGACGCCCCGGTGGCCATCGACACCGACGTCAACGCCGCCGCCCTCGCCGAGTGGCGATGGGGAGCGGCCGGGGGCGCCGACGTGGCGGCGTACCTCACCATCGGCACCGGGGTCGGCGGCGGCCTGGTGGCCAACGGAGGGACGGTCCGGGGCCTGCAGCACCCCGAGATCGGGCACCTCCCGGTGCCCCGCATGCCGGGCGACGATCACGAGGGCACCTGCGGCGCCCACGTCGGGTGCTGGGAGGGCATGACGGCGGGGCCGTCGCTGCGCCGGCGCTACGGCATCGCCGGGGAGGACCTGCCCGACGACCACGAGGCGTGGGACCTGGTGGCCTGGTACGTGGGGACCGGGCTGTCCCTGGTGACGCTCGCCTGGTCGCCCGAGGTGATCGTGGTCGGCGGCGGCGTCATGGCCAGGGGCCTCCACGACCGGGCCGCCGCCCGGATGGTCGAGGCACTGGACGGCTACGTGCCGGCCCCGCGGGTGGAGGCTCCGCACTTCGGGGCGAGGGCGGGCCTGTACGGGGCCTTCCTCCTCGCCCGATCGGCGGCCGGCTCCGGCCTGCCATGATGCGGGCGCCATGCGCCGCATCTCCGTCGTAGGGCCCACCGGGTCCGGCAAGACCACCGTCGCCGCTGCCGTCGGCGCCCGTCTCGGCATCCCCGTGGTCGAGATGGATGCGCTCCACTGGGGCCCGGGGTGGCAGATGCGCGACCGGGACACGATCCGCGCCGAGGTGGCGGAGGCCGTCGCGGGCGGCGCCTGGGTGGTGGACGGGAACTACCGCAGCGTCTCCCAGGACCTGGTCTGGGCCGCCGCCGACACCGTGGTGTGGCTGGACCTGCCGTTCCGTACGAACCTGTGGCGGCTGCTGCGGCGCACCCGGCGCCGGGTGCGCGGCCGCGAGGAGTTGTGGGCCGGCAACCGGGAGACGTTCCGCAAGGCCTTCTGCAGCCGGGACTCCATCCTGTGGTGGCTGGTGAGGACCCATCGCCGCACCAACGCCCGGTACGCGCGGGACGCGGCGTCGGGGGAGTGGTCCCACCTGCGGTGGGTGCGGCTGCGCACGCCTGCAGAGGTCCGCGCCTGGCTGGAGGGGCTGGGCTAGGTCAGGCGCCGCGCCCGGGCGGCGAGGCCGATGCGTCCGGGATCAGCCCGGCGGCCAGCCAGGTCCTGGCGCACTCCGAGCGCTGGGCGTCGTCGAGGGCGTCCCACGCCAGCGCGCCGGTCCCCAGCGACGCGTAGCCCGCCAGGGGCTCCAGCAGGTGGGAGGGCACCCGGCGGAGCCGGACCTTCGCCCCGGAGGCGAAGCGGAGCCCGGCGCCGCGTCCGCCCCGGGTGACGACCTCCACCAGGTCCCCGTGGTGGAACTCCCTCGGTGCCCGGGCGCGGCCTCCCTCGAGCCTGAGGCCGCCGGCCAGGACGAGCACCCGGACCCGCCGGTAGGCGTCACCCGCCGACCACGAGGTGAGGCTGCGGAACCCCGACGTGAAGGAGAACTCGTCGGCGCTCAGGCCGTAGTGGGGCCGCTCGCCGGCGGGCATCGCCTCGAGGGCCAGGGCCACCTCGGCGAGCCGATCGGGGTGCAGGGTCTCGCGGGACATCACGACCACCTCCCCGGCCAGGGTGGTGCCGGGGCGGCGGCCCCGCCAGAGGACAAGGTCACCTAGCCGGCGTCCCCCTCCAGCGCCTCCTTGAGGGTGGTCCAGGGCAGGGCCGCGCACTTGATGCGGACCGGGAAGCGGCGGACCCCCTGCAGGGCCTCCAGGTCGCCGAGCGACTCGCCCGGCCGGGACTCGTCGATGCCGGCGTCGCCCTCCTCGAGGTCCATCATCGCCCGGAAGCGGGACGAGAGGCCCTCGATCTCGGCGACGCTCTTGCCGGCGACGGCCTCGGCCATCATCGAAGCAGACGCCTGGCTGATCGAGCACCCCTGCCCGGTCACGCCGATCTCGACCACGCGCCCGCCGTCGACCACCAGGTCGATGCGCACCTCGTCGCCGCACAGCGGGTTCTGCCCCTCGGCGTGGGCGGTGGCGTGCTCCAGACGGCCCCGGTGCCGGGGGTTGCGGTAGTGGTCGAGGATCACCTCGCGGTACAGCTCGTCAAGCGACACCGAAGATCCTCCTCGCCTCCTCGAGGGCGGCGACCAGGAGGTCCACCTCCCCGGGGACGCTGTAGACGTAGAACGACGCCCGGGCCGTGGCCGGCACGTCGAGCAGGCGGTGGAGCGGCCGGGTGCAGTGGTGCCCGGCCCGCACCGCGATGCCCTGCTGGTCCAGGATGGTGGCCAGGTCGTGGGGGTGGATGTCGGCGAGGGTGAACGACACGGCCCCGCCCCGGGCGGACACGTCGGAGGGGCCGTACACGGTGAGGTCGGGCACGGTGGCGAGCCGTTCCAGTGCGTAGGCGGTGATCTGCTCCTCGTGCGCCCGCACCGCCGCCATGCCGACGGCCTCCAGGTAGTCCACCGCCGCCCCGAAGCCGACGGCTTCGGCGATCGGCGGGGTGCCCGCCTCGAAGCGGTGGGGGATGTCGGCCCAGGTGGACTCCTGCAGGCCCACGTCCAGGATCATCTCCCCGCCCCCCTCGGCCGGCTCCAGCCGCTCCAGCCGATCCATGGGGCCCCACAGGGCCCCGATGCCGGTGGGGCCCAGCATCTTGTGGGCGCCGAAGGCCACGAAGTCCACCCCCAGCGCCTGCACGTCCACCGGCATGTGCGGCACCATCTGGGCGGCGTCCACCACCGAGATCGCCCCGACGCTGCGGGCGGCGGCGGCGAGCTCGGCGACGGGGCCGATGGTCCCCAGCACGTTCGACATGCCGGAGAAGCCGACCACCTTCACCCGCTCGTCGAGCAGGCCGTCGAGCGCCGAGGTGTCCACGAGGTACCCGTCGGTGAGCGGCAGGTAGACGAGCTCGGCGCCGGTGTGGCGGGCCACGATCTGCCACGGCACCACGTTGGCGTGGTGCTCGAGCATGGTCAGCAGCACCCGGTCGCCGGGGCCGAGGTGGTCGAGGCCCCACCCGTAGGCGATGGCGTTGATGGCCGTGGTGGTGCCGCGGGTGAACACGATCTCGGCCGGGGTGGCGGCGTTGACGAACCGGGCGACCTTGGCCCTGGCGCCCTCGTAGGCATCGGTGGCCTCGACGGCCAGGGCATACGCGCCGCGATGGACGTTGGCGTTGGTGGTGCGGTAGTAGCCGTCCATCGCGTCGAGGACCTGCACCGGCTTCTGGGTGGTGGCGGCGCTGTCCAGGTAGACGAGCGGGTGCCCGTTCATCTCCGTGGAGAGGATCGGGAAGTCGTCCCGGAGGTGGGACAGGTCGCCCATCGTCACCCCACCGGCCGGAAGGCCTCGTAGCCGTCTTCCTCGATCCGCACGGCCAGGCGGGCGTCGCCGGTCTCCACGACCCGCCCGTCCACGAACACGTGGACGACGTCGGGGGTGATGTAGTCGAGCATCCGCTGGTAGTGGGTGATGATGAGGAAGCCCCGTTCGGGGGAGGCGACCTTGGTCACGCCCTCGGCGACGGTGCGCAGGGCGTCGATGTCGAGCCCGGAGTCGGTCTCGTCCATGATGGCCAGCTCCGGCTCGAGCACGGCCATCTGCAGCACCTCGTTGCGCTTCCGCTCGCCGCCGGAGAAGCCCTCGTTGAGGTACCGGTCGGCGAAGGAGGCGTCCATGCCCAGCTCCTTCATGGTGTCCATCACCTTCAGCCGCAGCTCCAGCACGGTGAAGTCGGTGCCGGTGCGGTTGGAGAGGGCGGAGCGCAGGAAGTTGACCACCGACACGCCGGGGATCTCCTCGGGGTACTGGAACGCCAGGAACATGCCGGCCCGGCCGCGGGCGTCGGGCGACCACTCGGTGACGTCCTCGCCGAGGAACCGGATGCTCCCGCCGGTCACCTCGTAGTCGGGATGGCCCATCAGCACGTTGGCCAGGGTGGACTTCCCCGAGCCGTTGGGGCCCATCAGGGCGTGGATCTCGCCACGCCGCACGGTCAGGGTCACGCCTTTGAGGATCTCGGTGCCGTCGACGGAGGCGCGCAGGTCGTCGATGACGAGCAGGGGTGCTTCGGGCATGGCCGCCAGCATATCGGCGCAGCCCCCGATACCGGAACGGGTTCCTCAGCCGGCCAGGGTGTACACCTGGTGGTTGCGCATCTCCCAGTCCATCGTCGAGTCGTCCTCGCCGGGGACGCCGCGTCCCTCCATGACGGCGACCACCAGCATCGACACCTCCATGCGCACCACGTCGCCGGTGGCAGGGTCCATCCACGCGGTCGTCGTGGTCGTCGACTCCTCGATGACGTAGGTCAGCTCGGCGCCGGCGGCCTCGAGCATGGCCAGGCCGGCGGCGGCGGCCCGGATGTCCTCGGCGGTGAAGCCCTCCCCGAAGAACCGGCTGTAGGCCTCGGGGTCGGCCGCCAGTTGGGCGGCCATCTCGATCACGTCCACCTCGACGGCTGGCATCGACGTCGTGGTCTCGACGCGGATCACGGCCCTGCCGTCGATGGTCTCCTCGGCGGCCACGACGCCTTCGATCGTGGTGGTGAAGTCCATCCCCAGGCCCTGGGCCCGCTGGGTCGTGGTCCAGGTGGAGCCCACCGCGACCGGCTCCTCGGGCAGCACCGGTCCGAACATCTGGCCGCCCGAGCCTGCGGCACCGCTGAAGAGCTCGGCCAGCCCCGGCGGGAGGTCGTACTCGCCGACGGTGCCGGAGACGACCCGGCCCCTGGGGTCGACGACCACCGTGAGGTCCAGGTCCATCACGGTCCCTGCGGGAGCGTCCACGGGCTCCCCGTCGTCGATGCCGACCGTGGCGGACACCACGGTGAGGCCGCCGGCCAGTGACATCTCCACGGTGTCGGGCACGGGGCCCTCGGAGAAGGTGTACGTGGCGGTGCCGTCGGTCTGCAGGGCGGAGGTGGTGGTGTGCCCCTGGTCCCCGATCGTCACCTGCACCTCCTGGCGGAGGTCGTAGGCGATCACGTCGCCCGGCTGGTACCCGTAGCGGAGCAGGACGGTGCCGGGCTCCCCGGTCCCCGACGCGTCGGTGCCGCAGGCGGCGGCGAGGAGCGTCACGGCGAGCAATGCGGCGATGCGGCGTCCCATGGTGGCTCCCGGGCGGCGGATGTCCCCGAACCTACTCCACCGGGTGCAGGGGGCGTGTCGGCGTCGGGGCCGCGTCGCGCGGTCTCAACCCCGCACGGCGGCGAACACGTCCTCCAGGAGGCCGTGGCCCCACGGGCCGAAGTGCTGGACGTAGAGGCGGTCCACGCCGGCTTCGGCGAGCCTCGCCACGGCCTCGCGCGCCTCGGGGCCGGTGCCCACCGGCAGCCCCCGTGCGGCCAGGGCCGCCGCCACCTCGTCCGCGCTCCTGCCGAACGGGTCGGCGCCGGCGATCTGCTCCAGGTTCGAGCGGTAGGAGGCCTGGTCGGTCCCGGCGACGGCCTGGCACATCATGCTGACCTTCAACGCCGCCGGGTCCCTGCCGGCGGCGGCGGCCGCCGCCCTGGCCGCGGCGATGCGCCCGGCCATCTCGTCCAGCGGGCTGGAGAACACGTTGAACTCGTCGGCGTAGGTGCCGGCCAGCCGGGGCGTCCTGCGGGGCCCCTTGCCGCCCACCACGATGCCGATGCCGGTGGGGGACGGCCGCAGCGGCGCCGGGGCCAGGGTGTAGTGCTCGCCGGTGAAGCCGGGGCCGTCGGGGTCGAACGCCGCCCGCAGGTAGGCGAGGGCCTCCTCCATGCGGTCGAATCGCTCTCCGGTGTCGGGGAACTCCATGCCCAGCAGGTCGTGCTCCTCGGGCATCCACCCGGTCCCGATGCCGAGCAGCAGCCGTCCGCCCGACATCTCGTCGATGGTGGCGGCCGTCTTGGCGATGAGCCCGGGGTGGCGGAAGGTGATGGGCGACACCAGCACGCACAACTGGATGCGGCTCGTCTCCCGGGCGAGGCCGGCGAGGGTGGCGAAGGCCTCGGTGGCGTGCGGCGCATCGAAGCGGGGGAAGGCGAAGTGGTCGGACCGGGCGAACACGTCCAGCCCGATCTCCTCGGCGAACCGCGCCGTGTCGGCCAGTTGGGCGTACGTCATGCCCAGTTGGGGCTCGGTCATGAGGCCGAATTCCATGGCGCTCCTCGCGGCTCGGGTCCCCTCACTCTGGCAGGGCGGCGGCAGCCCGGTCAGGGCGTGGCGCCGCCCGCCAACTGGGTGACGATCTCGGTCAGCGTGTCGGCGGGCACGCCGCCGCCTGCGTAGCGCCCGGCGATGGTGCCGTCGGCGTTCACCAGCACCCAGAACGGCACGGCGTTCAGCCCGAAGGCCTCGGCGACGGTGTCGAGGTGGTCGTCCACCAGCAGCGGGACGTTCCAGGACTGCTGCTCGTACCAGGCGCGGGGCGGGTAGTTGGACCGGGTGAAGTCGGTGAGAGTGTCGACGGTGTACACGTCCACGCCGTCGGGCAGTTCGGTGGCGGCGTACCACTCCCGGATCACCGGTGCCTCCTGGCCGCAGTAGGGGCACCAGTGGGCCAGGAACACGATGAGCTTGGCCCGGCCGTCGGCGGTGATCGCCACGTCGTTGCCGTCGAAGTCGGCGCCCTGCACCTCGGGGGCGGCCATGCCGACGGCGAGGTCGGTGGCGCTGCCGTAGCGGGGCAGCACCGCCCCGGTCACCTCCACCGTCCCGTAGGCGTCGGGGTCGTCGACGCCGGTCTGGGGGAGCGTGATCGTGGATGCCGTGCCGTCCCCGGGTCCCGCCGCCGCGGCTGCGGCTCCCTGGGCATCGGGGGCGTCGTCACCGGTCACCAGCAGGGTGACGGTGGCGCCCAGCGCGGCGCCCACCACCAGGGCGCCGGCGATGGCCGCCGGCACCCACCGGGGCGCCCGGACGGGGCGGGTCGCCGTCGCGCCTTCGGGGGCTGCGGCGCCGTCACCGGCGTCCGCTCCCTCGGGCGAGGGGCCGCCTCCGGTGCCGTGGCCGAGGGTGCGGTGCCGGTCGGTCATTGGTCGGCGAGGCTGGTGGCGATCTGGGTGAGGTCGTCCTGGCTGAGGACCCCGGAGATCCTGGCGGCGATGGTGCCGTCGTCCTGGACGAACACCCAGAACGGGTAGGCGTTGAGGCCGAAGGCGTTGCCGATGGTGTTGCGGGCGTCGTCCACGATCGTGGGCACGTCCAGGGACTCGCGCTCGAACCACGCCGACGGCGGGTAGTTGTCCCGGGACGGGTCGATGGAGGTGGCGACGGCGTAGAGATCGACGGTGTCCGGCAGGCCGCCTGCGGCCACCCAGGCGGACACCTCCGGCATCTCGTTCTGGCAGTGCGGGCACCAGTGGGCCAGGAAGACGATCATCTTGGGCCGCCCGTCGTCGGTGATGGCGACGTCGGTGCCGTCGAAGTCGGCGCCGGCGGCCTCCGGCGGGACCGAACCCACCGCCGGGTCCTCCAGCGTGTCGACCAGCGTGGGGAGCGCGGCGCCGGTGACCGACGGGGTGCCGTACTCGTCCGCGGCGGCGGTGCCTTCGTCGCCGAGGGTGAGGAACACGGTGATGATCAGGAGCACCGTGAAGACGCCGCCGAGGACCCACCCCAGCGGGAAGGAGCGGCGCTTCGAGCCCTGGGCGTCGGTGGCGTTGCGGTTGGTGGAGGCCATCTGAGTCCTGTCGTCCGGCGGGCGAGTGCGCAGAGATTAGAGGCGGTCAGGCAGTACCGGCGGCATGGGCCCGGCCGATCGTCACCAGCGCCGCGATGGCGGCGAAGCAGGCCAGCGCCATGAGGGGGATCGAGACGAACCCGAACTCCCACACCCAGGCGGCGGTGCACGGGGTCGCGGCGCTGCACGACCCGGCAGAGAGGTCGGGGAACTGCTGCATCAGGTAGTGGTAGGTGGAGAGGGCCGCCCCGATCGCCACCACCGGCAGGGAGTACCGCCAGTGCCCGCGGTCCCGGCGCACCGCAGCGATGCCGAGGGTGAGCGCCAGGGGGTACATGGCGATGCGCTGGTACCAGCAGAACTCGCAGGGGGCGTAGTGGGCCACCTCGGAGTAGGTGAGGCTGCCGGCCATGGCCACCAGCGCCATCCCCCAGGCGAGCCACGGGGCGGCCGGCCCCAGCGAATCCACGATCGCCTCCCGGAGGCGGGCCGCCGCCGGCGAGCGCCGCGCCGCTGCCCAGACGATCGCCCACAGGCCGAACAGGGCGAGGATCACGACGGCGCTCAGCGCGAAGAAGGTGGTGAGTGCGTCGATGAACATGGTCCCCCTCGATGCGGCGACGTGGGATTATGGGCCTTCGCCGCCGATTGTGCACGCTCAAGGGCGGCCGCGCGGCGCCGATACCGCGGCGAGGAGGTGGACATGCCGATCCTGTTCAGCGGCCAGCCGGCGGTGACGTCGGGGTGGTACGTGGACGAGCACGGCCACCGCCTCCTGCTCCGGCCCGGCGAGCCCGCACCGCTGTGTGCGATGAGCGGCGCCACCCCCGTCCGATGGCGGCTCGTACGGCCGATCCCGCTCCCGGCCAGGGACCTCTGAGCCCGCCCCCGGTACGATGGCGCCCATGGGTGCCGTTGCCGCCGGTGCGATCCTGTTCGCCGTCCTGCTGCTCGCCGTCGCCGTCCTGGTGTGGCAGTCGGGGAGGGTGGGCGGCCCCGAGCGCGCCACCTACCTGGTCCCGCAGGCCATCGAGTTCGTCCACGGCGGCCTCCCGGCCGACGCGGCGGCACGACTCGACGCCGGCGACGTGCGCCGCATCCTGGAGTGGTCTCGCTACCACAGCCAGGTGGTGGTGCCCCGCTCCGCCGAGGGCATCGCGGTGATCGGCGGGCCGGCGGCGGCCGCGTACGTCGCCGAGCAGGCGGCGGCCGAGGGTCGCCGCTACGACGACGGCGACCTCCGCCTGGTGCTGGATCTGGAGGCCGCCTACCTGGTGTCGATCGGCGCCGTCGGAGAGATCGTCGAGGAGGAGGCGCCGTGATCGTCCGCTGCGGCCGTTGCCAGACGCAGTTCCAGGCACCGGGGGAGGGACGCTTCGCCTGTCCGGCGTGCGGGGCAGCCAACGAGGTCCGCCGGGCCCCCGCCGACGACCCCGGGTTCGTGGCTCCGCCGCCCGCCCCACCCGAGCCGGCCACCCCGTCGCCGCGGGCGGAGTGCGGTGCATGCGGGTTCCGGTTCATCGTGGGCGACGTGGCGGTGGCGCCGTGCCCCATGTGCGGTGCCGACGTGGAGATCGAGCGGGAGGAGCCCACACCGTGAGCCGACGCGACTGGGAGCAGGCGTACGAGGCCGGCCGCAAGCGCAGGGACCGGTTCGTGTCGCTGTCCTTCGAGGAGGTCCCGCCGCTGGGCCTGCCCCGCGACGGGGAGCCGCCGGAGGCGGTCGGCTACCCGGGAGCGCACCCCTACACCCGGGGCATCCACGCCACCGGCTACCGGGGCAAGCCGTGGACGATCCGCCAGTTCGCCGGGTTCGCCGGGGTGGCCGACACCAACCGCCGTTTCCGCCACCTGTTGTCCCAGGGCCAGCACGGGCTGTCGGTGGCCTTCGACATGCCCACGCTGATGGGCATCGACTCGGACGCAGACATGGCGCTCGGCGAGGTCGGGCACTGCGGCGTCGCGGTGGACACCGCCGACGACATGGCGGCCCTGTTCGACGGCATCCCGCTGGGCGAGGTGTCGGTGTCGATGACCATCAACGGACCCGCCCAGGTGCTGTTCGCGTTCCTGCTGGTGGCGGCCGAGGAGCAGGGCGTGTCGTGGTCCGACCTCCGGGGCACTCTCCAGAACGACATCCTCAAGGAGTACATCGCCCAGAAGGAGTGGATCTTCCCGCCGCCGCCGCACCTGCGGCTCATCACCGACATGATGGCGTTCTGCCGGGACCGGGTGCCGCAGTGGAACACCATCTCCATCAGCGGCTACCACATCCGCGAGGCGGGTGCGACGGCTGCCGAGGAGGCGGCGTTCACGCTCGCCGACGGGTTCGCCTACGTCGAGGCCGGCGTGCGGGCCGGGATGGAGATCGACGAGTTCGCCCCCCGCCTGTCGTTCTTCTTCGACGCCCACATCGACTTCTTCGAGGAGATCGCCAAGTTCCGGGCGGCCCGCCGCATCTGGGCCCGCTGGATGCGCGACCGGTATGGGGCAGAGGACGAGCGCTCCCACCGCCTGCGCTTCCACACTCAGACCGCCGGGGTGTCGCTGACGGCGCAGCA
Source organism: Actinomycetota bacterium (assembly GCA_020444505.1). Taxonomy (GTDB): domain Bacteria; phylum Actinomycetota; class Acidimicrobiia; order Spongiisociales; family UBA11373; genus JAHJML01. The sequence continues at coordinate 26,981 of JAHLKU010000006.1, read as the reverse complement.
ACCCGACAACAACGTGGTCCGCACCACCGTCGAGGCGCTGGCCGCCGTCATGGGCGGGACGCAGAGCCTGCACACCAACGCCCTCGACGAGGTGTACGCCCTCCCCACCGAGCGTGCGGCCGAGATCGCCCTCCGCACCCAGCAGGTGCTGATGGAGGAGACCGGGGTCGCCGACGTCATCGATCCGCTGGGCGGCGCCTGGTTCGTGGAGGAGGCGACGGACCGGATGGAGGCGCGGATCGAGGAGTTGCTGGGCCACATCGATCGGATCGGCGACGGCTCGATGCTCGACGGGGTGCTGCGCGGCATCGAGGAGGGCTGGTTCCAGACCGCGCTCGCCGACAGCGCCTACGAGTTCCAGAAGGCCGTCACGGCCGGCGAGCGGGTGATCGTGGGCGTGAACAAGTACGCCGCCGACGGCGAGGACGGCCTGGAGATCCTCCGCATCGGCGCCGAGGTCGAGCGCGAGCAGCGGAGCCGGGTGGCGGGGGTCCGGGAGCGGCGGGACGGCGAGGCCGTGGCCGCGGCGCTCGACGCGCTGGAGCGGGCCGCCTCCGGCGACGCCAACCTGATGCCGCTGATCGTGGACGCCGCCAGGGCCCGGGCATCGGAGGGAGAGATCGTCGATGCGCTGAAGTCTGTCTTCGGGGGATACCGTGAGCCGCCGAGGGTCTGAGCCGTTGCGCCGGGCGCTGCAGCGGTCGGTGCTGTCGGGGTGGCTGTCGGTGGCGCCCGGCGAGGTGCCGCTGCACCGGTTCCTGCCGGGGGAGCGCCCCGCAGTGGTGCTCGCCGTCGGCGAGCCGGTGCCGTCCCTGCCCCATCGGGCGGCAGCCCGCCGGGGAGGCCTGCAGTGAGGCGGAGCCTGTTCGGGCGGGGGAGGCGGCTGCGGGGCAACTGGGTGGTCACCGCCGCGCTCGTGGTGGTCGCCGCAGGCCTCGTGGTGTGGGCCGGCTTCCTCATCCTGGACCGGACGGCGATCGACGACGACGGCGGCACCGGTGGGGCGATCCCCGAGGAGCTGCCGGACGACTTCCCGATCCCGGTCGGCGCCGGCGTCGGAGACCCCAGCTTCGACCCGGAGACCGGCGAGATCACGCTGAAGGTGGTGACGGCAGGGACGGTGGTCGACGCCGTCAGCGCCCACACGGTGGGCCTGGTCAGCGCCGGGTACGTGGTGGAGACGTCGGCGGCCTCCGGCGACGGCTGGCTGATCGCCTTCAACCGGCTCAACCTGGAGGGCACCATCGAGGTCTCGGGCGACGCCGGGATGGTGACGTCGCTCGTCACCGTGCGGCGCTTCGCCCCACCTTCGAGCGGGTAGGGTCGGGCCAGGAGGTGCCATGGGCCGACTGCGAAGGTTCCCCGACAAGCGCTTCATCGGCGTGCGGGACCGCATGACCGTGTACGACTGCGACGACGAGGCCCAGTTCGCCGAACTGGAGCAGCGGGTGGCGAACGAGGACCTGGTGCGGCGCACGCTGCTGTCGGCGGTGAGCCCCGACACGCTGGCGGAGGCGAGGAACCGGGGCTTCACGCCCCGGTGAGCAGCTTCGTCGACGTCCTGGTGCACCCTCCGGCCACGGTGCTCGTGGCCGACGGCTACCGCCCCTACCTGGACCCCCCGCCGGACGGCCCCGCCGACTTCGCCGCTCTCGCCGCCTACTACCGGCAACGTGACGCCGTCGGCCTGGTGCATGCCTTCGACGCCGCATCGGTCCTCGGCTCGGCGGCGCTGGACGACGCAGTGCTGGCGGCGGCGGTGGAACCCCACGCCGGTGCGCTCGCCGGCCTCGGGTGCGTGGACCCCCAGCGCGGCGCAGCGGCCGTGGTGGCGGTGCACGACGTCCACCGCATGGGCCTGCGCGGCCTCTTCTTCCACCCCGCCGCCCAGCGATTCGACCCGGCGGGGCGCCGGGCAGATGCGGTGTGGGGGATGGCGGAGGACCTCGGCCTTCCCGTGGTGGTTCATTGCGGGGCGACCGCGATGGGCGCCGGCCGCCCCGGGGGCGCAGGCATCGCCCTCGACGTCGCCGACCCGATGCGGATGGACCGGGTCGCCGCCACCCATCCGGGGCTCACGATCGTGCTGGCCGGTGTCTCGCCGCCGTGGGAGGAGCAGGCCGTGATGGTCGCCGCCCACAAGCCCAACGTCTTCCTCGCCCCAGGACGGCGCCCCGACCGGGCCGGCGTCGTGGTGCAGGAGGCCGTGGCCGGCCCCCTGGCGCACAAGACGATGATCGGCTCTGGGCACCCGTTCGGCGATCCCGACTCGTGGCTCGAGGGATGGGCGGCGCTAGGCCCGTCTGCCGAGGCCGACGCCGCGGTGCGCACCGGCACGGCGGCCCGGGTGTTCGGACTGGGCGGCTGAGGCGGCGCCTCAGGGGGCGTCGGGGGCGAAGTGAGCGGCGAGGAGATCGCCCACCTGGCGCTCCCGGAACGCGAAGAAGTGGTCGGAGCCGGCCAGCACCTCGCACCGCGCCCCGGCGGCGTCGGCGTACGCCTGCAGGTCGGCGGCGGCCGTGAACTGGTCGCGATCGCCGATCACGAAGAGCCGATCGGCGGGCGGCAGCGCTTGCGGCGCCGGCAGCGCTATCGAACCGGTGAGGCTGACCGGCGGGGCGATGCCTGCGTAGGGGCGGGCGTCGTCGGCCCTGGCCTGCCATCGGAGGGCGGTGTGGGCGCCGAACGACCACCCGGCGATCCCGTGGGCGGCGGCGGGGCGGGCCGCCTCGGCGGCGGCCACGGCGGTGGCGACGTCCTCGATCTCCCCGGTCCCCCCGCCCCAGCCGCCCTCGCTGCGCCCCACGCCCCGGAAGTTGAATCGCAGCACGGCGATGCCGGCTGCGACCAGGACCCTGGAGACGCCCCGCAGCAGCGGGGCGTCCATCGTCCCGCCCATGAGGGGATGGGGATGGCACAGCACCACCACCACGGCCGGGTCGTGATCGGGCAGGTCCCAGGCGGCCTCGAGGTCGAGGCCGGTGCCGGTGGTGATCGTCGTCTGCGGCAACCTCTCAACCCGCCATGAGGAACCACACCGCCGAAGCGGCGAGGATGGCGAACAGGGTCACCACCGAGGCGATGAGGAGATAGCGGGTCTGCACGGGCGCCAGCGTACCCCCGCCCCGGTGGCTGGCGGGAGGCTCCCGCTACGCTGCCGGGTTGAGCCGAATCCGGGAGCCACCGTGTACGACGTAGCCATCATCGGCGGGGGGCCCGGCGGGTACGCCGCCGCCCTGTACGCCCACAACTTCGGGTTGCAGGTCGCCCTCGTCGAGCGCGATCTGGTCGGCGGCACCTGCCTGCACCGGGGCTGCATCCCCGCGAAGTCGTGGCTGCAGACCGCCGAGGTGTTCACCGAGGTGGCCGGCGCCGCCGAGTTCGGGGTGATCGCCTCCGCCCCGGCGCTGGACTGGCCTGCGGCGCTGGCCCGCAAGAACGCGGTGGTCGAGCGCCTCCACGGCGGGCTCAGCGGGCTGCTCAAGCAGCGCAAGGTGGACGTCCTCGAGGGCAGCGGCCGTCTGGCCGGGCCCGGTGCGGTGGACGTCTCCCTGCACGACGGCACCACCCGGCGGGTGGAGGCCCGCAACGTGATCCTGGCCACCGGATCGGTGCCCCGCACCATCCCCGGATACCCGCTCGACGGCTACCGGATCGTCACCAGCGACCACGCCCTCGACTGGGAGGCGCGGCCGCAGCGGGTGGCGATCATCGGCGCCGGGGCCATCGGAGTGGAGTTCGCCTCGATGCTGACCGACGTGGGGTCCACGGTGCACCTGTTCGAGATGATGGACCAGGTGGTGCCGGGCCTGGAGCCGCAGGCCGCGCGCCTGCTCACCCGGGCCCTCACCAAGCGGGGCGTGGACGTCCACACCGGGGTGGGGGTGGAGCCGGCCCAGGTGACGCCGACCGGGGTCACCGTGCCGTACCCGGGCGGGTCCGTGGAGGTGGACGTGGTGCTGGTGGCGGTGGGCCGCGCTCCCGTCGCCGAGGGCATCGGCGTGGACACGACGAGGGCCGTCCTGGACCGGGGGTTCGTACGCGTGGACCTCGCCACCATGCAGACGGCCGAGCCCGGCCTCTACGCCGTCGGCGACATCGTCGCCGGGACCCCGCAACTGGCGCATGCCGGCTTCGCCGAGGGCATGGCGGCGATCACGCACCTCGCCACCGGGCGGTCCGCCGGACCCGACTACCGGGCCATCCCGCTGATCGTCTACAGCGACCCCGAGGTGGCGTCGGTGGGGCTCACCGAAGCGCAGGCGAAGGAGCAGGGCTACGAGGTGGACGTGCACTCCCACGGGTTCGGGGGCGTGGCCAGGGCGATGATCCAGGGCCGGGCCGAGGGCACCGTGAAGGTGGTGGCCCAGAAGGGCGGCCCCATCCTCGGTGCCACGGTGGTGGGCCCCGCGGCGGGGGAGTTGATCCACGAACTGATGTTTGCCGTCGGTTGGGAGGCGCTGCCGTCGGAGGCCGCTGCGTTCGTGCACGCCCATCCGACGCTGGCGGAGGCGGTGGGGGAGACATTGCTCGCCGCGGCCGGGCGGTCGCTGCACTAGGCGGATGACCTCGGCCGTCGAGGCGATGGTCCGTACACTCTCTGGGACGAGGGCAGGAGGCAGGAGACGATGTCGTTCACGGTGACGATGCCCCAGTTGGGCGAGACGGTCACGGAGGGGACGATCCTCCGCTGGGCGAAGCAGCCCGGCGAGACGATCGCCCAGGACGAAGTGCTGGTGGAGATCTCCACCGACAAGGTGGACACCGAGGTGCCCTCGCCGGTCACCGGTGTCGTGGCGGAGATCCTCGTCGCCGAGGGCACCACCGTGGAGGTGGGCGCCCCGCTCGCCGTCATCACGACCGCCGACGAAGCACCCGCGCCCGCCCCGGCCGCCGCGCCGGCTGCCGAGACCGCCCCGGCCCCGACGCCCGCGCCGGCGCCCGAGCCCGCCCCGGCTCCTGCTCCGGCTGCCGAGCCCGCCCCGGCTCCTGCTCCGGCTGCCGAGCCCGCCCCGGCTCCTGCGCCCGCTCCGGCACCGGCGCCTGCGCCCGCCCCGGCTCCTGCGCCCGCTCCGGCGCCCGAACCCGCGCCGGCCCCTGCTCCTGCGCCCGCCCCTGCGCCCACGCCCACGGCCGAGGTCGAGATCGTGCCCGCCGACGGTGATCTCGGCCTGTTGTCCCCGGTGGTCCGCAAACTGGCCGCCGAGCACGGCGTCGATCTGAGGCTGGTCACCGGCACCGGCCTCGACGGGAGGATCACCCGCAAGGACGTGCAGGCGCACCTCGACGCCCGTGCCGCCGGCACGGCTCCCACGGCAGTGCCCGCCCCCGCCCCGGCGCCTGCCCCGGCGCCTGCCCCGGCGCCCGCTCCTGCGCCGGCAGCGCCTGCCTCTGCGCCCGCCACTACCCCTGCGTCCGCCCCTGCCCCGGCTCCGGCGGGGGACGAGGGCACCGGACCGCGCGGCATCCCGCTGCGCCCCGGTGACCGGGTCGAATCCATCAGCCGGCTCCGCAAGCGGATCGCCGACAACATGGTGGAGTCCCGTCGCACCGCCGCCCACGTCTGGACGCTGGTGGAAGTGGACTTCGAGCGCGTCGAGCAGGTGCGGCAGCGCCACAAGGCGGCCTACAAGGCCGACGAAGGGTTCTCGCTCACCTACCTGCCGTTCATCGCCCGTGCCACCGTCGACGCCCTCAAGGCGTTTCCGGCGGTCAACAGCGCCTTCTTCCAGGAGGAGGAGCAGCGGGTGCTGCACGATCGGGTGGATCTTGGCATCGCCGTGGACCTGGACCAGGAGGGCCTGATCGTGATGACCGTGCGCGGCGCCGAGAGCATGCGCATGCGGCGCCTCGCCCGCGAGATCCGCGCCGTCGCCGGCAAGGCGCGATCGGGGGAGTACGGCCTCGACGACGTCACCGGCAGCACGTTCACCATCACCAACCCGGGCCCGTTCGGATCGCTGATGTCGGCGCCGATCATCAACGTGCCGAACGTGGCGATCCTGTCCACCGACACCGTCCAGAAGCGGCCGGTGGCGGTCACCGACCAGCAGGGCATGGATGCCATCGCCATCCATCACGTCGGCAACCTGGGGCTCACCTGGGACCACCGTGCGTTCGACGGCTCGGCGGCGGTGCTGTTCCTGCGTCACATCAAGGACGCCATCGAGACCTGGGACTGGGAGCACGAGCTCTCGTGACCCGGCTGCGGGCACGCTGGCTGGGCCGGCTGCCCTACGACGAGGCCTGGGACCTGCAGCGCGCCCTGCACGAGGGCAGGGTCGAGGGGCGCACCCCCGACGACTACCTGCTGCTCCTCGAGCACCCGCCGGTCTACACCGTCGGCCGCTTCGGCGACCGGGCCAACGTGCTGGTGCCGCAGGGGGCGCTGGAGGAGGCGGGCGCACAGGTCCGCATGGTGGACCGTGGCGGCGACGTCACCTTCCACGGCCCGGGGCAGCTGGTGGGGTACCCCATCCGCCACCTGGGGAGCCGCCCCGCCGTCTCCGACCACGTGCGGATGATGGAGGAGGCCATCGTGGCGGCGCTCGGCGACCTGGGCATCGCCGCCCGGCGCGAGCCGGGCCTCACCGGCGTCTGGACCGACCGGGGCAAGATCGCCGCCATCGGGGTGCGGGCCTCCCGCCGGGTCACGACGCACGGGTTCGCCGTCAACGCCTCCACCGACCTGGGCTGGTTCGGTCACATCAACCCGTGCGGGATCACCGACCGGGCGGTGACCTCGGCGTCCGAGGTCCTCGGGCGGCGGGTGAGCATCGAGGAGACGGCCGAGGCGCTGCTGCCCCGGTTCGCCGAGGCGTTCGGGTACCGCGACGTCGAGACCCAGATGGCCGCCTTCAGCCGCGGGACCGGCAGGGGGTCGGACGACTACGAGATCGACCGCCTGGTCGCCGGCGGCTCGTTCGCACCCGACCGGGCCGGGCAGATCCAGATCACCATGAAGGGCAGGCTCCCCGGCGAGCCGGAGAAGCCCCGGTGGATGAAGGCCAGGGTCGAGCTGGGGCAGCCCTACCGGGACCTGAAGGGCCTGGTGGACGGTCTCGACCTGCACACGGTGTGCCAGGAGGCGTCGTGCCCCAACATCTACGAGTGCTGGGCGGCCGGCACCGCCACGTTCATGCTGCTCGGCGACGTCTGCACCCGGGCCTGCTCGTTCTGCGACGTCACCACCGGCCGCCCCGGCGAGGTGGACGAGGACGAGCCGCGCCGCGTGGCGGAGGCGATCGCCACCATGGACCTGAGTCACGCGGTGCTCACCTCGGTGAACCGCGACGACCTCCCCGACGGCGGCGCCGCCGTCTTCGCCCGCAGCATCGAGGAGATCCGTGCCGCCCGGCCGGGGTGCGAGGTGGAGGTGCTGATCCCCGACTTCAAGGGCGACCCGGAGGCGCTGGCCACCGTGATGAAGGCCCGGCCCGAGGTGCTCAACCACAACACCGAGACGGTGGTCCGCCTGCAGCGCGACATCCGCACCGCCGCCTCCTACGGGAGGTCGCTGGCCCTGCTGTGGCGGGCGCGGGGCATGACCTCGGGCGGCGCCGTCAAGTCGGGTCTGATCGTCGGCATGGGGGAGTCCAAGGACGAGGTGCTCGGTGCACTGGCCGACCTGCGGGCGGTGGGCGTGGACATCGTCACCATCGGCCAGTACCTGCGGCCCACGGCGAGGCACCGTCCGGTGGATCGCTACGTCCATCCCGACGAGTTCGACGAGTACGCCGCCTACGGCAGGGAGATCGGCCTGCCGCACGTCGAATCGGGCCCGCTGGTGCGGTCGTCGTACCACGCCAGGGAGGCCAGGGCGGCGGCGTCGTGACGGCGCCCGGCGGCCGCTAGCCTCCGCCGTGATGTTCCCCGACGCCGACTACGCCGCCCGGCTCGACCGTGCCAGGGCCGTGATGGCCGACCGGGGCGTGGGGGCGCTCATGGTGTCCGTGGGCGCCGATCTGCCGTACCTCGCCGGGTACGAGGCCCCGCAACTCGAGCGGCTCACCATGCTGGTCGTCCCCGCCGCCGGCGATGCCACGCTGGTGGTGCCGCGTCTCGAGGCGCCCGCCGTGGTGGATCGCAGCGCCTTCGAGATCCTGGCCTGGGACGAGACCGACGACCCGGTGGCGATCGCCCTGCGCCTGGCAGGCTCCCCGCAGGTGGCTGCGATCGGCGACCACACCTGGGCGCGGTTCCTGCTCGCCATGCAGGAGCGGTCGCCGGCGACGCGGTTCGTCCCGGCGACGCCGCTGACGGCGGAGTTGCGGATTCGCAAGGACGACCAGGAGCTCGACCTGCTCCGCCGGGCGGGGCACGCCGCCGACCGGGTGGCGGCCCGCCTGGTCTCGGAGCGCTTCGGGGGCCGCACCGAGGCCCAGATCGCAGGGCTGGTGAGGGAGATGCTCGTGGAGGAGGGCCACGACGTGGCCGCGTTCGCCATCGTCGCCTCGGGCCCCAACGGGGCGTCGCCTCACCACGAGCCGGGGGGCAGGGAGATCGGCGACGGGGACGCCGTGGTCGTGGACTTCGGCGGCCGTCTCGGCGGGTACTACAGCGACACCACCCGGAACTTCCACGTCGGGGAGCCCCCGGCCCGCTACGCCGAGGCCTTCGCCGTCCTGCGGGCCGCTCAGGACGCCGCCGTGGAGGCGGTGGCGCCGGGGGTGCCGGCCGAGGAGATCGACCGCATCGCCCGCGGGATCATCGCTGCCGGGGGCTTCGGGGAGTTCTTCGTCCATCGCACCGGCCACGGCATCGGCATCGAGGTGCACGAGGACCCGTACGTGGTGGAGGGCAACGGCAGGCCGCTGGAGCGGGGCAACACCTTCTCGGTCGAACCGGGCATCTACGTGCCGGGTGCGTTCGGGATGAGGATCGAGGACATCGTCGCCGTCACCGGGGACGGCGGGGAGCGTCTCAATCGCTCGGACCGGGATCTGAGCATCGTCGAGTAGTCGCACGCGTGCCCGTCGGGGCCGCGGGAGGAGCCGCAGTGAGCACCGGAGCACCCACCAACGTCGATCAACTCGCCGCCACCACCCTCCGGGTGCTGGCCATGGACGCCGTGCAGCGTGCCGAGAGCGGCCACCCCGGCATGCCGATGGGGATGGCCGACATCGCCACGGTGCTGTGGACGCGGCACCTGGTGGTGGATCCTGCCGATCCCACCTGGCCCGATCGGGATCGATTCGTGCTCAGCAACGGGCACGGGTCGATGCTGCTGTACGCGCTGGCGCACCTGTCGGGGTTCGATCTCGCCATGGACGACCTCCGCCGGTTCCGGCAGTGGGGGTCGGTGACGGCCGGGCACCCCGAGCGGGAGCCGCACCTGGGCATCGAGATGACCACCGGACCGCTCGGCCAGGGGTTCGGCACCGCCGTCGGCATGGCGATCGCCGAGGCGCACCTCAGGGAGGTGTTCGGCGAGGGGCTGCAGAACCACCGCACCTACGTGTTCTGCGGCGACGGCGACCTGATGGAGGGCGTCTCGTCGGAGGCGGCGTCGCTGGCGGGCCACCTCGGGCTGGGTCGCCTGGTGGTGCTGTACGACGACAACGGCATCTCCATCGACGGGAGCACGTCGCTGGCGTTCACCGAGGACCCGGCGGCCCGGCTGCGGGCGATGGGGTGGGCCACGCTCGAGGTGGACGGGCACGACCACGCCGCGCTGGACGAGGCCATCACCGACGCCGTGCGCGACGACGGCAGGCCGACCCTGGTGTCGTGCCGCACCCACATCGGCTACGGGTCGCCCGCCAAGCAGGACACCGCCGCCGCCCACGGGAGCCCGCTCGGCGCCGAGGAGATCGTGCGGACCAAGCAGGCGCTCGGCTGGAGCGGAGGCGACTTCGAGGTCCCCGACGAGGTGTACGGCCTCTTCCGCGACCGGATGGCCGCCAACGCCGGGCGCAGGGCCGCCTGGGAGCAGCGGCGGGCCGAGGCGTTCGCCGCCGACGCCGCCCTCGCCGGCCGGTGGGCGGCGCACTGGGAGCCGCAGCCGGTGGAGGCGCCGGCGCCGGAGGTGGCGGTGGGCGAGAAGATGGCCACCCGGAAGGCCTCCGGCCTCGTGATCAACGCCGTCGCCGCGGCGATGCCCGCGCTGGTGGGCGGCTCGGCAGACCTCGCGCCGTCGAACAACACGATGATCGACGGTGAAGCGGCGTTCCAGTCGGCCACGCCGGGGGGCCGCAACTTCCACTTCGGGGTGCGGGAGCACGCCATGGGCGCCGCCGTCAACGGGATGAACCTCCACGGCGGGCTGCGCGCCTACGGCGGCACGTTCCTGGTGTTCAGCGACTACCTGCGGCCGTCGCTGCGCCTGGCCGCCCTCATGGGGGCGCCCAGCATCTTCGTGTTCACCCACGACTCGTTCTTCCTGGGGGAGGACGGCCCCACGCACCAGCCGATCGAGCACCTGGCCTCGCTGCGGGCGATGCCGAACACATGGGTGATCCGGCCCGCCTCGGCGTCCGAGACGGCCGAGGCGTGGGAGATGGCCCTGGCGCGCACCGACGGCCCCACCTGCCTGGCGCTGACCCGCCAGGGGGTCCCCGAGTTCGAGCGGGAGCCCGGCTCGGCCCATCGCGGCGGCTACGTGGTGCGGGACGGCGGCGACGCCGTGCTGGTGGCCACCGGCTCCGAGGTCGGCCTGGCGCTCGCGGCCGCCGGCCTGCTGGACGCAGACGGCGTCTCGCTGCGGGTGGTCAGCATGCCGTGCGTGGAGGTGTTCGAGGGCCAGGACGACGCCTACCGGGCCTCGGTGCTCCCCCCCGGGGTGCCGGTCGCTTCGATCGAGGCCGGTTCCACCTTCGGGTGGGCAGGCATCGTGGGCGCCGGCCTGTCGATCGGCATCGATCACTTCGGGGCGTCGGCGCCCGCCGGGGTGCTCGCCGAGCACTTCGGGTTCACCCCCGAGCACGTGGCCGCCCGTATCCGGGAGTGGCTGGCCGGGGGGCGCTAGCCGCCCGATGTGCCAGGATGCGGCGTGATGTCGGGGTTCCTGGCCGTCGCTGCGATCGTCCTGGTCTTCGCCTTCCTCGCGTTCGTCTTCTGGGCGTCGCGTTCGCGGTGGCTCGCCGAGCGGGGGTGGATCTACAACAAGCACAACCCGCACCCCGCACGGACCGGGTCGCTGGGCCTGCTGGAGACGATCTACCAGCCGTCCATGGAACACGTCATCGACGAGCGGTCCTCGGAGGCGGCGCGGGGCGACCAGGACGACTCCGGCGACGACCCGGAACCGGGGGAGGTCTCCGACGGCTGAGGCTCACCCGGTGCGGGGGTCCTCCACCGCGACCAGTGTCATCTCCGACACCTCCACCCCGTCCCTGACCTCGATCCGGCGGACGGGCGGGCCGGGGAGGCCGACGGCGAACCACGACACCGAGTGGCCGCCGTCGCCCTGCACCGTGTAGCGCCAGCACCGGAAGCGGCCGGCAGGCACCTCGACCTCGTCGGCCTCGACGGTGGTGAGGTCGGCCGGCGTGGAGGCGTGGCGCTGCAGGTCCACCCAGCGGGCGGTGGACGTCTCGGCGGGGCCGAGGGACCGGCCTTCGGTGTCGAAGGTCTCTGATACCGACTCCGCGCCCTCGTCGTCCGCCGAGGTGAACTCCCAGCGCAGGAGCACCGTCGGGCCGTCCTGCCGGGACACGCGGTAGGTGGTGACCCTGCCCGGCCCGCAGGCGGCGGCGATGTCGGCGGCGGAGAAGGGGGTGGGGGCGTGATCGTCCTGCATCCGGTTGGCGTCGGGCGGCATCATCGGCATGGGTGCCGTTTTACACGGTCTTCACGGGTTGCGCGCAGGCTCTCGAACAGCGCGGGCCGATCCTGGCGCCATGGATGCTCCGCCGTTCCGAGATCCCGGGCCGCCGGCGCCGCCGCCCGGCCGCGTCCGGAGATGGCTGCGCGGCCCCGAGGCCGATCCCTGGTGGGCGCGGCCCGGCCTGGTGGGGGTGACGGCGCTGTCGGCGGTGCTGCTGCTGTGGTCGCTCGACGCCAGCGGGTACGGCAACGAGTACTACGCCGCCGCGGCGTACAGCGGCTCGCTCGACTGGCACGCCTGGCTGTTCGGCTCCCTGGACACTGCGTCCTTCATCTCGGTGGATAAGCCGCCGTTGTCGCTGTGGGTGAGTGGGCTCTCGGTGCGGGTGTTCGGGCTCTCCTCCTGGAGCGTGCTGGTGCCGCATGCCCTCGCCGGGGTGGGCACGGTGCTGGTGCTGCACCGGACGGTGCGCCGCTGGCACGGCCCCGCCGCGGCGCTCGCCGCCGCCGGCCTGCTGGCCGTCACCCCGGTGTTCGTGGTGATGGCCCGCTACAACAACCCCGACGCCATCCTCACGCTGCTGCTGACGTCGTCCGCCGCGCTGGCGTACTCGGCGGCCCGGCAGGGCAGCGTGCGGCGACTGGCCGCCTCCGGCGCGCTGGTCGGCCTGGCCTTCCTCACCAAGACCACGCAGGCGCTGCTGGTGGTGCCCGCCGTGGCCGTGGTGTACCTGGTGGCCGCCCCGGTGCCGCTGCGGCGCAGGCTGGCGCACGGGGCGGCTGCTGCGGGAGCCGCCGTCGCCGCAGCCGGGTGGTGGGTGGTGCTGGCCGTCGCGGTGCCGTCGGCGCCCTTCTTCGGGCAGACGCAGAACGGGGGTTTCGGGGAGTACGTGTTCGGCATCAACGGGCTGGGCAGGATCACCGGTGACGGGGTCGGGCCGGGGGACCCCTTCGGCGGCACCGGCGGCTGGGCCCGGGTGTTCAACGGCGAGGTGGGCGGCCAGGTGTCCTGGCTGATCCCGCTGGCGGCGGCGTCGCTGGTTTTGGGCCTGTGGAGCGCACGCCGGGCGCCGCGCACCGACGGCGAGCGGGCGGGGTGGCTGATGTGGGGCACCTTCTTCGCCGTGCAGATGGCCACGTTCAGCCTGATGGAGGGCGTCTTCCACCCGTACTACGTGATGACCCTGGCCGCACCGGTGGCCGCCCTGGCGGGCGCAGGGGTGGTCGAGTGGTGGCGGGCCGCCGCGCGGTCGGCTGCCGCCGCCTGGGCGTTCGGGCTGGCGGTGGCCGGCACCGGGGTGTGGTCGGCCGTCGTCCTGGGGCGGACCCCCGACTTCGCCCCGGGCCTGGGGACGGTGATCGTTGCCGCGGCCGTCCTCGCCGGGCTGGCGATCCCTCTGGTGCGAGCCCGTCCCGCTGCGGGATGGCACCGGTGGGCCGCGGCGGCCGCAGTGGGCGCGGTGCTGGTGGCGGGACCGGTCTCCTTTGCCCTGGCCTCCATCGGCACCGACTACTCCGGGGGCAACCCGAAGGCGGGGCCCGGCGAGACCGGGCGTCCCGTCCCCGCCGCCCCCGCCGCCCGGCCGGGCGAGGAGGCACCCCCCATGGGAGAGGGGCGGCCCCGGCCCGGAGGGGGAGCGGGAGCACCCGATCGGCCCGGCGCCGCCCCCAGCGGCGGGCCGCAGGACGACGCCGGCCGGGGCGGCCAACGGCTGGCTCTGCTCGCCCGGTTCCTCGTGGACGCTCACGACGGGGAGACCTGGATTGCGGCGGCGGTCGGCAGCGGCACCGCCTCGGCCCTGATCCTGGAGACCGGCGAGGCCGTGATGGCCATGGGGGGCTTCAGCGGAGGCGACCCGGCGCCGACCACGGAGGAACTGGAGGGGTACCTCGACTCCGGCGCGTTGCGCTTCGTCTTGCTCTCGCCGTCCCGGGGCCGGGCGGAGGGGTGGGCGCAGGTGGTCGCTGGCCGCTGCAGCGTCGTGCCGCCCGCCGCCTACGGAGGCGGCGTCGGGGCGGCGCTCTACGACTGCGACCCTCCGGCGGCGGTGCCCGGCGGCGGCTAGAGGCTGGCCTCCACCCGGGCGAGCAGTTCGTCCACCTCGGCCGGCCGGATCACGAACGGCAGCCGGAACCTGATGGCCAGCGGCCCCGACGGCAGCGCCAGCGTCTCGTTCTCGAACATGCGGCGCAGCAGGGCGTTGCGGGCCTCGCCGGATTCCAGCGTCACCGCCACCAGCGATCCGGCGCCGCGCGGGTTGGTGAACTTGCCGGTCTCGGAGGCGATGCGCCGCAGGCCGGCCACCAGGCGATCGCCCATCTCGGCGACGCGGTTGCCGAGGTCCTCCTTCTCGATGATCTCGATGAACCGGCGCGATCGCACCATGTCGGTGAGGCTGCCGCCCCAGGTGCTGTTGATGCGGCTGGAGCGCTGGAACACGTTGTCGGGGACCTCATCGATGCGGGCGGAGGCGTAGATGCCGCAGATCTGGGCCTTCTTGCCGAAGGCGACCACGTCGGGGGCGACGCCGTAGCGCTGCCACATCCAGGCCGGGCCGCTCGAGAAGAAGCCCGTCTGCACCTCGTCGAAGATCAGCAGCGCGTCGCGCTCGTCGGCGATCCGGCGCAGCGCTGCCAGGAACTCGCCGCGGAAGTAGTTGTCGCCGCCCTCGCCCTGCATGGGCTCGATGAGGATCGCGGCCACCTTGTCGCCGTGCCGCTCGAAGGCCGCGTCGATCTCGGCGAGGGCCCGGGCCTCCTCGGCCTCGATGTCGTTGGCGATGCCGCCCTCGAGGTCGAAGACGATGGCCGGGTTGTGCACCCGGGGCCAGTCGAACTTGGGGAACAGCCCGATCTTGTCGGGGAGGGTGTTGGTGACGCTCAGCGTGTAGCCGCTGCGGCCGTGGAACGCCTGGCGGAAGTGCAGGATCACCAGGTCCTCGACCGGGTCGGTGAATGCGGTCCTCCCCAGCTTGCGGGCCTTCCAGTCGAACGCCGTCTTCATGGCGTTCTCGACGGCGAGGGCGCCGCCGGCGATCCAGAAGTGGTGCGGGTACCCCTCCGGGGTGACCCGGGAGCCGAAGGCGTCCACGAACTTGGCCATCTCGACGGTGTAGATGTCGCTGTTGGCCACCTTGGTGGTGGCGGCACGCACCAGTTCGTGCTGGAAGTCGGGGTCCTCCAGCATCGGGTGCCGGTAGCCCATCGGCCACGAGGCGAAGAACGAGAACGCATCCAGGTAGCGGGTGCCGGTGACGGCATCGTGCATCCACACGCCCTCGGACTTCTCCAGGTCGAGGACCACGGGGTACCCGTCGACCAACTGATGCTTGCGGAGGGTGTCGTGGACGGCGTCGGCGCCGATCATTCGGGGGCTCCTTCCCACCATCCGGGGGCGCCGCGCAGCGCAGCCCCGGGGCTTCGGTTCACGGCTGCGAGTGCGGTGCGCAGCCGCACGCTCCACCCTAACGAATGGTGGGATGAGCGGTGCCGGCCGGAGGGGCCTGCGGCCCCCGCGCGGGGGCCGCAGATCGGTCGGGTCCGTCGTCAGTCGCGGCGGGGCCCGATGTAGCCCAGGTGCTCCAGGTGCAGGATCACCTTGTGGGCCGCCTCGGCGGCGGACATCGAGGTGGTGTCGATGACGATGTCGGCGTCCTCGGGCACCTCGTAGGGGTCGGAGATGCCGGTGAACTCCTTGATGATCCCCGCCCGTGCCTTGGCGTACAGGCCCTTGCGGTCCCGCTCCTCGCACACCTCGAGCGGGGTGGCCACGTGCACCAGGATGAAGCCGCCGTGGGGTTCGATCGTGTTGCGCACCACCTTGCGGACCGCGTCGTACGGGGCGATGGGGGCGCACAGGGCGATCCCGCCGTTCTTCGTGATCTCCGAGGCGACGTAGCCGATCCGCTGGATGTTCAGATCGCGGTGCTCCTTGGAGAAGCCCAGTTCACTCGACAGGTTCTTGCGGACCAGGTCGCCGTCGAGCAGGGTCACCGGCCGCCCGCCCATCTCCAGCAGCCGCACCTGCAGCACGTTGGCGATGGTGGACTTGCCGGAGCCGGACAGGCCGGTGAAGAACACGGTGAACCCCTGGCGGGCCCGCGGCGGGTGGGTCTTGCGCAGTTCCTCGGCGACGGAGGGGAAGGTGAACCACTCGGGGATCTCCCGTCCGTCTGCGAGCCGCTCCCGCAGTTCGGTGCCGGAGATCGACAGCGTCTTGGTCCCCTCGGAGACCTGGTCCACCGGCATGTAGGTGCCCTCGTCGGGGAGGTAGGTCATCATCTTGAAGGGCACCTGGACGACACCGATCTCCTCCTCGTGCGCGGCGAGGAGCTCCTGGGCGTCGTAGGGGCCGTAGAACGGGGTGCCCGACGAGTCGGAGCCGGGACCGGCGTGGTCCCGCCCGACGATCAGATGGGTGCAGCCGTGGTTCTTGCGGATGATGGCGTGCCACACGGCCTCGCGGGGGCCGCCCATCCGCATGGCCAGCGGCAGCAGCGCCAGTTCGGCCGTGTTGCGGGGGTAGCGGTCCATGATGGCCTGGTACGCCCGCACCCGGGTGTAGTGGTCCACGTCGCCGGGCTTGGTCATCCCGACCACGGGGTGGATCAGCAGGTTGCCCTCGACGTCCTTGGCGGCACGGGCCGTCAGTTCCAGGTGGGCCCGGTGCATCGGGTTGCGGGTCTGGAAGGCCACCACCTTCCGCCATCCCCGCTTGGTGAAGCGCGCCCGCACCTCGGCGGGCGTCATCCGCAGGGTGCGGAAGTCGTAGTGGATGGGCGCCTGCACGCCCTCGATGCGTCCGCCCAGGTAGTAGGGCTTGGTCTGGTTGAGGAGGAAGTCCACGCCGGGGTGCTCGGGGTCGTCGGTGCCGAAGACGGCCCGGGCCTCGGCCTCACGGTCCGGCTTCCAGACGTCCGACACCGACAGGACGGCCAGCATGACGCCCTCGGCGTCGCGCAGCGCCACCTGGGAGCCCTCACCGACTTCGGAGGCGAACTCCTCGTCCACGTCGAGCATGATCGGCATCGGCCACAGCGTCCCGTCGGCGAGGCGCATGTCGGCGCACACCGAGTCGTAGTCGGCCTTTCCGAGGAAGCCGGTGAGCGGTGAGAAGCCCCCGTTCATGAGGAGTTCGAGGTCGCACAGGTGGCGGGCGGTGAGGTCGAGCGACGGGAAGTCGCGGGACGCCTTGGAGAGCTCCCCGACGCGGGGCTCGGCGGCCATGAGGTCGACGAGCGTGCCGCCGTGGGGGGCGATGAGGCTGTCGGGCACGGTTGATCCTTCCTGGAACTTCGGTGGAGTGCCGCGGCGAGGCACGCAGCGGCCGCGGGGTGACGCGGATTGTATCGGTTCGGCATCGGGGACCCGAATCACACCCCCGGTATGATCGCCGCCCGCGACCGGAGGCCCCCCTGGACATCACCCCATCGTCGGTGCTCGCCATGTGGGCGGGCGGTGTCGCCGCCGCGTCGGCGGTGGTCGCCTGGTGGCGGGTGGTCGGTGCCGGCTACGTCTGGCTGAGCGCGGGCACGATCCTGCTCTTCGGCGTCCCCGCCGCGCTCGCCGGCGCCGGGGGGTGGGCTGCGGCCGGGTGCGCGGCGGCGGCGCTGGCGGTGGCCGGGGTGCGGACCAGGGCGCCTGCGTGGTCGTTCGCCGTCGCCGCAGTGGCCCTGGTGGTGGCTGCGATCCCCGACGGCGGCGTCGCGGCGAGCGTGTCGGGGGCGGTGGCGCTGGGGGCGATCACCGCCGAGATGATGCTGGGCCACTGGTTCCTGGTCGACCCCCGGCTGCCCCGCTGGTCGCTGCGGCGCCTCGACGCCGCTGCGGGGGCCGGGATGGTGGTGGACGTCGCCGTCCTCGCCGTGCTCGGAGCCGTCCCCTGGGTGTCGGGGGACGCTCCGGTCGGCATCGGGTACCTGGTCCTCGCAGCCACCACCGTGGCCCTGGCTGCGGCGGTGTGGGCGGCGCTGGGCGAGGAGGGGTACCCGGCGGTGATGGCGGCCACCGGCCTGTCCTACCTGGCGGTGCTGACGGCCATCGGGACGGTGGTGCTCGGCCGTCTGCTCGCCGCCGGACCGGTGCTCGGCTGATCGCCCGTACAATCCCCCTCGGCCATGAAGATCTACACGCGCAGCGGAGACGACGGCTCCACCGGGAGGCTCTACGGGGGCCGGGTGGCCAAGGACGGCACCGGGCCCGAGGCCACCGGCGCGGTGGACGAAGCGGTGTCGGCGCTCGGGGTGGCGAGAGCGGCCGCCGACGAGGAGACCGCCGCCGCGCTGCTGGCCGTGCAACGCGACCTGTTCGTGGTCGGTGCCGAACTGGCCACGGAGACGGAGAACCGTCGCAAGCTGGCCGACGGTGTCAGCCGGGTCACGGCGGAGATGGTGGCGGCGTTGGAGCCGGCGATCGACGGCGTCGTGGACCGGGTGGGCATGCCGACCGAGTTCGTCGTCCCCGGCGGGTCACCGTTGGCCGCCGCACTCGACGAGGCCCGGTCGGTCATCCGGCGCGCCGAGCGGCGCGCCGTGGCCCACTGCCGCGTCGCAGGCATCGACGACAGCGAGGCGGTGCCCTACCTGAACCGCCTCGCCGACTACGTGTACATGCTGGCCAGGGCCGCCGAAGGCACCTGGACGCCCAGCCGAGAGGAGTGACCGGATGATCGAGATCGTTGCCGGCGGCGCCGCCGCCGAGGGAGCCGCAGACGCCCTGATCGTGGGCTCGCTCCAGGGCCGTGCCTTCGACCCCGTGGGGGAGTGGGCGGCGGGGGCGCTCGGCGACTGGCTGGGCGGCTACCTCGACGACGCAGACTTCCAGGGCAAGCCCGGGCAGGTGGTGTCGGTCCCGGGAGGGGATCTCCCGTACCGGACCGTCGTCTTCGTGGGGATGGGCGAGTCGCCCGACGCCGAGGACGTCCGACAGGCCGCCGGCCTCGGCGCCCGCGCCGTCACCCGCGCCGCCTCGGTGGCCACGTCGCTGCATGGGGCCGGCGCCGACGGCGCGGCCCGTGCCGTGGCCGAGGGGTTCCTGCTGGGCCAGTACCGGTTCGACCGCCATCGCAGTGAGCCGAAGCCGGCGCTCACCGAGACGCTGACCCTGCTCGGCGCAGGCGACGGCGACGTGGAGGCCGCCCGCCTCGGCGCGCTGGTCGCCGAAGGCGTGGCCATGGCCCGCGACCTGGTGAACGAGTCGGCGATGTACAAGCCGCCGGTGGAGATGGCGCGCATCGCCACCGAGATGGCAGAGGCCGCCGGCATGCGCATCGAGGTGTGGGACGAGGGCCGGATCGAGGCGGAGGGCCTCGGCGGCCTGCGGGGCGTGTCGCTCGGCGCCGCCAACCCGCCGCGGCTGGTGCAGATCTGGCACGAGCCCGAGGACGCCCGCGGCTTCCTCGCCATCGTCGGCAAGGGCATCGTGTTCGACTCCGGCGGCCTCTCGATCAAGCCCGCCGCCTCCATGGAGACCATGAAGACCGACATGGCGGGTGCCGCCGCCGTCTTCGGGGCCATGCGGGTGATCGCCGGGCTGGGGCTGCCGGTGAAGGTGCTGGGGATCACGCCGCTGACGGAGAACATGACCGGCGGCGCCGCCCAGCGCCCCGGCGACGTGCTGACGGCGCGCAACGGCAAGACCATCGAAGTGCTGAACACCGACGCCGAGGGCCGCCTGGTGCTGGCCGACGGCCTCTCGCTGGCCGTGGAGCAGGGTCCCGACATGATCCTCGACCTGGCCACGCTCACCGGCGCCTGCATGATCGCGCTGGGCGACAAGATCGCCGGACTGTTCGGGACGGCCGACGCCACCGAGGCGGTGCAGCGCGCTGCGGAAGCCGCAGGCGAGCGGGTGTGGCAGATGCCGCTGCCCGCCGACTACCGCAAGAAGATCGACTCGGACGTCGCCGACATGAAGAACACCGGGCCGCGCTACGGCGGGGCCATCAACGCGGCGCTGCTGCTGCAGGAGTTCGTGGGCGACGTGCCGTGGGCGCACCTGGACATCGCAGGACCGGCGCGGGCCTCCGATGCCGAGCACTACGTCCAGAAGGGCGGCACCGGATTCGGGGTGCGCACGATCGTGGCGCTGGCGTCGGCGATCGCCGAGGGTCGAGCCGGAACCGCGAGCGGGAACGCCGCGGACTAGTACGCTGACCGACCATGGCAGGGCGGAAGCTCGCGCTCTCGATCGGCCTCGACATCGGCTCGCTGCTGGTCGCACTCGTCGTCGCCTCGATCGTGGTGTTCGGCACGGTGCTGCCGTGGCACTTCCGCCAGGACGTCGGGCCGCTGGTCGGCTCGCTGCTGTTCGGGGCGGTGGTCGGCTGCTACGTCGCGTACCGATCGGCCGGCAAGGAGGTGCCGCGGCCCTCCTACGGGCGGGCGTTCTCCGTCTTCATGGTGGCGGTGACGGTGTCGGCGTTCACCCTGGTGTTCTCCCGTGCCTACTTCTCACGGTCGTACCTGGGCTGGGCGGCCGGCGTGTGGCTGGCCCTGGAACTGGCCCACCGGGCGGTCCGCCGCCGCCGCCCGTGGACCGAGCCGCTGGTGGTGGTGACCGGGGAGAAGGAACTGGTCGACCACCTCCTGACCGCGCCCCACGCCCAGATCGTCGAGGTGCTCGACCCGGCCGGGCCGGTGCCGGAGCGGCCGCTGCCCAAGGGGACGACGCTCGCCGTGGACCTGCGGTCCGTGCTCTCCGACGAGATGGCCCGGTTCGTGTCGTCCAGCAACCTGGCCGGGTACCCGCTGCGCTCGCTGGCCTCGGCGTACGAGGAGCACACCGGGCGGCTGGCGATCGTCCACCTGCACGAGGGCTGGGAGCTGACGGTGCCGCTGGAGGGCAGGGGGCCGTACGTGCGGACCAAGCGCCTCTTCGACACGCTCGCCGTGCTGCTGGCCGCCCCGGTGGCGCTGGTGCTCGGGGGGCTGATCGCCGTCGCCATCCGGCTCGACTCCCGGGGCCCGGTGGTGTTCAAGCAGCGCCGCATCGGCCTGGAGGGGCGGCCGTTCACGCTCTACAAGTTCCGCACCATGCGGACGAACAACGAGGGCGAGCGTGAGGCGCGGTTCGCCTCGCGCTCCGACGACCGGCTCACCAGGGTGGGCCGATTCCTGCGGCTGATCCGGGTGGACGAGTTGCCGCAGCTGTGGAACGTGCTGCGCGGCGATCTGAGCCTGGTGGGGCCGCGCCCGGAGCAGGGGCCGTTCGTGGAGAGGTTCTCCGAGACCATCCCGTTCTACACGCACCGCCACCTGGTGCGGCCCGGGCTGACCGGGTGGGCCCAGGTGAATTTCGGGTACGCCGACGGCCACGCCGACACGATCGAGAAGCTCTCCTACGACCTGTACTACGTCAAGCACGTCGGGGTGTGGCTCGACCTCGAGGTGCTGGGCCGCAGCGTGTGGACGGTGATGTCGGGCTTCGGGGCCCGCTGACCGCTAGTCGCGGCGGAGGATGGCTGCGGTCAGCCCCAGCAGGGCGGTGATCTCGCCGGCCAGGAACGCCCGCCCCGCCCGGATGGACGGGCCGGCGCCGTCGGGCACCAGGAACAGGGCGGCCACCGCCAGCGCGATGCCCCAGGCCAGCGCCATGCGGCGGGTGGAGCGCATCGCGATCAGCAACTGCTGCTCGAACAGGGCGACGGTGGCCAGCGTCACCCCCGCCACCGCCAGCGCGGCGAGCTCGCTCGACGGGCGGAACTGCTCTCCGAGCAGGATCGCCACCAGGTCGTCCCCGATCACCAGCCCGATGCCGAAGGCCGCGCCCGCCGCAACCAGGCCGGCCGCCGAGATGCGGGCGGCCCACCGCTTGATCGTGGCCGTCTCGCCCCGTTCCACCATGCGGGTGAACGGCGGGAGCACCCGGGCCACCAGGCTGTAGGACACGGTCAGCGGGGCCCGGTACAGCAGGAAGGTCTCGAAGAAGATGCTGACCTCCGCCTTGGCGGCGCCGAGCATCCCCACCACGAGCGGGCCGGCGGCGACGATGGTCTGGGACGCCGCGTTGGCGGTGATGAACGTGGCCAGGGTGCCGGTGGAGCCCGCCTCTCGCTCGGCCCCTTCCTCCCGGCTGCGCTCGCCGCGCAGCGGGTTCCACAGCCAGATCACGAGGGCCCCGGCGACGAGGGTCCACGACAGGCCGAGCGCGCCCACCCCCGCAGCGAGCAACGCCACCGCGAGCACCAGGCGGAGCATCGACTCTGCGAAGGTGGAGAGGCCGTACTCCCGGTACCGGAGCCGGCCCGCCAGGAAGCCCCGCCCGATGGCGAACCCGCCGTAGGCGACGATCAGCACCCCCAGGATCAGCAGGTACCAGGCGTCGCCGTCGAACGAGCGGTCGAGGGTGGCGACGCCGTACAGCACCGCACCCACCGTCGCGGCGGCGATGAGCCCGAGGAACAGGCTCCAGGGGGCGGCCAGGCTCTCGGCGGCGTTGAGCCTGCGGATGGTGAGCTGCTCCATCGGCATGAAGACCGTCGTGAACACGAGGAACTGGACGGTCCACAGCACCGCGATGGGGGCGAAGGCCTCCGGGCCCAGCGACCGGGCGCCGATCAACTGGAAGAGGTAGGCGGCGACGGCGGCGATCATCGTCCCGACCACCATGTAGGTGGTGCCCGACCGTGATCTCCGGCCGGCCTCGGGTGAGGGGATGGCTGCGTCGCTCATGGAAGACGCTCCCTGGGGGGCGGGAGCGTCAGGATGGTACCCGCTCGGCGGCGGGGCGGGCTCCTACGGGATCTGGAGCGTGCCGAGCCCCGCCCCGGTGGCGGCGTCGCTGAGCACCAGGACCGCCTGGATGCTCGCGCGGACGCCGAGCGACACCAGTGCGGCGCCGGATGGCCCGTAGGGGGCGGCGACGGTGACGTCGATGACGGCGACGCCGGGGTCGGCGATGGGCCCGGCCACCAGCCTGCCCTGGTGCGGGTCGGCGACCACGGCGGAGGGAGCGCCGTCGGCGGTGAGGCCGAACACGGCCACGGTGTCGCCGGTGGACCCTCCGAGCGGAGGCAGCGCCTCCAGTTGCTCGGCCGACGCGAGCGGGACCGTCACGGAGCGGATCACCCTGCCGTCGGCGCCGCCGAGCGTCTCCACCACCGGCACCCCGCCGGCCTGGTGGAGCACGGCCACGCGGTCGATGCTGCCGTCGGTGTCGAGGGCGGCGAGGTCCTGCGCAGGGCCGGCGCCCAGGGGCCGGTACCAGAGGTCGTTGCCGGTGTCGCCGCCGAGTGCGTCGACCCCCACGTCGCCGCTGCGGCGCGCGCCGAGCAGGGCGAGGTCGGTGGCGGCGCCGTCGCCGTCGGAGTCGAAGGCCTCGAGGGCGATCGGCGCGGTCCTCACGGCGAAGCGCATGTCGAACGTGTTGTCGAGGTTCTTGACCAGGATGACGGTGCGGTCGCTGCCTCGTTGGAAGGCGACGGCGATGCGGGCCGGGTCACCCTGGAGGACGGCGGCGGCCACGGCATCGTTGCGGCGGCCGAAGTAGACGTGGCCGGTGCGCTGGCCGGCCGAGAGGTCGGCGGCGACCACCCGGGCCGCACCGTTGTCGCGGACCATCAGCACGGCGACGGCGCCGTCGGTGCCGGGGACCCGATCGAGGTCGAGCATCTCCCACCTCGAGTCGCCCACCTTCACCCTGCCGGTGCGGGCGCCGGTGGCGGTGTCCCAGGCCTCGACGACCAGGTCGTCCCGGTCGTCGCGCATGACGGTGGCGACGTCGGGCGAGCCGTTGCCGTCCAGGTCGCCGATGCCGACGGCGCCGGAGGCATCGACGGTGGGGCACGACGTGGCGATCTCCACGTCGTGGCTCCACGGCCCGCCGTCGGCGGCGCTCACGTCCAGGGTGAGCGTCGCCAGGTGGCCGTCGGGGGTGCCGGGGGCGACGGCGAGGTCCCAGTCGGCGTCGTTGGGGGCGGTGGCCCCCGCCGCGAGGTCGGGGTAGGAAGACGTGGTGTTCCAGACCACCGAGACGTAGGGGTCGTCGGAGGTGAGGGTGGCGGCGACGCCGTGGAGGTCTGCGCCCTCGTTGGTGAGGTCGGTGAACACCTCCACGATCTCGCCGCATTCGGCGATGCCGTTGCCGTTGCCGCTGCTGTCGCCGGAGGCGTCGTCGTCGAGGGTGATCCCGGTGAGCGTCGCGGGCCCCGGCTCGGGCGGCGGAGGCGGCGGTTCGGTCGCCGCACAGGCGGTCGGCAGGGTGACGTCCAGGTTCCACGGGCCGCCGTTGTCGGCCATCACCCGCAGCGTCAGGGACGCCGGGTGGCCGTCGGGGGTGTCGGGGGCGACGGCGAGGTCCCAGTCGGCGTCGTTGGGGGCGGTGGCGCCTGCGGCGAGGTCGGGGTAGGTGGAGGCCGTGTTCCAGACCACCGAGACGTAGGGGTCATTGGAGATGAGGGTGGCGGCGACGCCGTGGAGATCCTCGCCCTCGTTGGTGAGGTCGGTGAACACCTCGACGATCTCGCCGCACTCGGCGATGCCGTTGCCGTTGCCGCTGCTGTCGCCGGAGGCGTCGTCGTCGAGCGTGATGCCGGCCAGCACGGCCGGGCCACCGTCCGCGGGGGGCTCTCCGCCGCTCTGGTCACCGGGCTGGGGGCAGGCGGGCTCGGCGGGCAGCGGCGACCCGGCGCGCAGGATCTGCATCGAGCGGAGCCCCAGGTACGCCCGCAACTCGCGGGTGGTGAAGGTGCGGGGGCCGCCCGAGCCGGTGAAGGTGATCTCGAGGGCAGACCCGGAGTCGCTGCAGGCCGTCACCTCCAGGCCGGTGACGCTGGACATGCCGGGGAGCCGGGCGGCCAGCGTCGAGCCGCTGAAGGAGCGGGTCCAGCGCCCGGAGTGGTTGTAGGTGCGGGGATCGAGCGACCAGTGGTCGTCGACGCCGCGGAGGTAGGGGACGAAGGCGGTGAAGCCGACCTCGGAGTGCTCGGTCCAGCCGAAGGTGCTGCTGGAGTAGAAGGCCTCGATCGGCAGCGGCACGCCCTGGCGTGTCGAAGAGGGGTGCAGGACCACCATGTCCTCGGTGGCGTGCACGGCGTCGATCCAGTTCTGGGTGCCGTGGCCCCAGCCGACGTAGTTCTGGTCCACGGGCGTGTCGTACAACTGGCACCAGCACCAAGGTCGGGAGGCGGGGTCGCCACGGTCGGCGGCGCGGTGGATGGCGTAGGAGCGGGCGGCGACGGCCTGGGCCTCGAGGGCGGCCATCCCGCCGGTGGAGCCCCACCCGTACGGGCTCTCGGAGATGCCGAGGACGTAGTCCTCCACGTCGATCTCGAGTGCGATCGCGACGGTGGCGGTGTTGTTGTCGGGGCGGATGTGCATGGTGCCCCGGGCGTAGGTGCACGGCTTGTAGACGGTCCCGCCGGGTGCGTTCCAGTCGGGCAGGGTGCAGCCCTGCAGTTCCAGCGCCGAGGTGGGGGACTCCTCCCACCCGTCCCACTCCAGGTCCATCGTGCACGGGCCGGTGAGCGAGCCCTCGGGGGTGGTGACGGTGCACCCGCCTCCACCGGCCTGCTGGATGGTGATGGCCTCGCCCGGCCGGGCGGTGAGGGTGTCCTCGCCGCGCGTGATGGTCACCGGCACGGCGTCGGCGCCGATGGCACGGACCACGAACTCGACGGTGGATTGCTCCTGACGGATGCCCACCCAGAGGGGTGCCTCGGTGAAGAGGGGATCGGCCGCACCGACCGTGGTGTCGGTGTAGTAGTGGGTGACGATCTCCTCCCAGGTGTAGCCGTCGAGGGCCATGCCGTACGCCCCGAACTGGCTCATCCCCACCGAGTGCCCGTAGCCGCCGCCCTCGAAGGTGAAGATGGTGTCGGCGCTCGCGTCGCCGGCGGGTTGGAGGGCGGTCAGCAGCATGGCCACCAGGAGGATGGCTGCGCTGCGGCGCAGAGGTGAATACGTTGCGTGGTCGAGTCTCACACTCTCCGCATCGACGCGGATAGTGGGGGACTTGACTACTTTCCGTTACTTGCGGCGGGACCTCCGCACCAGCCCGCTCACCAGCTCGGGGACCACCTCGCCGGCGGGGCCCTCGATGCGGGTGTCGGCGAGGTCGTCGAGCTCTGTGGCGCCCTGGTTCACGATCACGAGGACGGCGCCGGTCTCGACGGCGCGGATCGGCACGTAGGCGGCCGGGAACACGCCGAGGGTGGACCCGATGCTCACCACGGCGTCGGCGTCGAAGGCCAGGTGCATGGCCCGATCCGTCTCGAGGACCGGCATCGTCTCCTCGAACAGCACCACGTCGGGCTTCAGGATCCCGCCGCAATCCGTGCACGCCGGGTCGAGGTCGCCGCCGGCGACACGTTCGAGCACCACCCTCGACGGCACCTTGGTGCGACACGACATGCAGACCGCCTGGAGGGCGTTCCCGTGCAGCTCCACCACCGCCCGCCTGGGGAGCCCGGCCTTCTGGTGCAGGCCGTCGATGTTCTGGGTGACCACGGCCAGCATCCGGCGCGACTTCCACAGGTCCACCAGCGCCCGGTGGGCCGCATTGGGCTCTGCGTCGAGGATGCCCGACTCGGCGCGCATCTGCCACGAGCGGCGGCGGGTCTCGCTGCGCTCCATGAAACGGCTGAACGTGAACTCCGCGGGGTCCACCCGGGTCCACACCCCATCGGGGCCGCGGAAGTCGGGGATCCCGGAGTCGGTGGAGACGCCGGCGCCGGTGAACACCAGGATGCGGCGCTTGTCCGCCAGCAGCCGCAGCGCCGACTCGATGCCGGCCTCGCTGCCCCCCGGTTCGAAGGAGAAGGCGTCCACGGCCCCGATGGTAGGGCCGCCGCCGGGGGTGCCGGCCGTCAGGCCTGCAGGGCCAGGTACTCGGCGCGGAGGCTGGGGCGCAGGCGCCGCAGGTGGCAGGGGAGCAGCGTCGGCACCCGCGGGTGGACCAGGATGTCGTCGCCCTCGCGTTCGGCGAGGCCCTCCCGCAGCAGGACGGCGAGGTGCACGGGCCGGCGGATCTGCCGCCCGGTGCGGGCGGCCGCGGTGAGGCGCAGCAGGTCGGCGACGGCCCCGGGGCCGACCAGCGCCACCCAGAAGCGGCGGACCGCCGGGTCGTCGGGGGCGTGGCCGGCCCGTCCGGTGTGGAGCAGCCGGGGTCGGATCCAGGGCCGGGGGAGGGCGGTGACCCTGGGGATGGTCTCCTCTGCGCCCGGGACTGGCGCGGCATCCATCGACATGGGAGGACGGGCATCTCGACGGAGTGTCCCG
>JAHLKU010000005.1 GCA_020444505.1 Actinomycetota bacterium | reverse complement strand
CGGCTTGCGCGGGTCCCTCTGGTCGGGCTGGCCGGATTTGAACCGGCGACCTCTTGACCCCCAGTCAAGCGCGCTGCCAAGCTGCGCCACAGCCCGAGTCGGGACACTCTACCGCGCCGGGGTCGCCTAGCGGCCCTCCCCCGGCACGTAGGCGGAGTGGCGGCGCCGGGTGACCAGGCGGATCGGGCTCCCGGTGAAGTCGGCGGCGCCCCGCAGCCGGTTCTCCAGGAACCGCAGGTAGTCGGGGCCGAGGTCGCCGCCGCGGACGAACAGCACGATGGTGGGCGGTTCGGTGCCGGCCTGGACCGCGTACACCACCCTGGCCCGGCGGCCCTTGCGGGTCGGCGGCGGGTGTGCCTCCTGCCAGGAGCGGATCATCCGGTTCAGGTCGGGGGTGGGGATGCGGGTCCGGCGGGTCTCGAGCACGTGGCGGACGGTGGGGGCGAGGCGCTTCAGCCGTGCCCCGGTGCGGGCCGCGATCCGCAGTACCGGCGCCCACCCGATGAAGGCGAGGCGGTCGCCCACCCCGTCCTCGGTGATGGCCTTCTCCTCCTCGCCGGTCGCATCCCACTTGTTCAGCAGCACGACGAGGCCGGCGCCGGATTCGGCGATCTCCTCGGCGAGGCGCTGCTCCTGGTGGGTGACGCCCTGGGTGCCGTCGATGACCAGCAGCGCCACGTCGGCCTCGGCGAGGGCCTCCCGCGCCCGCAGCACCGAGTAGTACTCGGTGGACTCCGACACCCGGGTGGCGCGGCGGATGCCCGCCGTGTCGAACACCCGGAACGGCTCGCCGTCCAGTTCGACGACGGCGTCGATGGCGTCGCGGGTGGTCCCGGGCACCGGGGAGACCAGCACCCGCTCCTCCCCCAGCAGGCGGTTGAGCAGCGTGGACTTGCCCACGTTGGGGCGTCCGAGGATGGCGAGGGTGGCCATCTCGTCGGCTTCGGGGCCGCCGTCCCCCTCGGGGAGCAGCGCCACCAGGCGGTCGAGCAGGTCGCCGGTGTTGCGGCCGTGGAGGGCGCTGACCGGGTACGGCTCCCCCAGGCCCAGCGACCACAGCGCGGCGGCGTCGGCCTCCTGCTTCTCGCCGTCCACCTTGTTGGCCACCAGCAGGTGCGGGATGCCGGCCTCCTGCACCAGACGCGCCACCGCCTCGTCGTCGTGGGTGGGCAGCGTGGTGGCGTCCGTCACGAACAGCACCACGTCGGCCGCAGACAGCGCCGCTTCCGCCTGCTGGCGGATGCCGGAGGTCAACTCCTCGTCACCGACCGCCCAGCCGCCGGTGTCCACCAGCACGAAGTGGCGCCCCGCCCAGTCGGCCTCGAACGACTTGCGGTCGCGGGTCACGCCGGGCTTCTCCTCCACGACGGCGGCGCGCCGCCGGAGGATCCGGTTGACGAGGGTGGACTTGCCCACGTTGGGGCGGCCGACCACGGCGACGACGGGGAGGCGGCTCACGGCCGTCTCCCCGCGGCGGCGCGGGCGCCCGGGGGCGGAGAGGGGGTCATGGCGGTGAGGATAGGGCGGTTCGCGACGGCGCCGGTACCCGGGCGCCGCTCCCTACCATGGCGCCCCATGGTCGACAAGGTGCTGCTCGCCGAACCGCGCGGATTCTGCGCAGGGGTGGAGATGGCGATCAAGGCGCTCACCTGGATGGTGCGCATCTTCGAGCCGCCGGTGTACTGCTACCACGAGATCGTCCACAACGCCTCGGTGGTCGGTTCGTTCGAGCGCGCCGGGGTGGTCTTCGTGGACGACATCGACGAGGTCCCGCCCGGGGCGCCGGTGATGCTGTCGGCCCACGGGTCGGCGCCCGAGGTGGTGGCCGCCGCCGGCGCCCGCAGCGCGGTGATGGTCGATGCCGTGTGCCCTCTGGTCACCAAGGTGCACCACGAGGTGAAGCGGATGGCCGCCAAGGGCTTCGACATCATCTACGTGGGCCACGAGGGCCACGACGAGGCCCTCGGCACCGTCGCCCAGGCCCCGTCGTCGGTGACCCTGGTCGACCCGGCCGACGGCCTCGGCGAGTACCGGGCAGGGAGCGAGGGGGTGGCGCTCGTCGCCCAGACCACGCTCGGCCTCTACGAGTGGCAGGGTGTGCTCGAACAGGCCGCCGGGCGCTTCCCCGGCCTGTGGACGGCCCGCAAGAGCGACCTCTGCTACGCCACCACCAACCGGCAGGCCGCCGTAGAGGTGCTGGCCTCCCGGTCCGACGTGGTGCTGGTGGTGGGCTCGGAGAACTCGTCGAACACCCAGGCGCTGGTGCGGGTGGCCCGCAGCGCCGGGTGCGAGGCGCACCGGGTGGACGGTCCCGCCTCCATCGACCCGGCGTGGCTGGCGGACGCCTCCGTGGTGGGGATCACGGCCGGGGCGTCGGCTCCCGACCAGTCGGTGCGGGCGGTGATCGAGGCGGTGGGGCCCACCGGCGGTGTCGAGCGCGTGGCGGTGACGCGCGAGGGCGAGTACTTCCCTCCCCCGCCGCAGCTGCGGGCGCTGATCGGCACGCTGCAGGCCCTGGTGGAGGGCGCCGTGACGGCCCGCCGTCCCGGCATGCCGGGCCCGCTGGACGACGACCGCGCCTGGGACGCCGCAGGGGCGCTCGACCTGCTGGGCGCCTGAGGCCGCCTCAGCCGGCGTCGAGCATCCGCAGCACGATCGCGATCACCTCGTCGGCGTCGTACGACGTCGTGTCGATGGTGACCGCGTCGTCGGCCGGCGCCAGCGGGGACGCCTCCCTGGTGCTGTCGATGTGGTCGCGGCGCCGGAGTGCCTCGGCGATGGCGTCGACGTCCTGGCCGGCGGCCTCCCGATCCCCCGCCCGGCGCCGGGCGCGCGCCTCGGCCGATGCCGTCAGGAACACCTTGAGGGCGGCATCGGGGAACACCACGGTGCCGATGTCCCTGCCCTCTACCACGGCGCGGCCGTCGTGCGCTTCCACCCACTCCCGCTGGTGGCGCACCATCAGCGCCCGCACGGCCGGCACCGCCGAGACCTGGCTGACGCCTGCGGTCACCTCCGGGCTGCGGGACCGCTCCGTGACGTCGTGGCCATCGAGCAGGATCGCCTCGCCGGCGAACTCGTACCGGCGGGAGGCCACCGCTGCGGCGATCGACTCGGCGTCGTCGAGGTCGGCGCCGCCCTCGAGGGCGGCGATGGTGGCGGCGCGGTAGTACAGGCCGGTGTTGAGGTAGGCGGCGCCGAGCGCAGCCGCTACGCCGCGGGCCACCGTGCTCTTCCCGACGCCCCCCGGCCCGTCTATCGCGATGACCATGCTGCCTCCAGCGCTCTGTCGAAACCCGGCCACGACACGTCGGCGGCGTCGAAGCCATCGACGGTGACCGGACCTCCGGCCGCGGTCGCCGCGACCGCGGCGGCCATCGCGATGCGGTGGTCGCCGCCCGACGACGTCCGGGCGGCACGGTAGCGGGCGCCCCCGGCGACGATGAAGCCGTCGGCAGTGGGGTCGGCGTCGGCGCCGAGGTCCCGCAGCAGGGTGACGACCGCGGCGATCCGGTCGGACTCCTTGGCGCGCAGTTCCGCAGCGCCGGTGATGCGCGTCTCCCCCCTGGCCACCCCGGCGCACACGGCCACCAGCGGCAGTTCGTCGATGGTGCGGACGGCGAGGTCGCCGCCGACGTGGGCCCCGCGCAGCGATGCCCCGGCCACGGTGACGTCGCCGACCGGGTCGCCGAGGACCATGGAGGTCACCCGCCGCTCCACCGTCGCCCCCATCTGCTCGAGCACGTCGAGGAATCCGATGCGGCCGGGGTTGAGTGAGACGCCCGGCGTGCGGACCGACGATCCCGGTGACAGCGCCGCCGCCGCCCACAGGAACGCCGCCGACGAGGGATCGCGCGGCACCGGGTAGTCGGTGGGCGGCACCAGCCCGGGGAGGATCTCGAAGCGGGTGCGGCCGGCCCAGCGTCCGAGGCCCAGCGCGGCCAGCCACCGCTCGGTGTGGTCCCTGAAGCCTCCGGGCGAGTCGATCGACGACGGGCCCTCGGCCTGGAGGGCCGCCACCGCCACCGCGGTGCGGACCTGCGCCGAGGCGATGGCCAGCGTCACATGGGCGCCCCGCAGGTCGGCGCCGCCGGTGGTGACGGGGGCACAGCAGCCGTCGGTGAGCTCCACGGGGGCGCCGAGGGCGGCGAGCGGGGCGACCAGGCGGCGCATCGGGCGGGCGCGGAGGCTGGCGTCGCCGGTGAGCGACACCCGGGACGGGTGGGCGGCGAGGGCGCCGGTCAGCACCCGGAGGGCCGTGCCGGAGTTGCGGAGATCGAGCGGGCCGGCCGGCGCCGCCCACCCGCGCACGCCCGGCGACACGACGTGGTCTCCCTCGAACGCCACTCCGAGCGCGTCGAGGGCGCCGAGCATCGAGCGGACGTCGTGACCGGTCGAGACGCCCCGCACCCGGCTGGTGCCCTCCGCCATGGCGGCCAGGATCAGGGCGCGGTGGCTGAGCGACTTGTCGCCCGGCACGTCGTGGGAGCCGTGGAACCGCTCGTCGGGCGGTGTGAAGGTCGCCGTCACCACGGATGGATCATCCCACGGCGGCGCCGTACAGGCTGCGCACCTCGTCGATGGTGAGGGGGCGGTGCTCCCCGGGGCCCAGGCCGTGATCGGTGAGGGGGCCGATGGCGGTCCGGACCAGGCGGCGCACCGGGTGGCCCACCGCATCGAGCATGCGGCGCACCTCGCGGTTGCGGCCTTCGGTCATCACCACCTCGACGGCGGCCTCCGCCCCGACCCGGTCGATCACCCGCGCCGCGACGGCACGCGCCGGCCCGTCCTCCAGATCCACCCCCTCGATCAGCGAGCGCATCGCCGCGGCCCCCGGATGCCCCTCCACCCTCGCCAGGTAGGTCTTGGTGACGCCGTAGCGGGGGTGGGTGAGCCGCTCGGTGAGGTCCCCGTCGTTGGTGAGCACGAGCAGGCCCTCGGAGTCGGCGTCGAGCCGGCCCACCGGGTACACCCGTGTGGGAGCGCCGACGAGGCCGACCACGGTGGGCCGCCCCCGGGGGTCGTCGGCGGTGGAGATGACCCCGGCCGGCTTGTTGAGCAGCAGGTAGACCAGGCCGGGCCGGACCGGCAGCCGCACACCGTCGATCTCCACGAGCGCGGTGTCCACGTCGATCTTCTGGCCCAGATGCGCCGGGGAGCCGTCCACGGTGACCCGTCCGTCGCGGATCAACTCCTCGGCGGCCCGGCGGGAAGCGATCCCGGCGTGGGCGATCAGCTTCTGGAGTCGCTCGATGGGTCCTCCGGTCTGAACGGGCGCTCCAGCGTCTCGACGACGTCCGCCGGCGGGATGTGGTCGCCCAGCGGCGGCAGTTCGTCCAGGGAGCGCAGGCCCAGCTTCTCGAGGAACAGGGCGGTGGTGCCGTACAGGATCGCCTGGCCCGGCCCCGGGGCCTTGCCGACCTCGTCCACCAGGGCGCGCCGCTCCAGCGTGCGCAGGGCGTGCTCGGAGTCCACGCCGCGGATCTCGCTCACCTGGGCTCGGGACACCGGCTGGCGGTAGGCCACCACGGCCAGGGTCTCCAGCGCCTGCTTGGAGAGGCGGGCGACGCGGGCGGAGGCGGCGAACCGCTCGAGGAACGGGCGCGCCTCGGGGCGGGTGTACAGCCGCCACCCGCCGCCGGCCTCGCGCAGCACCAGGCCGCTGCCCCGCCCGGTGAGGGCGTCTCCGAGTGCCGCCAACGCGGCCTCCGCCTCCGGCACCGGTACCTCCAGCACCTCGGCGATCTCCCCGATGGGAATCGGCTCCTCGGCCACGAACAGCATGGCCTCGACGGCGGCGACGGGTTCCATCATCCTCCCCACTCGCTGACGGCGTCGCCGGAGACCTCGGCGCCCTCCAGGCGGCGGACCCGGATCGCGGCCTCGAGGTGCTCCTGGGACGCCTTGACCAGCCCCCACCGGGCCAGTTCCAGCACGGCGAGGAAGTAGGCGATCACCTCCACCGGGCGGGTGCAGTGCTCGGTGAGGGCATCGAAGTCGGCCTCGACGTCGGCGGCGAGCCGGTGCCGGACGTCTTCGATGGCCAGCGCCACCGAGGGGAGGTCGAGGTCGAGGTGGTCCACGTCGGGCTCGCGGCGCCGCCCGATGACGGCGCCGGCGAGGACGGCCAGGTCTATGGCGCTCACCGGGAGCACCACCTCCGGGGGCGCCGGGTGGACGCCGGGGTCCAGCCCCACCGTGCGGGGCACCAGCGCCCGCTGGGCGTCGAACCGGTGGGCGAACACCGCCGCGACGTCCTTGAAGGTCAGGCACGCCAGCAGCCGCGAGAGGAGACGGTCGCGCTCGTAGGCCAGGGCCAGCTCCTCGTCGAGGTCGACCTCGGCGTCGTCCGGCAGCAGGCGGCGCGCCTTCAGCTGGATCAGCGTGGCGGCGATGAGCAGGAACTCGCTGGTGATCTCCATGTCGAACTCGCGCATCAGCTCGAGGTAGGAGAGATACTCCTCGACCAGGTCGGACAGGCTGATCTCGGTGATCTCGACGCGGCGCGACGTGATCAGCTGCAGCAGGAGCTCGAGCGGCCCCTCGAAGACCGGGGTGGTGACCTCGTACGTCATCCCGCCGCCATCGTACGGAACCTGCCGGACTGGGGGCCGCTCATTCGCCGTCGGCCTCCCTGAGCAGGGCCCACTCTGCCGGGTCGGTCCCCTCCGGGGCGGGGCCGTGGTGGCCGCGGGCGAAGGCGACCACGACGTCCTCGGCGCCCGCCGCAGCGAGGTCGTCGGCGCCCAGCGCCCCGTGCCGGAGGTGGGTGCCGAGGCGCCCCGGGGCCGGAAGCCGCAGCAGGCCGAAACCGCCCGCCACGACCCTGGCCGCGACCCCCAGGCGGGCGTGGCGCTTGCCGACGTCGTGCAGCAGCGCGGCCCGCACGAGGTCGCGTCGCTCCGGGCACCGGACCGCGACGTGGTCGGCGCACGACAGGCCGTGGCGCTGGTCGAGGGGCTGCTGCGACCAGAACAGCGGTGCATCGGCAGGCTCGAGCCACCCGGCGGCGCGTTGCTGCTCGGCGGGGGTGAGCGGGCGCGTCCCCAGCGACTCGAAGAACCGGCGGGCGAGGTGCAGGATCCGCCGCATCACACCAGCAGCCGGAGGATCCAGCCGGCGGCGTCCCACAGGAACTCGAGGCCGCCGGGGACGAGGAACACCAGGGCGAGGAGCACGAGGAAGCCGTAGGGGGCGAGGCGGTAGTAGCCCTCGCGGGCGTGCGCGGGCAGCAGCGGCGGGACCAGCTTGCTGCCGTCGAGCGGCGGGATGGGGAGCAGGTTGAACAGCCCGAGCAGCACGTTGACGACGACCGCGCCCAGCAAGAGCCTGGCGCCGAGGCCCGGCGCGTCCACCCACTGCCCGGCGCCGAGGCACACGCCCTGCTCCCCGATGCCGAATCCGGCGCAGGTCCACCCGGGGGTCGGGTCGAAGCGGCCCGCGATCGCGATGACGGCGGCGATGAGGAAGTTGGTGCCGGGCCCCGCGAGCGCGACCACGGCGGTGTCGCGCATCGGATGGCCGAGGCGGGACGGGCTCACCGGGACCGGCTTCGCCCACCCGATCACCGGCGCCCCCGAGAAGGCCAGCACGCCCGGCACGAGCAGCGAGCCGACCGGGTCGAGGTGCGGGATCGGGTTGATGGTGATGCGGCCCGCCTCGCGGGCGGTCGGGTCGCCGAGTCGCTCAGCCACCCAGCCGTGGGCGACCTCGTGGAGGATGATCGAGGGGATCAGGATCCCCAGGAAGAGGACGAGGTTGAGCACCTCATTGGCGTGGAACATCGCCCCCGCCCGCCTTCAGGCCGCGGTCTTGCAGGCGACGCAGTAGATGGACTCCGGCCGGAACTCCAGCCGGTCCGCACCGATCTCCCCGCCGCACTTGGCACAGGTGCCGTAGGTGCCCTCTTCCATCCTGGCGAGGGCGGCGTCGATCTCGACGAGCATCCGGTGCAGGCTCTCCACCAGGCCGAGCGTCTCCGTCCGCTCGGCGGTCGCCGCCGCCGCATCGGCGAACCCGTCGCCGTAGTCGACGTCGTTGCGCAACTCGCCGCCCTCGGTGGCGCCGAGCTCCTTCAACTGGTGGCACAGGCGCTCGCGCTCGGCGCGGAGCCTGGCTTCCGCCTCGCTGTAGATGTGCGTGCTCATCATCGGGTCCGATCGCCTCGGGGATGTGAGAGTACGTAGACCTCGAGCAGATGCCGGGGGGACACGCTGGTGTAGATCTGCGTGGTGCTGATGCTAGCGTGACCGAGCAGTTCCTGGACGGTTCGCAGGTCCGCCCCTCCTTCCACCATGTGGGTGGCCATCGAGTGCCGCAGCACATGGGGGGACACGGCCCCGGGGTCGAGGCCGGCGCGGCGAGCGTGCTTGCGCACCAGATCGAACACCCCCTGGCGGCTCAGCCTCCCTCCCCTGGCGTTGAGGAACACCGCCCCGGTGTCGCGCCCGGCCCTGCGCAGCCGGAGCCGGTCCGGCAGCCAAGCCTCGATGGCCGCCACGGCCGGGCCGCCGAGGGGCACGAGCCGCTGCTTGCCGCCCTTGCCCGTGACGAGCGCGGAGCGGTCGGCCAGGTCCAGATCGAGCTGGTCGAGCGCCACCGCCTCCGCCACTCGCGCCCCGGTGGCGTACAGGAACTCGAGGAGGGCTCGGTCGCGCCTCCCCAGCGGGTCGGACGGGTCCGGCGCCTCCAGCAGGCGGATCACGTCCTCGACCGGGAGCGCCTTGGGGAGGCTCCTGCCGCGCCGCGGCGCCTCCAGCAGCAGGGTCGGGTCGGTGTCGGCGAGGCCCTCGGCGACCATGAAGCGGTGCAGGCCCCGCACCGCCGCCACCTTCCGGGCGATCGTCGACGCCGCCAGGCCGCGGGCGGCGAGGTCGGCGACGAACGCCGATGCCAGGGCCGGATCCGGAGCGCGCCCTCCGAGATGCCCGGCGTACTGGCGGAGGTCGCGCCGGTAGGCCTCGATGGTCGCCGGCGACAGGCCCCGCTCGGCTCGCAGCGAGGCCAGGAACTCCTCGACGGCCCGGTCCAGGCTCATCGCAGCCGTTCCAGGAGCGCGGTCAGGCAGATGATGGTCTTGGCGTCGTCGAACCGGCCCGACGCGAGGCCGGCGGCGACCTCGGGGGCCGTGAGGCGGACCGTGGCGGCCTGCTCCTCCTCGACGCCCTGGGGGTCGGGGGCGACCGGGGCCAGGTCCTCGGCCAGGTAGAGGTGGCTGAACTCGTCGGTGTAGCCGGGCGAGGCGAGGCAGTCGTGCAGCGGGGTGAGGCGGCCGGGGTCGAGGCCCACCTCCTCGATGCACTCCCGGCGCGCCGCGTCCTCCGGCGCCTCCCCCGGCACGTCGAGCTTGCCGGCGGGCACCTCCAGCACGCGCCGTCCGGCGGGATGGCGGTACTGCTCCACCAGCGTCACCGCCTCCCCGTCCCACGGCACCACCACCACCGAGCCGGGATGGCGGACCACTTCCCGCACCATCCAGCGGCCGGGTCCGGCGAGGAGGTAGTCGCGGGCCACCACGATGGCGCGGCCGCGTGCCAGACGCCGGCTGCCCAGCAGGACGGGGTCGCTCATCAGGTCCGCTCCGAGACCGTCTCCTCAGCGGGCTCGGTGGCGGTGCCGTCCCGCAGCGCCGTGGCGGCGGCCATCAGCCCCACGAAGAGCGGGTGCGGGTCGTCGGGACGGGACTTGAACTCGGGGTGGAACTGCGAGGCCACGAAGTACGGGTGGGTGTCTTCGGGGAGCTCGATGATCTCGACGAGGCGGCCGTCCGGGGAGATGCCGGCGAACCGGAGGCCGGCGGCCGACAGGTCGTCGCGGTAGCGGTTGTTCACCTCGTAACGGTGCCGGTGGCGCTCGTAGACGATCTCTTCGCCGTAGAGGCGGCGGCTGTGGGTGCCCTCGGCGAGCTTGGCGGCGTAGAGGCCCAGCCGCATGGTGCCGCCCATGTCTTCGACGTCCTGCTGGTCCTCCATCAGGTCGATGACCGGGTGCGCCGTGGTCGGGTCGAACTCGGCGGAGTTCGCCTCGGCGAGGCCGAGCCGGGCCCTGGCGAAGTCGATGACCGCGCACTGCAGCCCCAGGCACAGCCCGAGGAACGGGATGCCGTGCTCGCGGGCGTACCGGACCGCCTGGATCTTGCCCTCGATCCCCCGGACCCCGAACCCGCCGGGCACCACGATGCCGTGGAGGCCTTCGAGGTACGAGCCGGCGAGCATCCCCTCGAGGTCGTCGGCCGACACCCACTGCAGATCGAGCGCCACGCCGTTGGCGAGCGCGCCGTGGCGGAGCGCCTCCACCACCGACAGGTAGGCGTCGGGCAGGTCGATGTACTTGCCGACGAGCCCGATCCGCACCTCGCCGGTTGCCGACCGCATCCGGTCGACCATGTCGCGCCACCGGGCGAGATCGGGCGGAGGGGTGTCGAGGCGGAGGCGGTCACAGATCACCTGGTCGAGGCCGCCGTCGTCGTGGAGCCGGAGCGGGATCTCGTAGAGCGTGTCGGCGTCCACGGCGTTGATGACCGCCTCCAGGGGGACGTCGCAGAACAGGCTGATCTTGCGCCGCTCCGCCTTCTCGATGGGACGGTCGGAGCGGACGACGATCGCATCGGGGGCGATGCCCCGGCTGCGCAGTTCGGCGACGCTGTGCTGCGTCGGCTTGGTCTTCAGCTCCTCGCTGGGACCGATGTAGGGCATCAGCGTGACGTGGATGTGGGCGTAGTTGCCGGGCCCGAGGTCGTTGCGGAGCTGGCGGGCGGCCTCCAGGAACGGGAGGATCTCGATGTCGCCGACGGTGCCGCCGATCTCGGTGATGACCACGTCGGCGCCGGTGCGGTCGCCGAGGCGGCGGACGCGATGCTTGATCTCGTTGGTGATGTGCGGGATCACCTGCACCGTGTCGCCCAGGTAGTCGCCCCTGCGCTCCTTCTGGATGACGGTCTGGTACACCGACCCGGTGGTGACGTTGGAGTCGCGGCCCAGGTGCTCGCCGACGAACCGCTCGTAGTGACCCAGGTCGAGGTCTGTCTCTCCGCCGTCGTCGGTGACGAACACCTCGCCGTGCTGGAAGGGGTTCATGGTGCCGGGGTCGACGTTGATGTACGGGTCGAGCTTCTGCAGCACCACCTGGAGCCCGCGGTTGCGGAGGAGCCGGCCGAGGGAGGCGGCCGTGATGCCCTTGCCGAGGCTGGACACCACCCCGCCGGTG
The DNA here is from genome assembly GCA_020444505.1 of Actinomycetota bacterium. GTDB lineage: Bacteria > Actinomycetota > Acidimicrobiia > Spongiisociales > UBA11373 > JAHJML01. The sequence goes on along the minus strand of JAHLKU010000005.1, from coordinate 57,093 downwards.
ACGAACACGTACTTGGCCATCGGGCGGCACTGTAGCAGTGGCCCCCGGCGCGGCCCCCTCACCCCGCGCGGTGGGCTTCGCCCAGCGCGAGCAGTTCGGCGGCGTGGCCCCTGCCCTGCTCGCTCTCGGGCAAGCCGCCCAGCATGCGGGCGAGCTCGGCGAGGCGCTCCTCCCCCGTCACCGGGCGCACCGCGGCGACCGGGCCGTCCCGCTCGACCACGTACTGGGTGTCGGCGAACGCTGCGACCTGGGGCAGGTGGGTGACCACGAACACCTGGCGGCCGGAGGCGAGGTCGGCGAGCTTGCGGCCCATGGCCAGCGCGGTCGACCCGCCGATGCCGGCGTCGATCTCGTCGAAGGCCACCACCGGCACGTCGGCGACCCCGGCGGCGAGGTGGATGGCCAGCACGAGCCTGCTCAACTCGCCCCCGGAGGCGATGCGCCCCACCGGGGCCGGCTCGAGGGCGGCGTCGGAGGCGAACACCAGCCGCACCCGGTCGGCGCCGGAGGGGCCCGGCTCGACGGGCTCGACGGCGATGGACACCACCGGGTGCTCGAAACCGAGCTCGCGGAGGTGCCCGCCCGCCACCTCGGCGAGGCCCTTGGCGGCGCGGCGCCGGCTCTCCGACAGCCTCTCGGCCGCCTCGGTCACCGCTGCGGACGCCCGGGCGAGCTCCGACTCGATGCCGTCGGCGCGCTCGAGCAGGCCTTCGATCTCCGCAGCCCGCCGTTCGGCATCCGTGCCGAACGCCAGCACCTCCCCGAGTGAGTCGCCGTACTTGCGGCGCAGGTCGCCGAGCGCCGCCATCCGCTGCTCGGCCTCCTCGAGGGCGCCCGGGTCGTGCTCCAGGTCGTCGGCGGCGCGCCGGACGTCGGCGGCGACCTCGGTGATCTCGGCGGCGGCGGCCGCCAGCCGGCCGGCGATCTCGTCGAGCGACGGATCGTGGATCGCGGCGTCCCGCAGCGCGTCGAGCGCGTTGCCCAGGGCGTCCTCCGCCCCCTCGTCGCCCAGGTGGCCGTGGGCGGCCGAGAGCGCCTCTGCGATCTCCTCGGCGTGGCGGAGCCTGCCCAGGGTGGCCGCCAGCGCGTCGTCCTCACCCGGACGGAACCCGGCCGCCTCGATCTCACGGGCCTGGTGGCGGGCGAGGTCGAGTTCGCGCTCCAGCGTGCGCCGGTCGCCTCCGATGGCGTCGCGGTCGGCGAGGAGCGCCTTGCGGGCAGCCCACGCCGACCGGTAGGCGGCGGCGGCGTCCCTGCCCTCTGCGTCGAGCGACGCGTCGACGATGCCGCGGACCGCCCGGTCGCTGCCCAGCGTGATGTGCTCGTGCTGGCCGACGATCTCCACCACCGGGCCGAGCCGTTCGGCGAGGGCGCCGACCGGGCTCATGGTCCCGTCCAGGTATGCCCGGGAGCGGCTCGAGGTCACCCGGCGAGCCACGGTGAGCTCCTCGCCGCCCAGCAGGAACCGGCCGTCAACCCTGGCCTCGTCCCCGGCGGGGCCGACCCGGTCGGTGCGGGCCGTGTCGCCGCGCAGCAGGCGGAGCGCGCCCAGCAGCAGCGTCTTCCCGGCGCCGGTCTCGCCGGTGAGGGCGACCAGCCCGGGGCCCGGCTCGAGCCGGGCGTCGGCGATCAGCCCGAGGTTGGAGACGGCCAGCTCGTCAAGCATCGTGCAGGTGGAACTTCTCTCGGACGGAGCGGGCGAAGTTGCGCGGGGCCAGCCGGAGGAACCGGATGCGCTGCGCGGCCCGCACGACCTCGACGGAATCCCCGGGCTCCAGCTCGCACCATGAGCGCCCGTCCAGGTTGATCCGGGCGGTGCGGTCCCCCTCCACCTCGAAGCGGAGCAGCACCTCGGGGCCGAACACGAGCGGCCTGCCGAACAGCGTGTGCGGCGCGACCGGGGTCACGACGAGTGCGTCGAGCTCGGGGTCGACCAGGGGGCCGCCCGCCGAGAAGTTGTAGGCCGTCGACCCGGTGGGGGTGGCGACGACGACCCCGTCGGCGCGGTACCCGATGAGGCGGTCGTCGCCGACCCAGGCGGCGACGCGGATCACGTGCTGGGTGACGGTTTTCTCGATGACGGCGTCGTTGATGGCGAGGCGGGGCTCGCTGCCGGCGACGCGCGCCTCGAGCGTCATGCGCTCCGACAGGAGGTACCGGCCGCTCTCGATGGCGTCGAGGGCCTCGGGGATCCGGGCCGGCTCGATCTCGGTGAGGAAGCCCATGTGGCCTGCGTTGACGCCCATCACCGGAGCGTCGGCCGTGATGCCCTGCCGCAGTGCCTCGATCACCGTGCCGTCGCCGCCGACACCGACCACGAGGTCGGCGGCGATCGCGGCGCCGTCGGGCCGCACGGCGGCGGCCGGGACCCGGCCTGCGTCCGACTCGGCGATCTCGACGAGGTGGCCGCGGGCCTGGGCCTGCGCCACGAACCCCGCGGCGACGTCGGCCGCCTCGGAGCGGAACGGGTGGAGCACGATGGCGATCTTCATGGCGCGGTCACGTCGGCAAGCATGCCAGAAAGCTCGGACGAAGGCCCGGGGCGCAGGTGGAGGAGGAACTCCCGGTTGCCCTTGGCGCCCTCGATCGGCGAGCGGATGAGGCCGAGGGCTCCCAGCCCGGCGCGGTCGAGGGCGGTGGCGGCCAGGCGGATCGCTTCGCGGTGGAGCGCAGGGTCGGTGATGACGCCGCCCTTGCCGACGAGCCCCTTCCCCACCTCGAACTGCGGCTTCACCAGCACCACGTAGTCGGTGCCGGGTGCGCCGGCGGCGGCGAGCCGCGCGGCGAGCAGCGCCACCGAGATGAACGAGACGTCCATGACGACGACCTCGAACGGGGCGCCGAGGGTGTCGAGGTCGGCGTGGCGGAAGTTGGTGCGATCGACCACCGTCACGCGCGGATCCGTCTGGAGCCGCCACACGAGCTGGCCGTAGCCCACGTCGAGCGCGGTCACCGAGGCGGCGCCGTGGTGGAGGAGGACGTCGGTGAAGCCGCCGGTGGAGGCACCCACATCCAGGCACCGCCGCCCGGAGACGTCCACATCGAAGGCCTCCACCGCGGCAGCGAGCTTCTCTCCGCCCCGTCCCGCCCACTCCGGGCCGGGCTCGACCACCGTCACCGGTGTCGCCGGGTCGACGAGGCTGGCGGCACGCGGCTCGGCGACGCCCGCCACCCGTACCCGCGACTCCTCGATGGCGCGCCGGGCTGCGGTGCGCGACGGCGCGAGGCCGCGGCGCACCAGCTCGGTGTCGAGACGGCGGCGGGTCAGGCCGGGCCCTCCGCCTCGGGGCGGTCGAGGACCTCTCCGAGCAGGTCGGCGACGGCGACGGCGAGGTCGGCGGCGTCCGCCGGGTCTGTTGCGTCCAGGTCCCGGAGCAGGAGATCCACGTGCGTAGTATCCATGCGGGCATTATCGCCGCCCCCGAGGACAGGACGGCGCCTTGTTCCCCATCCGAGACGTCAACCCCACGGCCATCCGGCCGATCGCCACCTGGGCGCTGATCGCCGTCAACGTGCTGGTGTACTTCGGGCTGCAGCCACAGGACGACGCGGAGGCGGCCGAGTTCGCCTACCGGCACGCGGCCATCGCCTGCGAGCTCACCACGGGCGACCCCCTCGACATCCAGGAGGTCAACGGCCCGTGCGTCGAGCGCCCGCTGGGGCGTGAGGTGTTCCCGGACAAGAACGTCTGGTTCGCCGCGGTCGCCTCGATCTTCCTCCACGGCGGCATCGCCCACCTGGCGCTGAACATGTGGAGCTTGTGGATCTTCGGCAACAACGTCGAGGAGGCATACGGGACCCCGGCCTACCTGCTCGTCTACCTGGCCGCCGGGCTGGCGGCCACCGCCGGCTTCGTGGTCGCCAACCCCGATGCGACCGTCCCGTTGGTGGGCGCCAGCGGGGCCATCGCCGGTGTCATGGGGGCCTACGTGGTGCTGTTCCCCCGCCACAGGGTGCTCACCTGGATCGTGGTGTGGGTGGTGGCGATCCCGTCGATCGTCTACCTGGGGGTCTGGTTCCTCAGCCAGTTCCTGCTCGCCGGCGAGGAATCGGGCATCGCCTGGGAGGCGCACGTGGTGGGTTTCGGCTTCGGAGCCCTGCTCACGCTGCCGTTCCGGCGGTGGCTCCTGGCCAGGACGGCGTCCGGCGGGGCGGCTGCCTACCGCAGCTGAGCCAGGAGCGCAGGAAGGTCGGCCAGCCGGTCGATCACCAGCGCGGGCTCCAACCCCGCGGGGACGTCGGAGGCCCGCGCGGTCACCCCGCTGAGCGCCAGCACCGATGTCCAGCCGGCGGCGACGGCGAACGCCATGTCGGTCTCGGGGCGGTCGCCCACCATCCACACGGGCCCGTCGGCGAGCAGCGGCGCCACCGTCTCGATCATCGGCCGGTGCGGCTTGCCTGCGACGTCGGGGGTGACGCCGGAGGCGGTGGCGACGGCGGCGACCATGGCGCCGGCGCCGGGCGCAGGGCCCTGCGGGGTGGGGAACGTGGCATCGGTGTTGCTGGCGATGAAGCGCGCCCCGCGGTGGATGGCACGCGCCGCCGCCGTCACGCGGTCGTAGTCGAACGACCGATCGAGGCCCACCGCGACGGTCCCGGCGGCGGCCGGGTCGCCGGTGACGGCGACGCCGCCGTCTCGCAGCGTCTCTGCCATGCCCGGCTCGGCCATCGGGTAGACGGGCTCGTCGCCTGGGCGCAGCATGCGCCCGATGGCCATGGTCGAGGTGACGATCCGGGAGGGGTCGAGCCGGTACCCGGTGAGGCGGGCGATTCGCTCCGAGGCGTAGGCGGGGGTGCGGGTGGCGTTGTTGGTGGCCACCACCAGCCGGAGCCCGGCCGCCTCCAGTTCCGCCATCGCCTCGCCGGACCCGGCGATGGGCTCCCCACCGAGGAGCAGCACGCCGTCGACGTCGAGCACGACGGTGCCGGTCACGCCTCCGTCAGCTCCCCGAACCGGGCGACCGTCCGCGCCAGGTGGTCGGCGGTCAGGCCCAGGGAGGCCTCGCTGACCCGCTCGTCGTGGCCGTGGAACATGGACAGCAGGTCGCCGAAGCCGACCCGGTCGTCGAACACGGCCGTGCCGTAGGCGACCGACCCCCTGCGGCGGAAGTAGCGGGCGTCGGTGGCCACCGGGATCAGCGTCGGGAGCATGCGGCGGTGCCCGGCCACCGCCTCGAGCGCATCCCCGATCGCCTCCCACAGCGGCCCCTCGGGTGCAGAGCCGCCGGCGACCGAGGACTCCACCTCGACGATCTCCAGGTCGTCCACGGCGTCGGGACCGAGCACCTTGCGGAAGTGGTCGAGGAGGTCGGAGGTCTCCTGCCCGGGCAGCAGGCGCACGTCCACTTCGGCCTCGGCGGCGTCGGGCACCACGTTGGCCTTCACCCCGGCATGGAGGGTGTTGGGGCTGACGGTGAGGTGGGTGCAGGCGTGCACCCACCTGGCGAAGCCGGGGTCGTCGGCGGCGAGGTCCTCCACGGCGCCGTCGATCAGGTCGGGGTCGAGCAGCCGGGCCGCCAGGGCGGGGCCGGGCGCCCATGCCTCCACGAAGGCGCGCCACTCGTCGGAGATCAGCACCGGCATCGGGGCATCCCCGAGCCTGGCGATCGCATCGGCGAGCGGCACGAGGGCGTTGGCGGTGCCGTACGGCTGGCTGCCGTGGCCCGGCACGCCGCGCGCACGCACCACCCGCCAGTGCGGGCCCTTCTCGGCCGTGGTCACCGGGAGCCCCGGGCCCTCGGCGCCGGCGAGCATCGGGGCGCCGATCTCGGTGAGCACGTACTCCGAGGCCACCTGCTCCCAGTGGTGCTCGGTGAGGTGGCCGGCGCCCAGTTTGCCTCCCGCCTCCTCGTCGGCGACGGCGAGGAACAGCAGGTCGCCGGGGAGCGGTGGGGCCTCCCCCGTGAGGTGGCGTCGCATCACGGCCGCCATGGAGGCGGTCTGATTGAGCATGTCGACGGCGCCCCTCCCCCAGATGAACCCGTCCCGTTCGACGGCCTCGAAGGGATCCACGGACCACCCCGCCTCGCTGACCGGCACGACGTCGGTGTGGCCGAGCAGCAGCAGGCGCGGCGCGCCGGGTCGGGTGCCGGGGACCCGCCACAGGGCGCTGACCCGCCCGGGATGCGGCTCGAAGCGCGCTTCCGGCTCGCCCAGGTAGGAGGTGAGCGTCGCCGCCGAGCGGTGCTCGTGCCCGGAATCGGGGGTGCCGTCGTTCACGCAGCGGTTCCGGATCAAGGTGCGGAGCAGATCCGCCACCTCCGCGGCGGGGACGGTGGTGGTCACCGGCCGCCTCCCCCGTGGTGCATCACGATGCTGCGCGCCGAGAACCCGTTCGACTCGAAGAAGTTCTTGGTGGCACGCTGGCCCGGCGTGACGTGGGCGTCGAACAGGGTGATGCCCTCGGCACGTGCGGCCGCCAGGTAGGCGCCGAGCATGGCCTCGCCCACTCCCACCCGGCGCGCCGGCTCCTCGGTGAACACCAGCCGGACCGATCCGGTCCGGGCCCCGGCGGCCTGCGGCGTCATCGGCTCGCTGCGGCCGAGGAGGAAGCCGACGGCCACGCCGTCGATGGTGCCCACCACCAGCGTGGCGGTGGGGTCGGTGCGGGCGGCATCGAGGGCTTCGGCGGCCGGCTCCGGCAACCCGTCTGCCAGCGGCCAGACCGGCTCCAGGAGCGCCATCTCCGCCTCCAGCAGGCGGTAGAGGCGTTCGAGCTCGGGCAGGTCGGCGGCGGCGGCGGTGCGGGCGGCGACGTCCATGGGGCGCCAGCGTAGCGGTGCGCCGAGGGGCCTAGACGCAGTCGCGGCAGAGCTTCTTGCGCTTGTTGGCCAGCTGGCTGGTGCGCTTCACCAGGAAGCACGACGAGCATACGAACTCGTCGTCGTGGAGGTCCTCCGCCCCGGCGTCGAGCGCGATCGCCTCACGGCGGATCTGGCGGAGCTCCTCGGCCTCGTCCACGGGGAGCGACTCGGCGGCCTCGTCCTCCGTGAGCATCTCGAGTTCCTCTTCCTCGAGCTTGTCGAGGGTCTCGGCGCCTTCGTCGTCGTCGGAGTCGTCGTCGGAGTCGTCGAGGTCGTCGTCGGAGTCGTCGACGCCTTCGTCGAGGTCGTCGATGTCCTCGTCGATGTCCTCGTCCAGGTCCGCTTCGTCGAGGTCCTCGGGCTCTTCGTCGAGCCATTCCTCGTCGAGGTCTGCGCCGTTGTCGGCCGCTGCCATGCGTCTCTCCTGTGGAAGCGCCGGGAGTATATCGCCGCCCGGCGCGCGTGCGTCAGATCTTGAACCGGAGCGCCCCGGGGAGCACCGAGACCCGCACCGGGGTCTCCCCCAGGTAGTCGCCGTCCACCTCGATCGGCCACGGCGAGGAGGTCTCGACGGTCACCTCGGCGGCCCGGTAGCGCTGCACGCCGGGGTCGCCGAGGTGCAGCCCGCGCGTCGCCTTGCGGTAGAGCAGGGGGATCCGCGCCTTGGACACCGTGAACACCTGCACGTCGAGCACGCCGTCCATCAGGGTGGCCCGGGGGGCGATGTTCACCCCGGCCCCGAAGTACTGGCCGTTGGCGAGCACGACGGTGATCGCCTCTCCCTCGAAGGCACGCCGCTCGGTCCGCACCGAGATGGGGCCCTTGGCGAACCCGGGGAGCGCCAGCCAGAACGCCAGCTTGTAGCGGAGGGCGCCCCAGCGCCTCGTCATGCGTTCGGCCCGCTCCACCGTGGCCGCCAGCACCCCGACGTCGGCCACGTTCAGGAAGTGCCTGACCCCCCAGGAGCCTTCGAGGCGACCGACGTCCACCAGGTAGGCCTCGTCGCCGGTGAGGTGGCGCACGGTCTCCTCGAGCTTCTGGGAGAACCCGAAGGTGCGGACGAAATCGCTCCCGGAGCCGGCGGGGAGGATGCCGAGGGTGGGCGGCTCGTCCCACGGGAGGTGCATGAGGGCATCGGTGACCAGACTGGCCGTGCCGTCCCCACCCACGGCGAGGAACCGGGTGGCGCCTTCCTCGGCGCCGCGCCGCACCAGATCCCGGAGGTGGTCGGCCGACAGGGTCACGTGGATCGTGGCGTCCACGTCGTGGTCGGCGAGCGCGGCGCGGATCCGCGCTGCGAGGTCGGCCTCGGCTGCGCCGTTGCCGGCCCCCGGGTTGACGAGCGCCCACCAGGTCATGTCACACCCACCGCCGCCACCACGCCGCGGTCGAGCAGACGGACGGAGGCGCGTGCCGAATCGGACAGCCCCGGCGCGGCCTCGCCGATCTGGCGGAGCAGATCGATGAGTTGCCGGCAGTTGCGCACGAAGTCCCCCACACCGAAGGCGTCGTCTCCGAACAGGTCCTCGAGGGTCTCTCCCGCCGCCCAACGGTACGCAATCGCGGCGAACCCTGCCTCGGGAGCGCGGGTGACCGGCAGCCCGAGCCGCGCCTCGTCGGCTCGGAGCCGTTCCCACAGCGCCCGGACCCGGGCCGCCCGTGCGTCGACCTCCGGCGTCGGCAGGCCGGTCTCGTCCTCGTCGCGGCTCCTGGGCTCGAAGGTGAACACCGACCCGAGCGCTGCGAACTCGGCGGCATCCAGCCCGTCGAACAGCCCGTCGTCGAGGGCTTCGGTGAGCACCAGGTCGAGCTCGTTGTAGACGGCGCGCAGGCGGGAGCCTCGCGCGGTGAGCCGCCAATCCCGAACGTAGCCCCACTCCCCCAGCAGCCCGAGGATGGCGTGGAACCGGGGGACCATGCCTCCGGAGGCGCCGGCGAGGCGGCGCTCGTCCCGCTCGACCCGCTTGGCGAGGCGGCGCGCCTCCCGGGCGGCGGCGAGGTGCGAGGCGGCATCCGGGCACCCGGCGGCGCCGTCGGGGTCGTCGTCGGTGAGATGGGGGCGCCGGGCCGGGCCATCGGGCCGCCAGGCGCGGAGCCGCTCGGCGAGCCGGTGGCGGTAGGCGGCGTCGCGCGGCCGGAACGGGGCGTCGAGGGTGATGCGCCCGACGATGGCTGCGTCCTCCGGCAACCGCTCGGGGGCGAGCCGCACCAGGTGGGCGTCGGCGGACACCAGCAGCAGGCGGGGGCGCTTGCCGGTCCCGCGCGCCACGACCACGTGCCGGCGCTCGCGGCCGTGGTGGTGCCACTCCACGACGTCGCCGGCGGTGCAGGCGGCTGCCAGGCGCTCCATCCGGACCCTGGCCCGCGGTCCCCCGGCATCGAGCAGCGCCCAGACGTCACCCCGCTCGCACTCGGCCTCGTCCCGGAGGCGCGCGACGCGCTCGCGTCCCTCGGCGATGCGGCGCTCCAGGTGGCGGCGGCGCCGGGCGTCCCGGTACTGGGCGAAGGAGGCGTCGAGCAGCGTCTCGGCCTCCTCCCTGGGATAGGTGGCGATCAGGTTCACGGCCATGTTGTACGTGGGGCGGAACGACGACTGCAGCGGGTGGCCGCCCGGCCCGGCGATCCCGGCGACCTCGGGGAACGGCACGTAGCCCGAGTGGAGCACGACGGCGGTGCCGCGGTCGTCGATGCCCCGCCTCCCGGCGCGTCCGGTCAACTGGGTGAATGTGCCGGGGGTGAGCGTCTCGTGGCCGTCCCCGGTGTACTTGCTCATGCTCTCCAGCACTACCGAGCGGGCAGGCATGTTGATCCCGAGCGCCAGGGTCTCGGTGGCGAAGACCAGCCGCACGAGGCCGGCGGCGAACAGCGCCTCCGCGGTCTCCTTGAAGGCCGGGATGAGGCCGGCGTGATGGGGCGCCACCCCTGCCGCCAGATCGTCCACCCATCGGCCGTACCCGAGCACGGCCAGGTCGGCGGGATCGAGGTGGGCGGTGCGCTCGGCGGCGACCTCTCTGATGTGCGCCGCCTCGGAGCCCGAGGTGAGCCGCAGCCCGAAGTCGACGACCCGGTGCGCGGCTTCGGAGCACCCGGCTCTCGAGAAGATGAAGTAGATGGCGGGCAGCAGCCCGCGCCGGTCCAGGAACTCGGCGGTCTCGAAGCGCCGCGGCATGCCGTAGCGGCGCCGCCCGGGATGCTGCTTGAGCATCCGGTTGAGGGTGGGGTTGGGGAGGTCGCCCTCGAAGATCGGGTGCATCCGCAGCCGGTTGCCCTCCCACCGGTCCTTGAGCAGGTACATGGGCGTGAGCGGGACGGGCCGCTGCCGCTCCACCACCAGCGCTGTCGGGCCCCGGCGGCTCCCCACCCACTCGGAGAGCTCCTCGGCGTTGGGCACCGTGGCGGACAGGCAGACGAGCGGGACGGCGCGGTCGAGGTGGATGATGATCTCCTCCCAGACCGCGCCCCGCTCCCGGTCCGCCAGGTAGTGGACCTCGTCCAGGATCACCACGCCGAGGTCGGCCAGGTCGGGGCTGGCGGCGTACATCATGTTGCGCAGCACCTCGGTGGTCATCACCACGACGTCGGCCGACCCGTTGATCGAGTTGTCGCCGGTCAGCAGGCCGACCCGTGCCTCTCCGTACGCCTCGCACAGGTCCGCGTACTTCTGGTTGGACAGCGCCTTGATCGGCGTGGTGTACGCGGCCCTCCTCCCGGCGCCGAGCGCCGCAGCGATCGCGGCTTCGGCCACGACGGTCTTGCCGGACCCGGTGGGGGCGGTCACGACCACCGACTCGCCGCGATCGATCGCCTCCGCCGCCTCGCGCTGGAACCGATCGGGGGGGAAGGGCAGCGCCGCGAGGTGGTCGACCGCTCTCACCGGCGGAGCAGGAACCTGATCAGCCAGATGTCGGCTTCGTACAGCAGGTAGAGCGGCACCGACAGCAGCAGCAGGGTCAGCGGGTCGCCGGAGGGGGTGACGACGGCGCCGATGGTGACGATGGCCAGCACCGCCCAGCGGCGCCCTCGCGCCAGCGCCCGCCACCCGATCACGCCGATCGCCGCCGCGGCGAACAGGAACACCGGGAAGAGGAACGACAACCCGAAGACCATGAGGAAGCGCATCGCGAACGTCAGGTAGTGGTCGCCGCCGATGGTGGGCTCGAGACGGTCGCTGCCGAAGTCCAGCAGGAAGCCCAGGCCCCGCTGCAGCGACCAGTAGCCGAAGGCGATGCCGCCCAGGAACAGCAGCACCATGATGGCCACGATCGGGATCAGCCATCGCTTCTCACGCTTCGTCATCGCCGGAGAGACGAACCTCCAGGCCTGGTAGATGACCACCGGGCTCGCCAGCACCACCCCGGCGTACATCGAGATCCGCATGAACAGCGAGAACGCCTCGGTGGGGCGGAAGAACACCAGGCTCCGCTCCTCCACGGCCGCCTCGTACGGGGCCACCAGGAAGTCGAAGATCCAGTTGCGGAATACGAAGGCGACGATGGCGCCTGCGATGACCGCGATCGACGCCTTGAACAGCCGGTTCCGCAGCTCCTCGAGGTGCGCCACGATCGGCGCCCGCCCGTCGGTCACGCCTCGCCCCCGGGCGCCTCGCCGGGATCCCGGTGCTGCGGCTCGTCGGAGCCCTCGGGGGCACCCGGGTCGTGGTCGGGCGCGGCCTCGTCGTCCTGCGGCACGGGGGCGGAGGGCCCGCCCGGGGCCGGCCTCGGCTTCGCAGTGCCGGTGGTGGGCGCGGGGCGGTCGATGCCGGCGATCGCCTTCCGCATCGAGTCCCTGGCGTCCTCGATGGGCTCGAGCGCGTCCCGGACCTCGTCCTCGAGGCCGCCGGTCAGCTCAGAGGCGGCGTCGCGGATGTCGCGGATCAGCTTGCCGGCCTTGCGGGCGATGTCGGGCAGGCGCTTGGGGCCGAAGACCAGGAGGGCGATCACGGCGATGGTGAGCATCTCGGCGGGGCTGACGCTGAACACGGCGACGCCATGGTAGGAGGAGCGCCGCAGCCGGGAATGCAGGACGCCCGGCCGCTGCGAGGAGAGGCCGGGCGAAGGGGCGCGGTGGGACGGCTAGGAGTAGAGCTGCTCGCTCCAGTCCCCGCGATCGAGGGCCTGGGAGAAGCGGGAGATCTCGGACTCGGTGATCGGGGTGTCGTCCACCACCTGGTAGGCGACACCGGTGGCCAGCAGGATGCTCACCACCCGGTGGGTGGCGGGGCGCCGCTGCTCCTGGTCACAGTGCGGGCAGAGGAACCGGTAGTGGCCGGTGCCGGTCGAGGAGAACAGTTCGAGGTCGAGGTCGGTGGGGACCAGTTCCACATCGCCGCAGACGACGCAGGAGGTGCGGATCGTGGTCATGGGAGAGCTCCGGTGGGTAGCTGCGGTGTTCCGTGATCCGATTATCGGAGCACCCTTGAGGGCCCTGAATGACCATTTCGGGCGTAGTCACTCGTAGCGGGCCAGCACCGCGGCACGGAGCCGGTCGCGGGCGGCGGCGACCTCTTCACCGGACAGGAGTTCGGCGTGCTCGCCGAGGCGCAACAGCAGCCTGGCGGCCACCGCGGGGTCGGCGGAGGAGAACTCCACCACCAGGCCCTGGTCGTCCTCGGCGATCACCTCGACCGGGTAGTACTCGGCCACCCAGCGGGCTCCCGACCCGAGGCGGATCCTCGCCCGCGGGTCGTCCACGCCGGGGGTGTAGCGGACCTCGGCCGGCGGCAGCGCGGCGGGCGGGTCGAATCGCTCGCCGGTGGCCTCCGCGGCGCGGATGCGATCGACCCGGAACACGCGCTCGGCGCCGGCGAGACGGCAGTGGGCGGCGACGTACCAGTTGCCCAGGGTGGCGAACACCGTCCAGGGCTCGATGTCGCGGGTGGTCTCGGCGCCGGTGGCCACCGAGGCGTGGGTGATCGTGACCACCTCACCGGCGGCCGCGGCGTCGCGCAGCCGGCCCACCATCTCCGGCTCGGAGGGGATGTCCACCTCGATGGCGCCCTCGTCGGGGAGCAGCGCGGACTGCAGCTTGGCGACCGCCGGCCCGAGCGCCGGGGGGCCGGTGCCGGCCGAGAGCAGGGCCATGCCGCCCGCCAGCAGCACCAGCGCCTCGGCGGAGGTGAGCCGGAGCGGCTCGGCGAAGTAGTCGGCGGTGTCCACGACCACCTCGTCCTCGTCCACGTACGCAGTCATCAGGTCGCCCGGCCCGTAGCCGGGCAGGCCGCAGACGAACACCAGGTCGAGGTCCTTGACCAGCTCGGCGCGGGTGTAGCCGAAACGATCGCACACCTCGTCCACGGTGGCGCCCTGGTTGGCGATCACCCACGGCAGCATCGACAGGATGCGGGACAGGCGCTGGGCGGTGCGGGGGCTGGTCACGCCGCCCCCCGGACGTGCGCCACGAACCGGGCCCGCAGCTCGGGGGGGCGGAGGATCTCGGCGTGGTCGTCCAGCCCCAGCATCCACCCGATGAAGGCGTCCACCGAGCGGAGCGGGATGGTGGCGGTCGCCCCACCGTCGGCGTCGTCGGACACCGTCGCCCTGGCGGTCAGCTGCCGGACGGCCCACCACGCCACCTCGGGGTCGAAGCGCACCTCGGCCACCACCTCGTCGGGGCCGGCCTCCCAGGGCGCCTCGGGGAGGTGGTCGCCCACCACGAACCCGCGGGGGCGGCGGTAGGCGTCGGGCTCGTCGCCCACGTCCAGGGCCGACATCCTGTCGACGCGGTAGGCCCGGGTGCCCGCACCCGCCTGGTCGCCGACCAGGTACCAGTGGCCCAGCCGATGGGCGAGCCCGTAGGGGGCGACGTGCCGGCGGGCGCCCCGGTAGCCGAAGACGACGCGCCGGCGCTCGGTCAGTGCCCGGAAGAGCAGGGCCAGGGTGTCGGGGTCGGAGCCCAGGTCTGCTGCGAGCGGCTCGCCGCCCACCGTCATCGGCGCACCGCCCAACTTGAAGATCGCCGCCGGGCCGGGGCCGGTGCCGCCGAGGCGCACCGCCTGGGCGGCCAGCCACAACGCCGCCCGTTCCTCGTCGGTGAGGCCGGGGTCCTCGAGTGCGTACTCGTCGCGGGGCACGACGTACCCGTGCTCGACCTCCCAGGCGTCGGTCGCCTGCATGGTGAGCGGGATGCCGAGCCCGCGGAGCAGGTCCTTGTCGCGTTCGAAGGTGCGCCGGAACGCCTCGTCGGTCTCCTGGTCGTAGCCGGCCACGGTGTGGCGGATCTCCTCGGCCGTCACCGGGTGCTCCACCGTCAGGAGGAAGGCGAGCAGGTTCAAGAGGCGCTCGAGCACGCGCTGCATGCGCGGCATCGTATCGGCGGAGCGCCGGAGTGGAAAGGACGCCCGTCCGCCGGCGGGGCCGGCTCAGAGGCCGGCGATGAGGCGGTCGACGCGTTCGTCGTGCGCCTTGAACGGGTCCTTGCACAGCACGGTGCGCTGCGCCTGGTCGTTCAGCTTCAGGTGCACCCAGTCGACGGTGAAGTCCCGCTTGCGGGCCTTGGCCGCCTTGATGAACTCGCCCCGCAGCCGGGCCCGGGTGGTCTGCGGGGCGGTGCGCAGCGCGGTGTGGACGTCCTGGTCGGTCACGACCCTGTCGACGAGTCCCCGCCGCTCCAGCAGGTAGTAGAGCCCCCGTTGGCGGCTGACGTCGTGGTAGGCGAGGTCCAGCAGCGCCACCCTGGGGTGGTCGAGGTCGAGCCGGCGGCGGCCGCGGTACTCCTCGATCAGCGTGAGCTTCGCCACCCAGTCGACCTCGCGGCTCAGGCTCATCGGGTCCTTCTCGAGCCCCGTGAGCAGGTGCTCCCACATCTCGATGGCCCGCTGCACCTGGGGAGGGAACCCCGGGTTGCGGGCGAAGCGCATCACGCGCTCCAGGTACTCCCACTGGATGTCGAGCGCCGACAACTCGCGGCCGTTGGCGAGCCGCACCTTGCGACGGCAGGCGACGTCGTGGCTGATCTCCCTGATGGCCCGGATCGGGTTCTCCAGGGTCAGGTCCCGGAACACCACCTCGGCCTCGATCATCTGCAGGATCGCGGTGGTGGCGCCGACCTTGGCGTAGGTGACGTACTCGGACATGTTGGAGTCGCCGGCGATCACGTGCAGCCGCCGGTACCGCTCGGCGTCGGCGTGCGGTTCGTCCCGGGTGTTGATGATCGGGCGGCTCCGGGTGGTGGCCGACGACACCCCCTCCCAGATGTGGTCGGCCCGCTGGGCGAGGCTGTAGGTGATCCCCCGCGGCGTGGCGTTGAGCTTCCCCGCTCCCGACCAGATCTGCCTGCTCACGAAGTACGGGATCAGGGTGTCGATCATCCGTTGGAAGTCGCCCTGGCGGGTCACCAGGTAGTTCTCGTGGCACCCGTAGGAGTTGCCCGCCGTGTCCGTGTTGTTCTTGAACAGGTAGATCTGCCCCCGGATGCCCTCCTCCGTGAGGCGCTCCTCGGCGGAGTGGACCAGGCCCTCGAGGACGCGCTCCCCCGCCTTGTCGTGGGCCACCAGGTCGTAGAGGCTGTCACACTCCGGGGTGGCGTACTCGGGGTGGCTCCCCACGTCCAGGTAGAGGCGGGCGCCGTTCTCCAGGAACACGTTGGACGACCGGCCCCAGGACACGACCCGGCGGAACAGGTACCTGGCCACCTCGTCGGGAGACAGGCGGCGCTGGCCGCCGAGGGTGCAGGTGACCCCGTACTCGTTCTCCACGCCGAAGATGCGCCGATCCATGGCGGGGAGGGTACCCGTGCGCCGGGGAGAGCCGGGGAGATCGGCGGGGGCCTACGCGCCGGTGATCTCGTCGGTGGTGAGGCGCCGGAACGTCCGTCGCCCGAGGGTGCGGTCGACCACGGCGGCCTCCCACCCGCCCGGCGGGATCTCCTCGTCGGTGTCGGCCTCGAAGGCTGCGCGGGCCCATGCCAGCGCCGAGGCGAGCGGCGCCCCCGGTTCGAAGGTGGCGGCCAGCCGCTCGCGGAGCGTCTCGTCGCTGCCGCCGATGGCCGCGACCTCGCGCTCGGCGTAGAGCGTCCCGTCGTAGGTGACCCGGAAGATGACGTTGTCGGCGGCGGCCGTCCCCACCTCGGCCACCATCACCTCCACCTCGTAGGGCTTGACCTCCTGGGTGAAGATGTGACCCAGGGTCTGGGCGTAGGCGTTGGCGAGGCCCTTGGCGGTGACGTCCTCACGGGCGTAGGCGTAGCCCTTCAGGTCGGCGTGGCGGATCCCCGCCACCCGCAGTGCCTCGAACTCGTTGTACTTCCCCACGCCTGCGAAGGCGATGCGGTCGTAGATCTCGCCGATCTTGTGCAGGGAGTCGCTCGGGTTCTCGGCCACCAGCAGGACGCCGTCGTCGTACTCGACGGCGACGATGGAGCGGCCGCGGGCGATGCCCTTGCGGGCGTACTCCGCCCGGTCCTTCATCAACTGCTCGGGGGGGACGTAGAAGGGGACGGTCACAGGTCGCTCTCCAGCACGGCGCGGGCGGTGGCGGCGACGTCTCCCTCCGGGACCTCGCGGTACCCGGTGTCGTCCACGACCACGACGTTGGGGTAGATCTCCCTGCGCAGGTCGGGGCCCCCGGTGGCGCTGTCCTCCTCGGCGGCCACCACCAGCGCCTCCACGGCGAGCCTGACGGCGGCGTCCTCTGCGAGGTCGGCCCGGAAGGCGCTGCGCAGGTACAGCTTGGCGTCGCGGCCCCCCGAGCCGGTCGCCGTGTAGTCCAGTTCCTCGTACCGGCCTCCCACGACGTCGTAGGAGTACAGGCGCCCTGCGCTGCCGTCCTCGTCGTAGCCGGCGAACAGCGGGATCACCACCAGGCCCTGGAACGCCATGGGCAGCTGGCGGCGGATCATCGCCGCCAGGTAGTTGGCCTTGCCCTCCAGGCTGAGGCGGTGGCCCTCCAGCTTCTCGTAGTGCTCGAGTTCGGTCTGGAAGAGGCGGATCAACTCGATGGCGATGCCGGCGGTGCCGGAGATGGCCACCGCGCTGAAGCGGTCGGCCGGGAACACCTTCTGCACCCGCCGGTGGGCGATGGTGCTGCCGGCGGTGGCCCGGCGATCGCCGGCCATCACCACGCCGTCGGCGTAGCGGAAGGCGAGCACGGTCGTCCCCTCCGGCGCGTCGATGCTGTGCCCGGAGGGGAGGTCCCATCGGGGCTCCAGACGGCGGCTGCGGAGGAAGGCGGAGAAGGAGGGCGGCAGGTCCACCGCGTCGAGCGGCAGCAGGTCGCCGGGCAGATCGCTGCTCACTGGCCGCCCTTCTGCACGTAGTTCTTCACGAACTCCTCGGCGTTCTCCTCGAGGACGCTGTCGATCTCGTCGAGCAGGTCGTCGATCTTCTCGGTGATCTCGCCGGTGCTGCCGGTGGGTTCGTCCTCGACGGCCTCGTCGGCGCGTTTGTCCGACCGCTGTTTGCGCTGTTTGCGTTGCTGCTCGGCCATCAATCCCCTCCGAGTGCCTTGACCAGATCGGCCGCCGTCCCGGCTGCGGCGATCAGGTCGCCCACCCGGTCCTTGCCGCCGCGAAGCGGCTCCATCATAGGCACCCGCTTCAACGAGTCCTCACCGACGTCGAAGATCATCGAGTCCCAGTTCGCGGCCACCACGTCGCCGGGGAACCGGGCGATGCAGCGGCCCCGGAAGTAGGCCCGGGTGCGCTCGGGAGGCTCGTCGGCGGCCCGTTCGATCTCGTCGTCGGTGAAGACGCGGCGCATGGTCCCGGCCGCGGCGAGGCGGTCGTACAGGCCCCGCGCCGGCTCCACGTCGTGGTACTGCAGGTCGAGCAGCCGGAGCTTGGGATCCTTCCAACCGAGGCCGTCGCGATCGCGGTAGCCCTCCAGCAGGCGCAGCTTGGCGGTCCAGTCGAGGCGGTCGGCGGTGGAGAGCGGGTCGGCCTCCAGGTCGGTGAGGATCGACTCCCAGTCGTCGAGCACCCGGCGATGGATGTCGTCGGCGCCCTCCGCCTCGGCGTGGGCGGCGACGGCCTCCAGGTAGCGCCACTGCAGATCGAGCGCGGTGATGGTGCCGCCCCCGTCCAGCGGCACGGCGTGGCGCAGCGAGGGGTCGTGGCTGATCCGCCACACCGACTCCACCGGGTCGGCCAGCAGCACCGGGTCGCCGAGGGCGCCGTCCTCCAGCGCGGCGAGGAACATGGCCAGGCTGCCGAGCTTGACGAAGGTCTGCACCTCGGACCGGGTGGCGTCGCCGATGATCACGTGCAGCCGGCGGTAGGAGCCGGGATCGGCGTGCGGTTCGTCGCGGGTGTTGACGATGGGGCGCTTGAGGGTGGTCTCCAGGCCCACCTCCTCCTCGAAGAAGTCGGCGCGCTGGCTGATCTGGAACGGGACGCGCGGCCGCCCGTTCTCCGCGCCCACCTTGCCGGAGCCGGTGAACACCTGCCGGGTGGCGAGGAAGCCGAGGAGGTGGGCGACCAGGTCGCCGAACGGCACCCGGCGGGACACGAGGACGTTCTCGTGGGCGCCGTAGGAGTTGCCCTTGCCGTCGCTGTTGTTCTTGTGGATCAGGAGGCGCTCGCCGTCGGGCAGGGCCGCCTGCACCGCCCGCGCCGCACGCGCCAGGACCAGTTCCCCCGCCTTGTCGTACAGGGCCGCCTCGAGGGGGTCGTAGCACTCGGGCGACGAGTACTCGGGATGGGCGTGATCCACGTAGAACCGGGCGCCGTTGGTGAGGACCGTGTTGGCGAGGCCGGTGTCGAAGTCGGCGGCGGCAGACGGCTCGTACCCGAACCCGCGTGCGTCGCGGCCGGGGGCCTCGTCCTCGAACGACCACTCGATGCGCGAGCTCGTGCCGGCGTAGGCGTTGACGACCCTGCTCGATGCGAGCACCGGGTTGAAGTCCGGCTGATTGCGGATGGTGATGCCG
Organism: Actinomycetota bacterium; assembly: GCA_020444505.1. Classification (GTDB taxonomy): domain Bacteria; phylum Actinomycetota; class Acidimicrobiia; order Spongiisociales; family UBA11373; genus JAHJML01. Next base: position 38,429 of record JAHLKU010000005.1, on the reverse strand, counting down.
AACTCGGTCTCGGTGCCGAGCACCTTGTGGACCCGCCCTGGGTTCACAGGTACTGGCCCGTGGTGATCGCCTCGATCGACCTGCTCTCCCCTTCGCCCTCGATCAGCGTGCGCACGTAGACGATCCGCTCGCCCTTCTTGCCGCTGATGCGAGCCCAGTCGTCGGGGTTCGTGGTGTTGGGGAGGTCCTCGTGCTCCCGGAACTCCTGCTTGATGGCGGCCAGCAGGTCGTCGGTCCGCACCCCGCGCTCCCCCGAGGCGATCTCGCGCTTGATGGCCTCCTTCTTCCCCCGCCGGACCACGTTCTCGATCATGGCCCCCGAGGCGAAATCCTTGAAGTAGAGGACCTCCTTGTCGCCGTTGGCGTAGGTGACCTCGAGGAAGCGGTTGTGCTCGGCGGTGGAGTACATGTCGGCGACCACCCGTTCGATCATGTGCGCCACCATCGCCGCCGCGTCGCCGCCGTGGGTCTCGAGCTCGACGGGGTCGAGCGGCACGTCGTCGGACAGGTAGATGTCGAAGATCTGGGCGGCGGCGTGCTCGTCGGGGCGCTCGATCTTGATCTTCACGTCCAGCCGGCCGGGCCGAAGGATCGCCGGGTCGATGAGGTCCTCGCGGTTGCTGGCGCCGATGACGATGACGTTCTTGAGGGCCTCGACCCCGTCGAGCTCGGACAGCAACTGGGGGACGATGGTGGACTCGACGTCGCTGCTGATGCCGGTGCCCCTGGTGCGGAACAGGGAGTCCATCTCGTCGAAGAACACGATGACCGGCAGGCCCTCCTCCGACTTCTCCTTCGCTCTGGCGAAGATGAGGCGGATCTGCCGCTCGGTCTCGCCGACGTACTTGTTGAGCAGTTCCGGGCCCTTGATGTTCAGGAAGTACGAGTGGGCGTCCTCACGCCCGGTCTTGGCGGCGACCGCCTTGGCGAGGCTGTTGGCGACGGCCTTGGCGATGAGCGTCTTGCCGCAGCCGGGGGGCCCGTAGAGCAGCACGCCCTTGGGGGCGGCGAGGCCGTAGTCCTCGAAGAGCGCCTTGTGGACGTAGGGCAGCTCCACCGCATCGCGGATCGTCTCGATCTGGTCGCGGAGCCCGCCGATCTCCTCGTAGGAGATGTCGGGCACCTCCTCGAGCACCAGCTCCTCCATCTCGGGGCGCGCCAGCCTCTCGTGGGCCACGCCGTTCCGCGGGTCGATCCGGACGTGGTCGCCGACACGCAGGTAGGTGTCGCGCATCGGGCCGGACAGCTCCACGACTCGTTCCTCGTCGCCGCGCGCCAGCACCACGATGCGCCCACCGTCGAGCATCTCCTTGACCGTCACCACCTCGCCGGTCTGCTCGTAGCTGCGGACGTCGACCACGTTCATCGCCTCGTTGAGCAGCACCTCCTGGCCCACCTCGAGCTCCTTGACCTCGATGGACGGCGCCACGTTCACCCGCAGCTTGCGGCCGGCCGTGGACACGTCGAGGGTGCCGTCTGCGTTCACCGCCTGCACCACGCCGAAGGGGTTGGGCGGGGCGGTGAGCTTCTCGACCTCCTCGCGGAGGAGGCCGAGCTGCTCCCGGGTCTCGGCGAGCGCCGCCGAGAGCTTCTCGTTCTGGGACACGGCCTGGGCGAGGCGGCCCTTGGCCTCGAGCAGGCGCTCTTCGAGGATGCGGACGCGCCGGGGGGCGTCCTGCAGGCGGCGCCGCAGGATGGCGATCTCCTCTTCGAGCATCCGGATGGTGGTGCGGAGCTCGTCGGCTGTGGCCTCGGGGTCGGCCATGGCGCCTCACTGGTCGTCCGTGCCCCGCCGGCGCCCTTCGTGGGGGCGTGGCCTGCGGGCGGGTCAGTATACGGCGGGGTGCTGGCTGGGAGGCACAACGCGGGTGCATTGGGTGGCTGCGGGGCAGCGGTACAATCGCCCTTCCCGCTACGGAGCAAGTGACACCATGAAGGTTTGGATCGACCAGGACCTGTGCACCGGGGACGGCCTCTGCGAGGAGATCGCTCCCGACGTGTTCGTCCTGCTGGACGACGGGCTCGCCTACGTGCGAGAGGGCGAGAAGATCTACGCCGCGTCCGAGGGGAACCCCGAGGGGGCGGCCGGGGTGGCCGTGGTCCCCGACGGGCAAGAGGACATCACGATCGAGTCGGCCGAGGAGTGCCCCGGCGAGTGCATCTTCATCGAGCCCTAGCCGGTCCCGACGACGCCAGGACCCGAGGGTGGCCCCGCTCCGGCGGGGTCACTCCGCGTCCGGGCCCGGGGGCTCATCCCCCGCCGGGGCCCCCGGCTCCTCCAGGGTCTTGTAGGCGACGGTGATGAAGCCGGTGTGGCCGACCATCTGGTGGCTGGGCCGCACGGAGCGCCCATCGGCGGCCCACTCGCGGTGCAGCACCTCGAAGGTGGTGGGAGGTGCGAAACGGCCGGTGCGGCGCATCGCATCCCGCACCCGGGAGACCTGCGGGATCGTCGGCAGGTAGGTGGTCAGCACGCCGTGGTCGGCGAGGCCCTCCGCCGCCGCCTCCACGGTGTGCCACGGTTCGGGGAGGTCCAGGACCAGGCGGTCCGGCCCGACCTCGCCGACCAGGTCCTCGACGAGGCCGTCGCGCAGATCGAGGTTGCCCGGCAACCCCCCGAGGAAGCGCGTGATGGCCGCCACGGCGTGCGCCGCGTGCTCCGGCCGCTTCTCGACGCTCACCACCTTCCCCTCCGGCCCCACCGCCCGCAGCAGGGCGAGCGTGAGGGCGCCCGACCCGGTGCCGGCTTCGAGCACCGTCATGCCGGGGGCGATGTCGCCCCAGTGGACGATCGCTCCGAGGTCCTTGGGGTACACCACCTGCGGGCCGCGCTTCATGCGGAGCACGTAGTCGGCGAGACGCGGGCGCAGCGCCACGAGCCGTGCCTGGGAGGTGGTGCGGTGGACGGAGCCGGGTGGCGATCCGATGATCGCGTCGTGCGGGATGCCGCCGGCGTGGTACTGGAAGGTGGCGCCCGGGCGAAGGTCGACGAGGTAGGTCCTGCTCCGGGCGTCGAGGAGCAGGCAGACCTCCCCCGCCTCGAACGGCTCGCTCACTGACCGGACACCAGGAACGGCAGGACCAGGCTGAGCAGCACCGCCACGGCGATCACGACCGTCAGCACCTTGACCATGCGTTCGCGGTTGCGGAACATGGCCGCCACTCTAGGGCCGGTAGGATCGTGGCCGTGGATCTGATCAAACAGGGCTCGAGGGCGCTCTTCGGGGGCGCACGGAAGGGGAACACCGCCCTCACCGGGCTCGGCGCGGTGCTGCTCGCGATGGGGTGGGTGCGCCGCCGCTACCGCTCCGACCGAGAGCTGCTCTACGCCCGCACCCTGCGGAAGGGCGACGCAGTGCGCATCAGGCTCCTCGGCGCAGACGACTCACCCGGCGACGGGATCACGATCGAGGGCTGAGGCTCAGCCCAGCCGGTAGACCTCGACCCGGGCGGAGCCCTGCTTGCCCTTGCGACGCCCCATCAGGAACGCCAGGAGCAGGATCAGCACCACTGCCAGGGCGACGGCGATGCCGACGGAACGCGCTCCCTCGGCGGTCTCGTCGACGGTCTCCTTGATCTCCCGGAGCTTTGCTTCGAGATCGGACTTCTGGACGGTCATCGTGTCAGACCCCACATCATGATTCCGGTCAGGGCGAGCATCGCGAACGACGACAGGATGTAGCCGAGGCCGCTCCACATGACCCCGTCGGGGAGCGCCCCGACGATCAGCCGCATGAGGGCGATCGCCAGGAAGATCGCAGCCAGGGCGAGGACGAAGCCCCCGGCGAACGAGAATCCGGCGAGCCGCCCCAACTTCTTGGCGGGCTCGATGGTCTGCTCGCGTACGTACTGCTTGGAGAGATCGAGGAACTCCCCCACCATCTCCGGCAACTCGCTGGTCTTGGGCACCGTGGGACCTCGTGTTCGTCGTGGCGTCCGTCGCGTCGCTGGGGCAAGGGTACCGCACACCCGGCGGGGTGCCATCCGGAGCGCATCGGAGCGGGCGGGGCCGCCGGTAGTGTCACCGCATGCCGGACCGCACCCCGCCGCTCGGACGGAACGCCTGGGCTGTGATCTCCGGGCAGGCGATCTCGCTGCTCGGCAACAACATCGCGCTGCTCGCGATCCCCCTCTACGTGCTGTACCTGACGGGGAGCGCCTCCGACCTCGGCTTCACCATGGCTTCGGAGACCCTGCCGGTGCTGCTGTTCGGGTTCGCGGCCGGGGTCGCCCTCGACCGGATGTCGATCCGGCGCGCCCTGGTGGTGGCCGACCTGGGGCGGGCGGCGGCCTTCGGGTTGCTGGCGCTGGCCACCACGACCGAGGCGCCGAGCGTGCTGGCGGTGTTCGCGGTGGCCTTTCTGGTCGGGTCGCTGGGGGTGCTGTTCGACAGCGGGCTGCAGGCCTGGCTCCCCGCCCTGTTGCCGGACGACCGCCTGGTGGTGGTGAACAGCCGCCTGCAGTTCGCCGGTGTCGCCACCTGGACGATCGGCCCGCCGCTGGCCGGGTTCCTGATCGCCACGGGCGGCGGGTACGCCCTGGCGTTCGGTGTGGATGCCGTCACCTTCCTGGTCTCCGCGGTGTTCGTCCTCATCCCGGTGGAGACCCGCCCCAGGCCGGCGCCGGCCCGGGACCCGTGGTGGCCGTCGTTCACGGCGGGGCTGCGGTACCTGTGGGGTGAGCGCCGGCTGCGGGCCGCCACGATCGCCGCGATGGTGTGGAACCTGACGTTCGTGCCGATGGAGGCGCTGCTGCTGCTGTTCTCCACCGAGACGCTGGACATCCCCGAGGGCATCGTCGGGTGGTTCCTGGGCGCGCAGGCGCTGGTGGGGACGTCGGGGGTGCTGCTGGCGCCGAGGCTGTCGAGGGTGCTCGGCCTGGGCAGGACCTTCGTCGCCGGCATGGCCCTGCTCGGCGGGGGGTTCCTCACGCTGGCGCTCGCCTCGTCGGTGATCGCCTCGCTGTCGCCGGTGTGGTCGATCGTGGTGGCGACCGTGCCGGCCGGGGCGGCGGTCACCGGGGTGTCGCTGGCCAACGTCGCGTTCTTCACCCTCCGCCAGCAGTTGCCGCCGGAGGCGATGCGCGGGCGCGTCATCGCCGCCTCCCGGACGCTGGCGTGGGCCGGCATCCCGGTGGCAGCCGCCCTCGGCGGGTTGCTGGGCGAGGCGATCGGGGTGCTGCCGGTGTACGTGGGGGCTTCGCTGGTGCTGCTGGCGGTGGCGGCGCTGCTGGTCCTGACCAGCCTGTGGACCTACCGGGCGGCGTCCGGGGACGGGCCCGACCCGGCCGGGGGCGCCTAGCCCGCCGCCGACGCCAGGGCTTCGAGGGTGCGGTCGACGTCCTCCGGCGAGGTGTACTGCACGAACCCGACACGGATGAGGCCCCCGCCTTCGAGCAGGCCGAGGTGCCCCATCACGCCCACGGCGTAGTGGTGGCCGGACCGGACGTTGATGCCCAGCGGGCGCATCACGGCCACGGCGTCCTGCGGGGCGACCCCTTCGAGGCCCACCGAGAACGTGGGAGCGCGGCGATGCAGCATGTCCGGGTCGGTGATGCCGTACACCCGGAGGCCGGGGATCGAGCGGGCACCTTCGAGGAACCGGCCGATCAGCGCCGACTCGTGGTCTCGCACGATCCCCTGCGAGGCGGTGATCCGGTCGCGTCGCGTGGCTCCGCCGGCGAGGGAGGCGAGATGGTCCACCGCGGCCCGTACCCCGGCGAGCGACTCGAAGCTCTGCGTGCCGGTCTCCCACTTCTCCGGCCCCTCGTCCGGCGCAGGCACGACCTTGTAGGCATCGAGTGCCTCGAGCAACTCCGCCTTCCCGTAGAGGGCGCCGATGTGCGGGCCGTAGAACTTGTAGGCCGAGGCGACCAGGAAGTCGCAGTCGAGCGCCGCCACGTCGACGATGCCGTGGGGCGTGTAGTGGACGGCGTCCACGTACGCCAGCGCACCGGCGTCGTGGGCGATCCGCACGATCGCGGCGACGTCGGGGATCGTCCCCAGGACGTTGGAGGCGTGGGTGACGGCCACGAGGCGCGTCCGGGGCCCGACGACGGCGGCGACGTCCGCGGGGTCGAGGACGCCGGTGGAGGGGTCGAAGGGCACCGTCCGCACCGTCACCCCCCGGTCGGCGGCGGCCAGACGCCACGGCGCGACGTTGGCGTCGTGGTCGAGCAGGGTCACCACCACCTCGTCGCCCGGCTCCCAGGTGCGGGCCAGGGCGCGCGACACGGCGAAGGTGAGGCTGGTCATGTTCTGGCCGAATGCGATCTCGTCGGGCCCCGCGTTGAAGAGGTCGGCGACCGCACTGCGGGCGGCGGCGGTGATCTCCTCGGCGGCGTCGCTGGGCGGGAACCCGCCTCCCAGGTTGCCGATGCCCCGGCGGTGCACCTCCGCCATCGCCTCGACGACGGACGCAGGCACCTGGGTCCCGGCGGGGCCGTCGAGGTCGACGGCCCCGTCGAGGAGGCCTCCCTCGGACAAGGCGGGGTATCGGGAGCGGATCTGGTGGACGTCGTAGCGCTGCATGGTCCGATGGTATCGGCGGTAGGGTCCGGCGATGGCAGGGGTCCGGGTCCGGGACGCGTCGATCGGTGACGCCGAAGCGATCGGGGCCATCCACGCCCACTACGCCGCGGCCTCGCACGCCACCTTCGAGACATCCGCCATGCCGGCGCCGCAGCGGGAGGCCTGGGTCCGGTCTGCCGGGCGGGGCGGCGTCACGATCCGGCTCGTGGCGGAGCGGGAGGGGTCGGTGGTCGGGTGGGCCGCGTCGGCCCCGGTGCGCCCGAAGCCGGCCTACCACCGATCGGCCGAAGTGGGGGTCTACGTGGCTCCCGGAGAGACCGGCCGCGGCGTGGGACGGGCGCTGCTGGACGCGCTCGTGGAGCGGCTGCGGGCGGCGGGGGCCCACCGGGCCTATGCCGTGGTCGCGTTGCCGAACCCTCCATCGGAGCGGCTGTTCGAGGCGGCGGGATTCATCCGATGCGGCCTGATGACCGAGGCGGGGTGGAAGTTCGAGCGGTGGTGGGACGTCGCCTGGTGGGAGTGCCGGCTCTGATCGTTCACCGCCCGGCGTCGCCGCGGCGGCGGCCCCGGACCCGGGACAGCAGGCGCTCGGGGATCGCGATGGCGGTCCACCCGCGCACTCTGGCCAGCATCCGGTCCGCCCAGGCGTAGTCCCTGCGCAGGTAGGCCAGTCCCAGCAGGACGATCACCGTCCCGGGGCCGGGGAGCGGCATCAGGACGAGGCCGATCGCGACGATCGAGAGCCCGAGGACGCCGGCGCCCCATCGGCGGACCCTGCCGCGAGGTCGATGGTCCATGGCGGGAGCGTAGCGGCGGGGGCGGGCCCCGGTCTAGGTGCCGACGTCGTAGGTGAGGATCGCCTGGCCCTCCACCATGCGGAGCGTCGTCCAGGCGGTCGCCCACGCCGTGGAGGCCTGGGTGCCCGCCCACACGGGACCGTCGGCGGTGCAGGTGGTGGAGGCGCCGACGTCGAGCTGGCGGTTGGCGCAGGGCACCGGGCCGATGCCCTCGAAGAAGGCGTACACACCCCAGAGATAGGCGTCGCCGTCGTTGGAGACCGTGATCGTCCAGCGGGCCGTGTCGCCGTCCTCGAGCTCGGGGGGCTCCACCTGGAGGGCCACCGAGATGGATCCCCCGTCGAGCGGCTCCTCGGGGGCGGGCGCCGGCCGGTCGATCGCCGCCGGGTCGTCCCCGGCCTGTGCGGGGGCGGCCGTCGTGGGGGTCACCTCGACGAACGCGGGGATCGCCGTGGGATTGGCGGCCGGCGCCGCGGCATCGGACCCGGCTGCGGCCCTGGCGACCACCATGCCGGTGTTCCCCGCGGCATAGTGCGCGGCGGATCCGCCCGCGTCGATGCCGGAGGTGGCGATGATCGGGCCGACGGTGAGCGCGAGGGCGAACGCGGCGATGCCGACGACGAACGGCCAGCGGCGGGTCGGCAGGTCGGGTGTGGATGCCATGGCGACACCGTAACCCACTACGGGTGGTCGCTCAACCACGCTCCGTAGCACGCCGTCGTCATTTGCGGTGCGCCGACGGACTAGTCCGCGGCCGCCTCCCAGCACACGACGCCCCCGGGGCCGACCGTGGCGCGATGCTCGGTGCCGGCCGGCAGGTCGAGGCGGTCGCCGGGACCGAGCGCCACGTCGCCCCCTGGTGTGTGGAAGACGATGGACCCCTCGGTGCAGACCAGGACCTTGCGGTAGGCGTGCCGATGGGCCGGGTAGGTGGCGCCGGGCCCGTTGGACCACCGGGTCGGGTGCAGCCCCTCGGCTGCGAACGCATCGGGGGCGTGGGCGCTCATCCCTCCCCCAGGGCGGCGGCCGCCAGGGCGGCGAGCGCCAGGTGGCCCAGCTCGTTGGGGTGCATGGTGCCGGTGGTGTCGATGCGGCTGTCGGGTCCCTGCAGCGCCACCGACTGCCCCGCCGTGCGGTACCACGAGACGGGCCCCGGAACCGGCAGCGTGCCGCCGATGGCCCCGTTGCGGTACCAGTCGTCGGGATGGTCGAGAGCGTCGTGGAGGAACAGGAACCCCGCGGCGACCGTCTCCGGCGCGTACGCCGGCCACTCGGCGCAGTAGCCGTGGCCGTCGGTGAACGCCTCGACGACGCCGTCGATGTAGGTCCACCCGTGCCCGGCGGCGGCGGCCTCCAGGGCCGCGTTGAGAGGGTCGAGCACGTTGGACCGTCCCAGGCGCTGCTCGTCGCGGTTGATCTCGTGCAGGCCGAGTGGGGCGGCGTCGCCGACGATCTCGTCGCAGATCCGCGCCTCGGGGCCGCTGCCGTGGCCGGTCGGGTCGGGGTATTCGGCGACGAGCACCCGGGGCGGGTCGAGGCGATCGGCGATGGCGGCGGCCAGGCGGTCGAGCTCGGCGGGGAGCCGATCCAGCCCGGCGAGGTGGGCGCCCTCGTCCTTCCGCTCGGTGCCGCAGCGGAGCCGGAACGGATCCGAGATCCGCCAGATCAGGTGGCTGGCGCGATCCCAGTGGCCGTCCCCCACCGACGCCCACACGTTCTCGAGGTCGTTCTCGTAGCAGATGGGATCGAGCCACGGGTCGGCGTCGACCAGCCCCGCAATGAGCTGGGAGAAGCCGATGTCGTTGCCCCCGATCGACACCAGCAGCAGGTCGATGTCCCGCTCTCCCACCAGGCCGGCGACCCGGTCGATCTGCGGGCGGGGCAGCCGGCCGTTCTGGGCGCCGAGCAGGCCGCGGTCGATGGTCGCCCCGCTGGCCGCCACCGAGACGAAGGTGACCGAACTGCGGCGGTCGGCCCGCTCCAGGCCCAGGGCGAGCTGGGAGGGCCAGGCCACCGACGAGCGTCGGGCGGCGGCGTGGTCGGCCTCCACCACGAGGCTGCCGGCACCGTCGGCCCACGCCGCCGGGACGACACCGTTGCGCCTGCGCTCGGGGTTGCCGTCGCCGGAGGCGTAGGAGTCGCCGACGGCCACGACCAGCAGGTCGGACACCTCGATGGTGCCGGAGGTGAGCACGCCGTAGCTGCCCGAGGAGAGGTCGACGACCACCCGCAGCGAGACCTCCACGGTTCCCTCGGGGAGGCGGGCGACCAGCGTCGGGACGTGGCGGAGGTGGGTCTGGCCGGGGCCGTCCTCCGGTGTCAGCGTCCACTCGTACCGGATCACCGGGAAGGCCGCCGGGTCGGCGTCGCCGCCGAGGGATGCCTCCAACACCACGGGGAAGGTGGGGTCCGGGCACCCCGGGTCGCATGCCCGGTCGGTGGCGCCCATCACGTAGGAGCGCCGGTTGGGGAGGTCGATCAGGCCGTCACGGTCCCCGTCGACGCCGAAGCGATCGGGCATCCACCAGTCGAACGAGGGGTCGAGCGACGCCACGCCCGACGACGCCGCGGCGGGGGCGGCGGTCACCAGGACCGCGGCCAGGGCGAGGCAGGCGGCGATGCGCCGCGAGAGGCGGACGGCGGGGCGCAGAGGCATCGGTCGGAAGGGTACCGGGCGGGCGGGTCAAGCCGTGAGGGAGGAGCGCCGACGCGCCGAACCGGACGGCCGACGGCGTACGTGTCGCCTCTCCACAGTGCTAGGCCGTTGGTTCGCCGTGCGGCCGTCCGGTCCGAACATCGTGCGGGCGGCGAACGGGCCGCTCGTGTGACCTCAGCCTCCAGGGCCGAACGGCCCCCTCGCTAGGGCCGAAAGTCCCATCGGGGATGGTGCCGGGTGCGGCGGTGGCGCCGAGTCGGCCGGGGTAGGGTGACCGGTGATGCGCGCGATCGTGAAGCCGGCCCCCGGTCCGGGTCTCGAGATGATCGATGCCCCCGTCCCCGATCCCCGGGCCGGAGACGTGCTCCTCGAGGTCAAGGCCACCTCCATCTGCGGCACCGACCTCCACATCCGCAACTGGGACCCCTGGGCACAGGTGCACGTGCGGGCCCCACTGATCGTCGGGCACGAGATGTGCGGCGTCGTCGTGGGTCACGGCGACGGTGTGACCGACCCGCCCCTCGGGACGCTGGTGTCGGTGGAGTCGCACGTGGTGTGCGGGACGTGCGCGTGGTGCCGCACCGGCAAGGGCCACCTGTGTCCCGAGACCCGCATCCTGGGGGTGCATCGCGACGGGGTGTTCGCAGAGTACGTCACGGTGCCCGCCGTGAACGCCTGGCCGGATCCACCCGACATGCCGCTGTCGGTGGCGTCGCTCCAGGAGAACTTCGGCAACGCCGTCCATACCGTGTCGGTGCCCGACGTCGACGGCCGCAAGGTGCTGGTCACCGGGTGCGGGCCGGTGGGCGTGATGGCGGTCGCCGCGGCCAGGGCGCTCGGGGCGCGCTCGGTGTACGCCACCGACGTGGTGCCGTTCCGCTTGGCGATGGCATCGACGATGGGGGCCGACGCCACGTTCGACGCCTCCCGGGTGGACGTGGCGGAGGCGGTGCTCGCCGCCACGGACGGCGAGGGCGTCGACGTGCTGCTCGAGATGTCGGGGGCGCCGGCCGCCATCGACGAGGGACTGCGGGTGCTCAAACCCGGCGGGGAGGCCGCGCTGCTGGGCCTCACCTCGCAGCCGATCTCGTTCGACATCGACGACCGGGTCATCTTCAAGGGCGCGACCATCCACGGCATCGTCGGGCGGCGGCTGTGGGACACCTGGTACCGCATGCGGGCGCTGCTGCGTAGCGGCAAGGTCGACCTGGAGCCGATGGTCACCCACCGCCTCCGCCTCGACGACTTCGCACTCGCCTTCGACCTGATGGAATCGGGCGCGACGGGCAAGGTGGTCATGTTCCCCGACCCCGCCGACGCCGACGGACCGCTCTACCGACCGTGAGGTGACCATGACGTCCCCGACCGACTTCCTCGACGAGGAGCTGGCGGCGCTGCGCGAGCAGGGCCTGTACAACACGATCCGGCATCTCGAAGGCCCCCAGGGGGCGTCCCTCAGCATCGGCGGGCGCAGCGTGCTCAACTTCTGCAGCAACAACTACCTGGGCCTGGCCAACGACCCCCGGATGGTCGCTGCGGCCACCGCCGCGCTGGAGCGGTACGGGGTGGGCCCCGGTGCGGTGCGCACCATCGCAGGCACCATGACCATCCACGACGAACTGGAGCAGCGCCTCGCCGCGTTCAAGGGCGTGGAGGCGGCCATCTCGCTGCAGTCGGGATTCACCGCCAACCTGGGGACGATCGCCGCGCTCGTCGGAGAGGGCGATGCGGTGGTCTCCGACGAACTGAACCACGCTTCCATCGTGGACGGGGTGCGCCTCACCAAGGCATCCCGCTCCATCTACCGCCACGCCGACGTGGACGACCTCGCCCGGGCACTGGGTGAGGCGCGCGACGCTGGGGCGCGCCGGGTCCTGGTCATCACCGACGGCGTCTTCTCGATGGACGGCGACCTGGCCCCGCTCGACCGCATCGTCGAGACCGCCGAGGCCCACGGGGCGATGACCATGGTGGACGACGCCCACGGCGAGGGCGTCCTCGGCCGCGGCGGGCGCGGCATCGTCGATCACTTCGGGCTCCACGGTCGGGTGGACGTGGAGGTGGGGACCATGTCGAAGGCGTTCGGGGCGGTGGGCGGGTACGTGGCCGGCTCGGCCCGGCTCATCGAGTGGCTCTCGCAGCGGGCCCGGCCGTTCCTGTTCTCCTCGGCCGTCACCCCGCCCGACGTCGCCGCCTGCATCGCAGCGGTCGGCATCCTGGAGCAGTCCACCGACCTGGTGGACCGGCTGTGGGCCAACGCCGCCCGGTTCAAGGAGGCCATGCGCGGCGCCGGGTTCGACCTCGGCCACAGCGAGACGCCGATCACCCCGGTGATGCTCGGCGACGTGGCCCTGGCCCGCGAGTTGTCACGCCGCCTGTTCGACGAGGAGGGGGTGTTCGCCCAGGCCATCGGGTTCCCCACCGTGCCGCGCGGCAAGGCCCGGATCCGGGTGATGGTGTCGGCCGCCCACTCCCCCACCGACCTCGACCGGGCGGCGGAGGCGTTCGCCCGGGTGGGGGCGTCGCTGGGCGTGGTCTGAGCGGTCCGGCTCCCCGGGTCCCGGCCCGCAGGGTCTTCCGTCCCTGGCCGAGCGCCCCGTCTGCGAGGATGCTGGGAGATCATGCCCTCCTACATCGACGGTTCGACGGCCATCGTCCTCGGGGCCCTCGACGCCGGCTGCGACTTCTTCGCCGGCTACCCGATCACCCCTGCGTCGCCCATCCTGATGGCGCTGATGCGCGACCTGCCCCGGTCCGGAGGCGTCGCCGTCCAGGGTGAGGACGAGATCGCCTCGATCGGCATGTGCATCGGAGCGTCGCTGGCCGGGGCGAGGGCGATGACCGCCACCAGCGGGCCCGGGATCAGCCTCTACAGCGAGAACCTGGGCCTGGCGGTCATGGGCGAGGTCCCGCTGGTGGTGATCGACGTGCAGCGCCTGGGGCCGGCCACCGGCGGGGCCACCACGGTCGCCCAGGGCGACGTCCAGTTCGTGCGATGGGGGACGTCGGGCGGCTACCCGATCATCGCGCTCGCCCCCTCGACGATCGCCGAGTGCTACACGCTGACGATGCGGGCGTTCGACCTGGCGGAGCGGTTCCGGTGCCCGGTGTTCGTGCTGACCGACAAGGACCTGAACCTCACCATGGGCACCGCCGACGTGGGCGCCTTCCCCCCTGCGGAGGTGCGCGCCAGGGCGGTCGAGGAGGCCCCGGACGCGATGTACCGGTACGAACCGTCGGACGAGACCACCCCGATGGTGCGCTACGGGACCGGCCGCCCGGTGCGCTTCACGGGCTCCACCCACGACGAGCACGCCTTCATCACCAAGGACCCGGCGCGGGTGGGGGCCCTCAACCGGCACCTGATCGACAAGATCGAGGAGCACCGGGACGAGATCGAGATGGTGGATGCCGACCTGCAGGACGGCGCCGCCACCCTGGTCGTGTCGTACGGCAGCACGGCGGCGGTGATGCGCACCGCCGTCCGCCGGGCGCGCGCCGCCGGCGCGCCGGTGTCGATGGCGACCGTGCACAGCCTCTGGCCGGTGCCGGAGACGGCGCTCGTGGAGGCCATGGCCGGGGTGGAGCGCGTGGTGGTGGCCGAGTTGAACCCCGGCCTCTACGCCAGGGAGATCGAACGCATCGCCGCGGGCAGAGAGGTGCGGCGCCTCACTCGCATCGACGGCGAGATGCTGGCCCCGGAGGAGTTCCAGGAGGCGTTGGCATGACCGCCGTCACGATCACCCCTCTGGGCTCGTATCGCAACGAGCGCCCCTACCCGTTCTGCCCGGGGTGCGGCCACGGCCCCATCCTCGACGCCCTCGACCGGGCGCTGGCGCTTCGGGGCGCCCCGGCCGACCGGGTGGTCGTCGTCAGCGACATCGGATGCAGCGGGCTGTCGGATCAGTACTTCGCCACGAGCGCCTTCCACGGCCTGCACGGGCGCAGCATCACGTACGCCACCGGCATCAAGCTGGCCGACCCGACGCTCGAGGTCGTCGTCATCATGGGCGACGGCGGCACCGGCATCGGGGGCGCCCACCTCATCAACGCGGCCCGCCGCAACGTCGGCATCACCGTGCTGGTCATGAACAACCTGAACTTCGGCATGACCGGTGGCCAGCACTCCACCACCACCCCGGAAGGCGCCATCACCTCCACCACGCCCGGCGGCAACCTGGAGCGCCCGCTGGACATCTGCGGCACCGCGGCCGTCAACGGCGCGGCGCTGGCCTACCGGTGCACCTCGTTCGACGACGACCTCGGCGAGCGGATCGCCGAGGCCATGGCACACCCCGGCTTCGCGGTGCTGGACGTGTGGGAGTTGTGCTCCGCCTACTACGTGCGGTCCAACCGGTTCTCCCGCAAGGGCATGGAGCAGACCATGGAGGAGCTGGGGCTGCGCCGCGGGTATGCAGCCCGGCGCGATGTGCGCGAGTTCTCCGCCGCCTACCGGGAGGCCGCCGCCGCCGATGCCGCTGGGCCGGTGCGCCCGGGCGACATCCCCCGCACCCATCGCTCCGGGCTCGACGGGCGCAGGACGGTGGTGCTGGCGGGCGCGGCCGGGGGCAGGGTCCTCTCGGCGGCGCGTGCCGCTGCCCGCGCTGCCATCGCCTCCGGCCTCTACGCCGCCCAGCGCGACGACTACCCGGTCACCGTCAAGACCGGCCACTCGGTCGCATCGCTGGTGGTGGACCCCCACCCCATCGACGACGTCTCCGCCCGCCCCGACGTGGTCGCGCTCCTGGCCCCGGAGGGCGCGGCGCGCGCGGCGCGCGACGCGGCCCGCCTCGGCCCGGGGGGGCTGCTGGTGGCGGTGCCGGGCCTCGACCCGCCGCCCCACGCCGGGAGGACGGTCGTCCTGGACACCGATGCGGCCGGCATGCGGCTCGCCAAGGCCGACCTGGCGCTGGCGGCCACGGCGGCGATCGCCGCCCTGGAGAGCCTCTTCCCGCTCGAGGCGCTGCGCGACGCGGTGGCGGGCGGTCCGAAGGGCGCAGAGCGGATGGTCGAGGTGGTCGGCGCCGGGGAGGCCATGGCGGCGGCGGCCGGCGGGTGAGGCTGCTCCGGGCCGGGTACGCTCCCCCTTCGTGAGACGGATCGCCGCCCTGCTCGCCTTCGCCGTGACGCTCGCCGCGTGCGGTGGGGCCGACCTCGAGCCGCCCGCCGACCTCGACGTGCTGCTCTCCGACGCCGCCGTGGCGATGGGCAGCATCGGCTCGGCCCGCTTCGAGATGGTGCGGGGCGGCGCCCCGGTGGAGATCGCCGGGCTCGACTTCGTGTCGGCCGAGGGGCAGTACTCGGCGCCCGATCGCGCCAGAGCCATCCTCGACGTCAAGGTGAACGACATCTCGGCCGAGGTGGGCACGATCGCCATCGGCCCGAAGGTGTGGCTCACCAACCCGCTGACCGGCGCCTGGGAGGCCATCCCCGAGGGGAGCGGCTTCAACATCGCGGTCATCTTCGACCCCGCAACCGGGTGGGTCCCGCTGCTGACCGACGACCTCAGCGGCGTCTCCTACGCCGGCACGGCCGATGCGGGCGACGGGCCCCGGTACGTCGTCCACGGCGACATCGCCGCCCCCCGGGTGGAGGTGCTCACCGCCGGCCTGGTCTCGGCGCAGGCGGTGGAGGCCGACATCTGGATCCATCCCGACACCGGCCACATCACCCGCGTCGAGTTCGCCACGGTCCTCGGCGGGGCGCAGAGCGAGTGGACCATCACGCTCTCCGACTTCGACGAGCCGGTGACCATCGAGGCCCCTTCAGGGGCATGACCCGGCGCCGACCCTCCCCCGCCGTCATCCTCGCCGTGGTCTCGTTCGGCGTGTTCATCGCCGCCGACGACCTCACCGTGGCGGCGACCATGCTTCGCCAGATCATCGGGGACCTCGACATCCCGCTGCCGGAGGGCATGGGCGACGCCGCCTGGATCGTGAACGCCTACCTGGTGGCGTACGTCGCCGTCATGCCGTTCATGGGCCGCCTCAGCGACATCGTCGGCAGGAGGCGGGTGTACGCCGGGTCCCTCGCCGTCTTCCTGATCGGTTCCATCTGGGTGGCGCAGTCCGACACGCTCGGGTGGTTCCTGGCGGGCCGGGTGCTGACGGCCGTCGGCGGGGGCGCCATGGTGCCGGTGGCCCTGGCGGTGATCGGCGACGTCTACGAGGAGCGGAAGCGGCCGGCAGCGCTGGGCGTGCTGGGAGCCGTGGACACGATCGGCTGGGTGTGGGGGCCGCTCTTCGGGGCGATGCTGGTCCGCTACCTGGACTGGCGGTGGCAGTTCCACCTGAACGTCCCCCTGGCGCTGATCGGGATCGCCGCCACGTGGTGGGCGCTGCAGGACCACGACCGGCCGTCGGCGCCCCGCCACATGGACTGGCCCGCGGCCGCCGCCCTGTCGGCGGCCCTGGTGGGCATGAACATCGCGTTGCTCTCGTCGGGGGAGATCTCCGGCGTCGGCGACATCGCCGAACTGGCCGACCTGAGCACCGACCGGTCGCTGCCGGTGCTCCCCATCCTGGCCGTCGCCCTCGTGGCCCTGGGCGTGTTCGTGTGGCTGGAGTGGCGGAGCCGCGATCCCCTGGTGGACCTGCGCCTGTTCCGGCTCCCCAACGTGGCTCCCGCGCTGGGCGTCAACTTCCTGGCCGGCGCTGCCTTGGTGGTGGCGATGGTGGACGTGCCGCTGTTCGTCAACCTGGTGGTGGAGACCGACCTCAAACGCGCCGCGGTCACCAGCGGCTGGGTGTTGTCGTCGATGACCGCCACCATGGCCGCCGCCGCCTACCTGGGCGGCATCCTGACGGGGCGCACCTGGTACCGGCCGGTGATCGCAGCGGGGCTGGTCCTGAGCGGGGCCGGGTTCGTGCTCATGGGGTGGCTCTGGGAGCCCGACACCGGCCCATGGACGATGGCGTGGCACCTGGCGCTCGTCGGCGCCGGGTTCGGCCTGCTCACGGCGCCCACGAATGCGGCGGTGGTGGACGCGGTGCCCGACGACCGGCGGGGCGTGGCCGGCGGCCTGGTGATCCTGGCCCGGTTGATGGGCCTCGCGGTGGGCCTCTCGGGCCTGACGGCCTGGTTCCTGAACCGGTTCGAGACCCTGCGCCGGTCGCTCGACCTGCCCGCCGTGTCCGACCCCGGCTATCAGGACGCGCTCGATGCCGCCCGGGAGTCGGTGACCGCCACCGCGCTCGGCGAGACGTTCGTGTTCGCTGCCGCCGTGGCCGCGCTGGGACTGGCGGTCGCCTGGTTCCTGCGGCGGCGCCCCGCTACTTCCTGACCGAGGTGGCGGCCCGGAGGCTCGCAGACGGCAAGCGGGCGTGCTCGAAGGTCACGAAGGCAGCGGGGTTGGCCTCGTAGACGATCCGGAGGACGTCCTTGGTCTGACGGCGCCGCACGACGCTCATGGCCAGGCGGACTTCGCCGTCACGGCCCTCACCGTTGAACACGGTCACCGGGTACCCCGCTGCGCGCAGCGCGTCGGCCGCCTGCGGCGACGACACCGGCGCCACGATGCGCACCACGTAGGTGCCCATCGCCAGCCACCGTTCGATCATGACGCCGACGAACGTGCCGGTGCCGAATCCCGCTGCGAAGCCGAGCATGCGGACCGGGTCGTTGAGGTTGCCGAGCACCTGGCTGACGGCGACCACCCAGGTGAGGGATTCGACGAAGCCGACGAGGCCGGCCTTCCAGGCGTCGCCCCTGGTCAGCAGGACGATGCGGATGGTGCCGAGGGAGACGTCGACGAGGCGAAGCCCGAAGATGAGGAGCGCGGAGAGGAAGAGGTCCATGACCGTCGCAGGGTACTGCGCCGCGGCGCGTGTCCGGTGCGTCGAGGTGGGGCACTCCGGCCGCCGGGAGGCCCGGGCCGGATGGGCCTTCCGACCCGGAAGAGAACCGGCGGGGCCGCGCTAGCGTGCGGGCACGCGTCCGGGGCTCACCCGGCGCCAGAGGAGGGATCACATGCGCTCGCTCGTGCACACCCCGGGCCCGGGCTCGGCGTCATGACCTCGTTCCTGGGGTTCCTGGGCACCTGGGTGGCGCTGCTGTCGGCCGTCGCCCTGGCGGTGCGCGGCTTCGTGGCCCTCCGGCGCCCCGGGCAGGCCACCGCCTCGAGCCTTGCGATCCCCGCCGTGGGCCTGATCGCCGGCGCCGTCGTGGCCATGGGCGCCCTCGAGATCGGCCTCCTCGCCAACGACTTCTCGGTGGAGTACATCGCCAACAACTCGGCGACCACCACACCGTTCCTCTACAAGATGGCGAGCGCCTGGGCCGCCCTGGAAGGGAGCCTGGTGCTCTGGGGGCTCGTGCTGGCCGTGTTCACCTTCTTCATCTGGTGGGGCATGCGCCGCCTGGACGACGCCGATCCCTTGTGGGCCGGGGCGCTGGCCGTCATGGGTGTGATCTCGGCGTTCTTCTTCCTCCTCATGGCCACCTCGTCGAACCCCTTCCAGGTGTGCACCGAGGCCGGGTCGTTCGGCTTCGGGTGCGCCTCCGGGTCCTGGCAGCCGTTCGCCGCAGCGTCGGCGCCGGCGCAGGGCCTCGGCCCCAATCCCCTGCTGCAGAACCACCCGCTGATGGCCGTGCACCCGCCGATGCTCTACGTGGGCTACGTCGGGCTGGCGGCGCCGTTCTCGTTCGCCATGGCGTCGCTGCTGATCGGCGAGGCCGGCGACCGCTGGCTGCGGGTGACCCGCACCTGGACCCGGGTGGCATGGATCTTCCTCACCGCCGGCATCGTCCTCGGCGGGCTGTGGTCGTACGAGGTGCTCGGGTGGGGCGGCTACTGGGCATGGGACCCGGTGGAGAACGCCTCCTTCATGCCCTGGCTGGTGGCCACCATGTTCGTGCACACGGCGGCGCTGCAGATGCGCCGGGGCGTGCTGCAGGCGTGGAGCTACGCCCTGGTGGTGGCGACGTTCGCCCTCACCATCCTGGGCACCTTCCTCACCCGCTCCGGCATCATCAACTCGGTCCATGCCTTCACGCAGTCCGAGATCGGGCCCATGCTGCTGTGGTTCCTGGTGCTGATCCTGGTGGGCGGGTACGGCGTGTACGCCGCCCGCATCCAGCGCATCGGCTCGGCGCCGCGCATCGACTCGCTGGTGAGCCGCGAGGGCATGTTCATGCTGAACAACCTGCTGCTCGGCGTGTTCGCCTTCGTGGTGCTGGTCGGCACCCTCTACCCGATGTTCGTGGAGTGGGCCACCGGCGATCAGGTGGGCGTTGGACGGCCGTTCTTCGACCGGATGGCCCTGCCCATCTCCTACGCCTTGCTGCTCGCGGTGGGCATCGGCCAGGTGATGCCGTTCCGCAAGGCCCAGGGCCGCGTGGTCTGGGAACGCATCCGCACCCCGATGCGGGTCGCGCTCGCCGTCGCCGCCGCGTGGGCGGTGCTGTGGCGGCCCAACGGGTGGGTGCTCGGCGCCGTGCTGCTCTCCACCTTCATCATCGGGACGTCGGCCAGGCACCTGTGGGTGACGGCCCGGCGGGCGGCCGCCAAGCGGGGCTCGAACGCCGCCGGCGAGGCGTGGAGGGCGCTGCGGAAGGACTCGGCCTACTGGGGCGGGATGATCGCCCACGTCGGCCTGGCCGTCCTGGCGCTCGGGATCGCCATCTCCTCGAACCAGGCCCAACACACCGAGGTGGACCTTCCCCTCGACCAACCGGTGGACTTCGCCGGCTTCGAGGTCACCTATGTCGGGTCCTTCGTGGACGAGCAGCCAAACCGGATCGCCGTCGGCACCAACATCGAGATCCGCAGGGGCGACGACCTCCTCAGCACGCTGGCACCGCGGCTCAACGAGTACCGCATCCAGGGGCGGCAGATCCCCTCGCCCGCGGTGGACACCGGGTTGAGAGGCGACCTGTACCTGGCGCTCGCGGGGACCCCTACGGAGGACTCGGTGCGGCTCGAGATGCACTGGTTCCCGTTCATCTGGCTGGTCTGGGCCGGCGGGTTCCTCTCCGCCGCCGGCGGGTTGTGGGGATGGCTGGCACGGCCGCCCCGCAGGGCCCGCGCCGAGGACAAGGAGGCCGCCCGTGCCTGAGCGCATCCGAAGGATCCTCGCCTGGGTCGTGACCCTCGGGCTCGCCGGAGTGGTCGGCTGGGGCTTCGTCGCCGGGGAGCCGTCCGAGACCGACCGCGTCCTGGCACTCGGCGAGCGGATCAAGTGCCCGGTCTGCCAGGGCGAGGCCATCGTGGAGTCCCCGTCGGAGACGGCTGAGGCCATGATGGACATCGTCGCCGAGAAGGTGGAGGCCGGGGAGACCGACGATCAGATCCTCGACTTCTTCACGGAGCGGTACGGCGACGGCATCCGGCTCGACCCGCGCTTCGAGGTGCGCACGCTGCTGCTGTGGCTGGCGCCTGCCGCCGCTCTCGTCGGAGGCGCCTACCTCATCTGGACCCGGCAACGACGCGCCAAGGAGCCCGCATGAGCGACGAGATCCGCCGCAGCGCGCTGGAGCAGCGCATCCGCATCGCCCAGCAGGATCTGGCCGACCTGCAGGCGCAGGTGGACGACGGCGAACTGGACGAGGCCGCGGCCAGCGAACTCGAGGCCCGGTACCGCCGTGACCTCGAGGAGGCCCGCTCCGCCCTGGCCGCCCTTCCCAAGCCGGTCGCGAAGGCGAAGCCCAAGGGACCCGGGAAGGGCGCCGCCGCCAAGGCGCCGGCCAAGAGCCCGTGGCCGACCGTGGCCGTGGTGATCGCGGCGATGGTGCTGGCCACCGTCGTCATCGTGGTCCTCGCCACCTCCGGCGACGGCGGGCCGACCGCCACGACGACGGCCGCCCCCGCCGCCTCCGGCTCGCTGGCCGAGATGGAGGCCGCGGTCGCCGCCCAGCCGGACAACAACGCGATGCGGCTGGCGCTGGCCGACATGTACTTCGAGAGCGGCGACTTCATGAGCGCCATGAACCACTACTCCACGGTCACCGCGAGCGATCCGACCGACGCCGAGGCGGCCGTGGCCAACGCCCGGATCGGCTGGATGGCGTGGGCGGCGCTCAACGACGCCGAGACGGCCCTGTCGTTCCTGGACACGGCGATCGCCCTCGACCCGGTGTACGGCGAGGCCGTCCTGTGGAAGGCCATCGTTCTGCTGTACGGCATGGAGGACGGTGAGGCGGCGGTGCCGCTGTTCGAGGAGGTGCTGGGATACCCGGACCTCCCCGACGAGCTCCGTCCCGAGGTGGAGCGGATGCTGGACGAGGCCCGAGGAGGTGGCGCGTGACCGATCAGCCGACAGAGACCCGCCGGCGCGGCGTCGGCTTCTGGGTGATCGTCGGGGGTGCCGGCCTCCTGGTGATCGCGACGGCGTGGGTGATGTTCCTGCGCACCGATCCCGGGTCGTACGATCCCCGCGAGCCCCGCAACATCCCGCTGGCCGGCGAGCAGATGGCCGACCTGGAACTGCCGCTCCTCGACGGCTCGGGAACCGTGGCGCTCGCCGACCTGCGGGGCGAGGTGCTGGTGATCAACTTCTTCGCCTCCTACTGCATCCCCTGCCGCGCCGAGCACGCCGAGCTGACGGCACTCTCCGACGCCTACGGTGACCGGGGGGTGCAGTTCGTCGGCATCGTCTACCAGGACACCACCGCGGCCATCACCGGGTTCCTGGACCAGTACGGGTGGGGGGACGGGTACCTCTACCTGCAGGACCCCGGCTCGCGCGCCGTGGTGGAGTTCGGCGTCTACGGGGTGCCCGAGACCTACGTGGTCGACGCCGACGGTGTCATCGTGCACAAGGAATACGGCGCCATCGTCGCGGGCGACCTGATGCCGGTGCTCGACGAGCTCGTCGCCGGCTGATTCGCCACCGGCCGGCTCCGGCCGGACGAACTACCACGGGGTACGGGACGTTCGGCCCTACGCGGCGGCGGCCCGTGCCGACTTGAATGGCTGCGACGCCCGTGGGGAGGCCTGTGTGAACGTTGAGAGCACCGGAACCGCGAGGGGGCGGCACCTCGCCGCTCTCCTGGGCCTGGCCGGCGCCGTCGTGGCCGTGCTGGCCCTCACGGCAGGCACCGCCGCCGCCCAGGACGACGAGGCCGAGCCGGCCGACCAGGCGACCGGCAACGAGGCCTGCCTGTCGTGCCACGGCAACCCCGGGTTCCAGACCACCCTTCCCTCCGGCGAGGTGCTCCCGCTGACGTTCGACGTCGAGGCCCACGAGGCCTCGGTGCACGGCCCCGTGGACATCCCCTGCGTGCTGTGCCACACCGACATCTCCGGCTTCCCCCACGATCCCTTCCCCGCCCCCGACGTCCGGACCTGGGTGGTGGACCTGAACCAGGCCTGCGCCGGCTGCCACACCTCGGAGGCGACGGCGACCATGGACAACGTCCACTCCGCCGCTCTGGCCGGAGGCAACCTGGACGCCGCGGTCTGCACCGACTGCCACGGCTCGCACGAGGTCAGCAAGCCGGTCGCCCACACTCCCGAGGTGGCCGAGACGTGCAGGAACTGCCACTACGAGATCTACGAGGTCTACGAGGACTCGGTGCACGGGGCGGCGCTGCTGTCGGGCGTCAGGGACGTCCCCACCTGCACCGACTGCCACGGCGTGCACGACGTGGAGGGCCCGTCGCTGCCCGAGTTCCACCTGTTCTCGCCGCAGCTCTGTGCGAACTGCCACAGCGACCCCGACCTCATGAGCAAGTACGGCATCCGCGCCGACACGTTCGACACCTACATCTCCGATTTCCACGGCACCACGGTGGTGCTGTACGAGGCCCTGGCGCCCGGACAGGAGACGAACAAGCCGGTCTGCATCGACTGCCACGGCGTCCACAGCATCCAGTCGGCCGACAACCCGAACAGCCAGACGTTCAAGGACAACATCCTGCGGACCTGCCAGCGCTGCCATCCCGATGCGACCGACAACTTCCCGGCCTCGTGGCTGGGGCACTACACCCCGGCGCCGGGGCAGGCCACGCTGGTGTGGCTGGCCCAGTGGTTCTACCGCCTGATCATCCCCATCACGATCGGGGCGATGGGGGTGTACGTGGTGCTGCTCACCTTCAGGGACCGCCGCACCAGGAAGGGGGCCGCCAATGGCTGAGCGCTACCGCCGGTTCTCGATCTCCGACCGCCTCGAGCACGTCGCCCAGCTGGTGTCGTTCACGATGCTGGCCGTCACCGGCATCCCCCAGCGCTATGCCGGCGCCTGGCTCTCTCGGCGCATCATCGACCTCTTCGGCGGCATCGAATCGGTGCGCGTCGTCCACCGGGTGTTCGCCACCATCCTCATGGTCGCCGTCGTGTACCACATCGGTGCCATCGGGTACCGCAAGTACGTGCAGCGCCGCCCCCGGGAGATGCTGCCCTCGATGGCCGACCTCAGGGCCGCCCAGCACTCGGTCCGCTACCTGGCCGGCAGAGAGGCGAAGCCTCCCAAGCAGGGCCGGTTCACCTGGGAGGAGAAGCTCGAGTACTACGCCCTGGTGTGGGGCACGCTGGTGATGGTGGTGAGCGGGTTCCTGCTCTGGAACCCCATCGCCACCGCCAAGGTGCTGCCCGGCGAGTTCATCCCCGCCGCCAAGGTGTTCCACAGCGGGGAGGCCCTCCTCGCCGTGCTGGCCGTGATCGTGTGGCACATGTACCACGTGCACGTCCGCAGCTTCAACACTTCGATGTTCACCGGCACCATGAGCCGGAAGGACATGGAGCACGAGCACGGGCTCGAACTGGAGCAGATCGAGGCCGGCCAGGCGTTCACCCCGCCCACGGGCAAGGCCGCCAGCCGCCGCACCCGCATCTACATCCCTGCCGCGGCGGGCGCCGCACTGATCATGATGGCCGGCATCTGGGTGTTCGTGACCTTCGAGGACACGGCCATCGCCACCATCGATCCCCCCGAGCAGGTGGAGGTGTTCGCCCCGGTCGAGACCACCGGCACCCTGGTGGCGCCCACCACGACCACCCCCGTCGCGGCCACCACGACCACCATCCCGGCCGTCGGCTGGGAGGACGGCCTGCAGGCCGTGTTCCGCAACAACCGGTGCACCGATTGCCACGGCAAGGCCATGGCGCTCGGCGGCCTGAACCTGGCCACGTACGAGGGCACGTTGGGCGCGGTCGTGGCCGGCGACCCCGACGGGTCGGCGCTGGTGCAGGTGATGGAGGGCGGCGACCACGCCGTGGTCCTCACCGACGAGGAGATCGCCAGCATCCGGGCGTGGATCACGGCCGGCGCACCCGCCACCGCGGGTGAGGGGTCGGCCGGCGGGCCTCCCGGGTGGCAGAGCCCGGTCTCGGGCCTGCTGGCGTCCTGCGCCGCGTGCCACGGCGGGGGCTCGCCCGCCGCCGGGTTGGATCTGACCACCTACGAGAGCGCTCTGGCGGCGGTGACCGCGGGCGACCCCGAGGCATCCCCGCTGTACGCCGTGCAGGCCGCCGGCGGCCACCCCGGCCAACTGGACGACGCCGCGCTCGCGGTGTTGCGGGAGTGGATCGCCAACGGTGCCCCCGAGGCCGGCGGCTAGGCGGCAGCGCGGCGGGTTCCCGGTTCCTCCGGCGGCTCGACGCGCCCGTGCGCTCCGGCCGCGCGTCCCACCCGGAAGGGTCGAAGGTCCCTGGTGACCCGCCGCCCCGTGTTCGTAAGGTCCCCCTTACGACCAGGGAGGAGGGGACCCCACCATGAGCGATCGCACCGACGATCCCGGGAAGGCCGAAGGCGGAGAGCCCGAACGAGGTGGGACGGCAGCGCCTCCCGAACGGGTCGCCAGGAACCTGTTCACCTATCCCCTGACGGCCATCGGTGGAGCCCTGGTGGGCGCCGGCATCCTGGCGTTCGTCGTGATGGTGGGGATCGATCTCCTGGGCGGCGCCGACAACCCGTACCGGGCCATCGTCACCTGGATCGGCATCCCGTTCGTCATCACCGTCGGCGCGGCGCTGACCGCCATCGGCGCGATCCGTGTGGCCCGCCAGGCGCGCAAGCGCGGTGAGCGCATCCGGTTCATGCTGCGCATCGAGCCCTCGAATCCCCGCTACATGCGCAACCTGTGGCTCTTCCTCGGCAGCATGGCCGTCCTGCTGGTCCTGGTCGTCTACAGCGGCATCCGGGCGTACGAGGCCACGGAATCCGTGTCCTTCTGCGGCACGGCCTGTCACGAGGTGATGGGCCCCCAGAACACCACGTACCTGGCGTCGGCCCACGCCCGGGTCCCCTGCGTCGAGTGCCACATCGGCCCCGGGCGCTCGGTCTGGGTGAAGTCCAAGCTGGACGGCCTCCGGCAGGTGTGGAAGACCTTCACCAACTCGTTCGAGCGGCCCATCCCCACCCCGGTGACGGCGCTCCGGCCGGCACAGGAGACGTGCGAGCACTGCCACTGGCCCGAGCAGTTCTACGGCCAGACGCTGACCAACATCTCGTACTTCCGCACCGACGAGGCCAACTCCCCCTGGACCATCACCCTGCTGGTGAACGTGGGCGGCGGGAACCCCCGCACCGGCCACCTGGAGGGCATCCACTGGCACATGGTGACGGCCAACACCATCGAGTACGTGGCGGCGGATGTGCAGCGGCAGGAGATCCCCTGGGTGCGGGCCACCGATCTGGACGGCAACGTGACCGTCTACGACGACCCGGAGTCCGACATCGGCCCGGACAGCGAGGGGTACGAGGTGCGGACGTTCGACTGCATCGACTGCCACAACCGTCCCAGCCACAAGTTCCAGCCGCCGGCGACCGCCATCAACCTGGAGATCTCCCGCGGCACCATCGATGCCGACCTGCCCTACATCCGCAAGGTGGGCCTGGACCTGCTCAACGCACGGTACGAGACCACCGACGAGGCGCTCGCGGCGATCCCCGGGGGGCTCTCGGAGTTCTACGCCGCCGAGTACCCCGACGACATCGAGGCCCTGCGCGCGCAGATCGACGAGGCCGCCGCCACCCTGCAGGACATCTACGCCGGGAACTTCTTCCCCGAGATGGAGACGGACTACCGGGTGCGGGTCAACAACCTGAGCCACTTCACCAACGACGGGTGTTTCCGGTGCCACAACGACGACCTGGTCTCCCCGGAGGGGACGACGATCGCCAACGCGTGCGACACCTGCCATTCCATCGTGGCGCAGGGGCCGTCGGACGATGTGACCTCTCTGGAGACCGATCTGAACGGCCTCGAGTTCGAGCACCCGGTGGACATCGCCGGGGTGTGGGACCGGATCCGGTGCACGCAGTGCCACAACCCGGCGCAGGGGTACTGACCCCGAGCGGCACAGGGAGATCGCGAGGCCCCGGGCGCCCCTCCGCCCGGGGCCTCGTGCGTGCCTTCATCGGATCGTCGCCGGGGTACCCCGCCCGGGGACGGTCTCGGGCCCGGCGGTGGCGTCCGGCCGCGCCCGGGCCACCCGGCGCCGCCCGCCTGCAGCACCGGGGACGGCCGGCCGCGCCGTCGCGGCACTCCTACCGCCGGGCCGGCCCCGGGACGCCGTGAGAGGCCGCTGAGGGGCGCTCGTGGAGGGCCTGTGGCGGCAGGGATGCTGCCCCGATGGCCCCGGCGACGGGCTGGGTCCGGAGCCGGATGCGTGCCCGCTCCCCCGGCTGCACACCCGAGGGAGGCCATCCCCCCGCAGGCCCCGAGGCGCGATCGGGGCGACGCGTCTACGCCCCTCCGCGGCGCTCGCACGGCCGCGCGCTCCCGGTCCCCGGGCCGGGCGGTGGAGGCCTCACGGGGCCGCTGAGGGGCGCTCATGGAGGCCTGTGGCTCTCCCCGCCGCTCCGGAGGAGGGGCCCCGGACGGGCAGCGTCGAGGCATGGCACGGACGCGGCGCGCCTTCGCCGTCCGGCCCGGACGGCCAGGTCGTCGACGCCGTCCACGGAGAGGCCCTGCTGGCCTTCGAGGCGGCGCCGCCCTCCATCACGGCCACCTGCACCTCTCCACGCTGATCCTTCCCGTCGTGATCGACGGCGGGGCACCTGGGGGTGGCGGGAAGGCTCCACGACCGGCTGCCCCCGCCCGACCCGGGGTCCCTGCTGCCTGGGCGGGAACCGGGCGCCGGGGGCGCCGTCCGCACGTCCGGGTGCCCCGCCCCGCCAGACCCCCGGGCCGTCGGGTGTGGGTGCCGGGGTACCCGGAAGGGAGCCGCGGTAGGTGCGGCCGCGCCGCCATTCCGCCGCCGGCCTGCGTCCCCGCCCGGGTCGATCGCCCG
This sequence comes from Actinomycetota bacterium, assembly GCA_020444505.1. GTDB lineage: Bacteria > Actinomycetota > Acidimicrobiia > Spongiisociales > UBA11373 > JAHJML01. Next base: position 11,274 of record JAHLKU010000005.1, on the reverse strand, counting down.
GCTCCTCCCCGGCCGGGGCACAAGGAAGGGCCCGGGATGACCCCGGGCCCTTCCCCCTCCTTGCGAGAGGACTGCGGCTACGGCCTGGTGGCGCCGGTGAGGTCGCCTCCCAGGGACTCGATCGAGTCGTACAGCAACTGCAGCACGTACGTGCCGTTGTGCGCGAACGCCCCCGGATCCTTGGTGGCGTACTGGTAGTTGTACGCAGCCTGGAGCAGGTTGGGCGTCCACGAGGCGAACCGGTTGCCGTAGTTGGCCTCGTCCGGCGTCGCCTCCCCGTCGCCATTGAGATCGGCGAAGAAGTACGGGTAGGACGCGGCGTCGTACACGATCGGCGTGCCGTTGGCCTCGGCGTACGCCTGCATGATGTCGTAGAGCATCGCGCGGTACGTCTCGACCTCTCCGGCCAGGCCCTCGTCGGTGTCGCCGTCGCCGTCGAAGTCGGTGTCCGACATGCGGATGGCGGCCACGTCTTCGGTGCCGTGGCACCCGGCGCAGCTCTCGGTGCGGACCTCGAGCTCGTGGGCGTTGTGGCACTCGACGCAGGTGTCGAACGCCTCGACGTGAGCGAACCGGCCGGCGTAGGCCTTGCCGGCGTACTCGAACCCGCCGCCGACCTCCGACCCGAAGATCGTGGCCCCGGCCGGGAAGTAGTGCACGTTGATGAACGACAGGCCCTCGACGATCTCGTCGGTGCCTGCGTCACCGATGGCTGCGGCCAGGCTGGCGCCCGACTCGCGGCCCTGGTGGCAGTTCATGCACAGGTTCATGTCGTTGCTGCCGCTGTCCACCGACGCCCCGCTCGGGAACGTCACCGCACCGGCCTCGTAGCGATCCCAGGTGCTGAAGTCGGCGTGGCAGGTGCCGCAGGCCAGCCCGTTGGACGGGTCCTGGCCGATGGACACCCCTTCGGCCAGGAAGAGGGGCAGCCCTTCGGCGCTGTGGCACTTGGAGCAGGTGGCCGGCACGGCCCCGTCCTCGTCCCAGTGCCGGAACGCTTCTTCGCTGCCTGCGAAGTGGCCGTGGTCGATGCGGCGCGCCGCTTCGACGACGACCGGGCTCGCCAGCACCGAGTTGAGGTCGGCGGTGGAGTCGCTGAGGAGCTGCAGCAGGTACTTCCCGCCGTGGGCGAAGCCGCCCGGATCCTTCAGCGCGACCTGGTAGTTGTAGGCGGCACGGACCAGGCGCGGCGTCCACGCCGGGTACTGGTTGCCGAAGTTCGCCTCGTCCTCGTTGGCCTCCCCGTCGCCGTTGAGATCGGCGAAGAAGTACGGATAGGCATGGGCGTCGTACACGATCCCGGTGCCCAGGATCTCCGTGGTGTACGCCTGCATGGCGGCGTACAGCGTGTCGGAGGCACCCTGGATCTCGTAGTAGATGCCCTCGGAGGCATCCCCGTCGCCGTCGTAGTCCACCAGCGAGCCGGGCATCCGGATGTCCCGGACGGCGTCGATGTCGGTGGCGCCGACGTGGCACGTCGCGCACTCCTCGAACTTCAGTTCCAGGCTGTGGGAGTCGTGGCAGTCGGCGCACGTCTCGTACCCGGGCACATGGCTGAAGTAGGCGTCGTAACTCTGGCCGTCGTACTCGTACCCGCCCTGCGCCTCGGTGCCGTACTTGGTGGCGGCCGCGGCGAAGTAGTGGATGTTGATGAACCCGAGGTCCTCGCTGACCTCGTCGTCACCCACGCCCGCCGCAGTGATGGCCTCGTCGACCGAGACCTTGGAGGCGCGGCCCTGGTGGCAGGTCATGCAGCGGGCTTCGGAGCCGAGGCCCGTGAGCACGACGCCGGAGGGCATCGTCACGCTGTCGAGCGCCAGGGTGGCGTCGTTGTGGCAGGTCGTGCAGGTGATGGTCGTATCGGGATCGTGGGGGTTGTCCACGACCCCGGCGGCGGTGCCGTCGGCACCCACGAAGTCCTGGAACCCGGTGCCGACGTGGCACTTGGCACACGATTCGGGGACGACCGCGGGGTCGTCCTCGTCCCAATGTCGGAATGCTTCGGCTTCGGAATCGGCGTGCGCCGATGCTTCCCACTTCGCCAGGAACGGGATCTCGACCGCCGGCTCCGCCACCGTCGGTTCGGTGGTCGTGGTGGCGGCCGTGGTGGTGGTCACCTGGGCCGCGGTCGTGGTCGTGTCCCCGGCGTCGTCCCCGCTGCACGCGGCGACGACCAGTGCGAAAGCGACGAGCAGCGCTCCGATCGTCCAGAGCCTGGATCGGTCGTTCATGTCACTCCTCCCGCAAGGTGCGGCTAACTGGGGCCAATCCAAGCAGGTGCGATAAGGGGCGCTTAGGGTCTTTCGGCCCTAAGCGACGGCCTGTCGGGAACGTCCCTCCCCCACCTCGCGGGCCGGCACCACGCCCCTCACCGGCAGGCCGTTCCCGGAGCCGGTTCTGACTCGTCGTCGGCGCCTCCGCCCTGCGAGTATGTGGCGAGATGACCGTCCGTCCTCCCCGGCCGCCGAGCCAGCCCGCCTTCCCGGCGCTGCTGTTCACGCGCGCCAACCGGCCGTTCTCCCTCGTGATCCTGGTGGCGGTGGCGGCGCTGGCCGCCTACCTGGCCTTCGGCGGCGGGGACGGCGCCGCTGCTCCCACGACCACGGGCGCTCCAGGGACGTCGACGTCGGATGCCGCCGCGTCCACGGTCACCACCGGCGGAGCGACGACCCTCGCATCCGGTTCGGAGACCACCGGGACCACCGGGGACGCCTCCGCCACCACCGCGCCGGCCACCGCCGACCTGGCGCTGCGCGCTGCGGTGGTGGCCGACGGGTTCTCCTTCCCCGTGTACGCCGCGTCCCCCGCCGGGGACGACCGGGTGTTCGTGGTGGAGCGCGCCGGGGTGGTCGCGGTGGTGGAGCCCGGCGGGTCGGTTCGCGGCGATCCCTTCCTGGACCTCACCGACCTCATCGACAGCGCCAGCGGGGTGGAACTGGGCATGCTCGGCCTCGCCTTCCATCCCGACTACGCCGCCAACGGCCGGTTCTTCGTCCACTACACCGACCTCGACACCGATTCGGTGATCGCCGAGTACGCCGTCTCCGCCGATCCGAACGTGGCGGACCCGGCGTCGGGCAAGGTGATCCTGGAGGTGGACCAGGTGGGCTTCCGCCATCGGGGCGGGATGCTCACGTTCGGCCCCGACGGCTACCTGTACATCGGCCTCGGCGACGGCACCGACGCCGCCGTGAACCCGCAGAGCCTCGACACGCTGCAGGGCAGCATCCTGCGGATCGACGTCGACGGCGGCGACCCCTACGCCGTCCCCCCCGGCAACCCGTTCACGACCACCGACGGCCTCGGGGAGATCTGGGCCTACGGGCTGCGGAACCCGTGGCGGTTCTCGATCGACGCCGCCGGCGGGCGCCTCTACGTGGGTGACGTGGGCGAGGAGAACTGGGAGGAGATCGACACGGTGGCGCTCGCCGACGGCGGCGCCAACTTCGGCTGGCCGCTCATGGAGGGCTCCACCTGCTACTTCGACGCCGCCTGCGGCAGCCGCACCGACGTGATCCGGCCGATCCTCGAGTACCCGCACGAGGGCGACCAGTGCGCCGTCACCGGGGGGTACGTCTACCGGGGGGCCGCCATCCCGCAACTGGACGGCCACTACTTCTATGCCGACTGGTGCGCGGGGTGGGTGCGCTCGTTCGTGTTCGACGGGGAGAACGTCACCCAGCCGCAGGACTGGACGGCAGCGCTCGGCGAACTGGGCTCGGTGGCCTCGTTCGGGCTCGACGGGGCGGGCGAGTTGCTGCTGGTGGCGTCCGACACCGGCGCCGTCTACCGGTTGGAGGCCGCATCGTGACCGTGCCGCCGCCCCTGCGCCTGGTCGCCGACGCCGTCGCGCCGATGGATGCCGCGTGCTCGGTGCACGCCCCCGGGTACGTGGACGTCGAGGACGGGTTGGTGGCCGGGGTGGGGCCGCTGGGCGGCGCCCCGCCGCCCAGGCCGGGCGCAGCGGTGCTGCAGATGGGCGGGTTGCTGCTGCCGGGCCTCCTGAACGGCCACGCCCACACGTCGATGACGGTGCTGCGGGGCACCGGGGAGGGCCTTCCCCTCGATCGCTGGCTGAGGGAGGCGATCTGGCCGAGGGAGGCGCGCCTCTCCCCCGCCGACGTCGCCGCCGGGATGGCGCTGGGGTCCGCGGAGATGCTGCTCAACGGTGTCACCACCACCAACGAGATGTACTTCTTCCCGGAGCAGATCGCCGCCGGCGCCGCCCGCGCCGGGATCCGGGCCATCGTGGGGGCCGCCGTCATCAGCGGCCCGGAGCGTTTCGGCTCGCCGGCCGGGCAGATAACCGAGGCGGTCGCGCTGTCCGAGCGGCATGCGGGCGACCCGATGGTGGAGTTCACGCTGGGCCCGCACTCGGCCTACACGGTCGGGGACGAGGCGCTCGCGGCCGTGCGGGACGCTGCGCTCGCCCACGGCATGGCGGTGCACATCCACGTGGCGGAGACCCGCTCCGAGGGAGCTCCGGTCGAGGAGCGCACCGGGATGACGGTCCCCGCCCACCTGGAGGCGCTCGGGTTGCTGGAGGCCCGGGTCATCGCGGCCCACGGGGTGTGGCTGACGCCGGACGACATGGCGTTGTTCGGGCGGCACGGGGTGGGCGTCGCCCACTGCCCCGGGTCGAACGGCAAACTGGCGTCCGGCATCGCCCCGGTGCGGGCGATGCGGGAGGCGGGAGTGAACGTGTCGGTGTCCACCGACGGCCCCGCCTCCAACGACGACCTCGACGTGCTCTCCGAGGCGCGGCTGGCGTTGCTCTACGCCCGCCTGCGGGACGGGGACGCCCAGGCCCTGGGGGTGGAGGACGCCCTCAGGATGGTCACCTCGGAAGCGGCGGCCGCCCTGGGGCGGGACGACCTGGGCGCGCTCGAACCCGGCCGCAGGGCCGATGTGGTCCGGTTCTCGCTCGATCGGCCCGAGTACGGGCCGCTGGAGGACCCGGCGGAGGTGCTGGGCCACCTGGTCTGGGCGGGGTCGGCGCGCGACGTCACCGACGTCTGGGTGGGCGGGCGCCGGGTGGTCGAGAACGGGGCGCTCACCACCATCGACCTCGACGCGGCGGCCGCCGAGGTGCGGCAGATCGCTGCCCGGATCGCCGGTTGACGGCTCAGATGCCGCCGAACGCCTGGATCTCGCGCAGGTAGGCGGCCACGTCGGCGAGGTCGCGGTCGGACAGGGTCGCGGCCGGCATGGCACCGAACCCCTCGGCGACCCTGCAGCCGATGTCCTCCGTGCTGAGGACGTCGGCGGGCGCGCCATCACCCACCAGGGCCGGCGCGGCGTCGGTGCCCTCGGCGGCGTATCCGTGGCAGGAGGCGCACTCGAAGTCGAAGATCGTCATGCCCGTCGCAGCGCTGCCGGCGGTGTCCAGTCCGGCGGCGCGGGCATTGATGCTCATCACGGCGGCGATGCCGGCCAGGATCAGGACCCCGATGGCGAGGGCGGACCCCTGCCGCATCCAGTGGTATCGCATGGCGTCTCCTGGGATGCCTTGGCAGTTCATCGGTCCCGCGATCCGGGAACTTGAGGATGGCGCGGGCCCCACGCCGGCCGCCACGCGCCGTCACCAGAGGTAGGGGATCAGCGCCTTCCGCTCCGGCGGGTAGTCGGGGAAGGTGGCGCGGTACCAGCGCCGATTGGCGAAGGCGCGCGGGCCGATGTTGGCGGCGGTGAACACGGCGAACGCGAGGCCGGCGAGCGACCAGGTGGCGAGCGCGAACCCGAACCACTCCACGATCTCCCCGAAGTAGTTGGGGCTCGTGATCCTGTCGAACAGCCACCCCTCGGGGATGCGATACCCGGTGTCGCCGGGCTTGCGCAGCCCGATCAGGGTGGTGTCTGCCCGGTGGTTGACGGCCGACCCCGCCACGAACACCGCCGCCCCCGCCAGGAAGCGGGGATCCCACAGCCACGACGTGTCGTAGTCCCCGAGGTGTGAGACCCACCGGGCCACCACGTACACGTTGAGGACGTTGAACACGAACGCCATCGCGGCGATCACCAGCGGCATCCGCTTGCCCCGCTCGCGCATCCTGAAGGGGAACACGAGCGTGCGGTGCACGTAATGGGCCATCCACATGGCGGCCAGGGCCAACGGTGCCGCCTCCCAGGCGTGGTCGCCGAGGGCGTAGAGGGCGGCGAACACCACCACCGCAGGCGACTCCATGACCAGCCACCCCACCCGGGCGGGGATCGTCGGCCCCCATCCGGGCCGTTCGTGACGGCCGTACGGGGCCGCCACGAACACCAGGGCGAGCAGCGCTGCCCCGGCGAAGCCGAACTCGGCCCAGACGGCCACGCCGTGCCAGGAGGCCTCAGTCACGTTCGAACCACCGGTAGATGTCGCGGACCGTGTCTTCGAGTGGGCGGGCCGTGAACCCCAGCTCGCGTGCGGCGAGGCCGTGGTCGATGCGGCTGCGGAGGGCCAGCGCGTCGAGCGACTCTGCGGTGTACAACGGCTCCACCTTCCGGACCTTCGCTGCGGCGGCGATGAACGGCAGGCCCAGGCGGGCGACGCCGCGGGGCAGCACGAGGCGCGGGGGCCGCACCCCGGCGATCTGTCGCGCGAGCGCGGCCATCTCGGCCACGGTCCTGGTGCGGCCGCCCAGGATGTAGGACCGGCCCCTCCTCCCCCGTGCTGCCGCGGCCACCATCGCTGCGGCGACGTCGCGGACGTCCACGAAGTCGAACGCGCCGCGCACGAGCGCCGGGAGGGTGCGGTCGCGGAGGCCGAGGAAGAACCGCCCCATTCGGGAGGGCTCGTGGTCGTCGGGCCCGATGATGCTGGTGGGGTGGACGATGACGCCGTCCAACCCTGCGGCGATCTCCTCCCGCACCCTGCGCTCGCCGTCGGCCTTCGACCGGTCGTAGGCTGGGTGCCTCCGTGACCCGTGCGGGACCCGTGGAGACGACTCGTCCACCACCGGGGCGCCGGCAGCGAGGTCGAAGGCGTGGATGGACGAACAGTGGACGAACCGGCCGACCCGGGCGTCCCGGGCGGCCGCGGCCGCGTTGGCGGCGCCCTCCACGTTGACGCGGGCCACTGTGCCGTCGGGATCGCCGGTGATGGAGATGACGGCGGCGAGGTGGTAGACGGCGGCTGCCCCGTCGAAGGCTTCACGCAGCGACGCCGGGTCGAGCACGTCGCCCCGAACCACCTCGACCCCGAGGCCCTCGAGCGGCGCCGCGTTGCGGTGCACCACGGCGCGCACCGCGGTGCCTCGCTCCACGAGCGCCCGGATCAGGCTGACGCCGAGGTGCCCGGAGGCACCCGTGATCACCGCGGTCATCCCGTTGCTCGGCCTTCCCTCGACGGCCCGCCGACTCTACCGGCGCCCGGCCGGCGGCCGGTCGGGACACGAACGTCGGGCCGCGGCACCGCAGGGCGCCCGGTGGATGGGAGCCGGGACGTGACGACCCGTGGACGCGACGCGGATGGAGTCCCCTCAGGCAGGAGTGGCGCGTGCCGGCATCAATCGACGACGCTCTGCACGACGATGAAACCCCCGCCCTCGACGACGACCCAGATGCGGTCGCGCCCTCCATCGAGCTTCAGGGGCACCCCGAGCTTCTCGAAGACCGTGCCGAGCACCCGCTTCACGCCCCGGGCGGCCACCCGGCTTCGATAGTCGTCCGCTTCGGACATCACGATCCCCCTCGAGTAGGCGACGAGCGCACCCACCTCGACGATCAGCGGAGCATCCGGTGTGACTTCGCGAACCTCGGCGTGTCCCCTCGTGCCCAACGCGATGAGACCCCGCCCCCCGAGTTCCCATGCGTTGCGGGCCGGCCGGGCGAGACCGAGCGAGCGATCGAGCTTCTCGCCGAGCGCGATGTCGATGGCCGTGTCCACGGCGATGATGACCGACGGGTCGAGCAGGGTGATCGGCTGCGTCATCTCGAAGACACGGAGGCTTCTTCCCGCCGGCCGGAGCGACACCCTGCCGCGTCCCTCGACGCGCGACAGCTCGACTTGCCCCGCTCCACCGGCGAGCCCCTTGATCACGTCCGGCGGGTGCTCGTCGATGATCTCGACGTCCATCGTGACCGCCGCGAGATGCTCCCGCCGGATCCGCACCGGCGATTCCACCGTCGTGGCCACGTCGAGCCCGAACACATCAGTGACCCGCATCGCTGCGTCGCCGTCGGTAGTCAGTCGCACGATCCGCCACTCTACGGAGAAGCGCAGCGTGGCGCCCGAGCCGGCGTGTGCACCAGCGTGCAATGGGCTCGGGCCACGGTGTCGGAGGGCCTTCGGGTGATGACGCAGATCCGGCGTGGCGCATCGGGCCTTGGCGGGTCTGAGCGCCTCCGCGACGCCATGAGTAGCCTGAGAGACGCCATCCGGCAATCCAAAGGGGGGTGGGGCCCTTGCGCCGATCCCGAAGTCTCGTTGCCCCGTTCGCGCTCGCCGTGGGCATGATCGCCATTGCCGGGACGGTGTGGACCGGTCCCGTGGCCGCTGCGCCACCGGAGCCCGGCACCAGTCCGTCGTCGACGACGACGTCGACGCCGGTCGGTGTCCCGACGACCACGACGTCAACCACCGCGGCGCCGCCCACAACCAAGGCGCCGACCACGACGACCGCCACCACGACCCCGACGACGACGACTACTACTACGACCGAGCCTGGTCCCGCGTGCATGGTCGCGGCGTGGTTCGGTGTCGGGGAGCCGTATCCGGGCGTCCCGCTGGACTATCAGGGGAGCTACCCCCACAACATCGGGCAGTGGAACATCTACGGGGACGGCTTCGTTCCCGGGGAGACGCTCTGGCTCGTGGTCGACGGAGTCACCTGGACCAGCTACGTCCTGGGGATCGTCGACCAGTCGGGCCGCTTCTTCCGGGGGGACCCCAACCTCACGAGTTGGATCGGGGACCCCACGCTCGCGGACGTCATCCCCCCGCAGTTCACCGCGCCGTTCGTCGTCACGGTTCAGGGGACGGAGTGCGAGGCGACCACGATCGCTCAGCCGCCCGACCTGCCCGAGACCTGCGCGCTGTTCGCCTGGTGGGGATCCGGGTCACCTGAGCCGGGAGTCCCGGAGGCCTACCAGGATCCTCAGGGCGACCTCGGGTACGTCAATCTCTACGGATCGGGCTACCTTCCCGAGGTCACCATCTACCTGTACAAGGATGGAGTGGAACAGGGCGTGGGCGACGGGTGGGCGAGCACCGACTCCACCGGGGCCTTCCACGTCAACCGGCCCATCCTCGGCGGGCAGATGAGCGCCTTCCAGTACGGGGAAACACCCTTCACCATCACCGCGAAGGGGCCGCTGTGTTCTGCCAGCCAGGTCTACACGGGGCCGACCGAGTTCGTCGATCCGGATGACCGGATCCCTCCGGAGGCGATCCCGGAACTCGGCAAGGAATTCGTCGCCGCCGAAGACCCCGAACCCCCCGGTCCATTCCCCTGGCTGCCGGTCGGGCTGGGCGTGCTCGGTGCAGCCGGCCTCGGGGTGATCGGCTTCATGGTCGGGAAGTCGAAGAGCGGCTAGGGCCCGGGTGGAGGTGAGGCCTGCCTGGAGGATCACGCCGCGGCACCGGATGCTTCCCGAGGCCCCCAGCGGCGATCCCCTCCGTAGAGTCCGGGTACGGGAGGTAGCGATGAGGCGGACCTGCTCTTGGCTGGTGCCGATGCTGGTGGCATCTGCGTGTGCCTCCCCGACGTCCTCGCCGGAGTCGACGACGGTCCCGGCGACATCCACCGCCATCCCGCTCACCTCAACGACGCCGGCACCGGCTCCACCCGCTCTCTCGACCACGACGACCGCTCCGACCCCCACGACCATGGGAATCACCGAGGTCCTGGTGGATGCCTTCGGAGCGGACCCGTACGACGATCAGCCCGACAGTGATGCCATCCAGGCAGCCCTGGGAGCCCTCCGCACCGGAGAGACACTCGTCTTCAGTTCCGGCACGGGACCCGACTACGCCGGGTACCTGATCGACAAGACCCTCTTCCTCATGATGGACGGGCCGAAATCGAACCTCACCCTCACCTCCTCGGATCCCGACAACCCGGCCTCGTTGATCGCCACCGAGGATCTCCTCGGGTTCATGATCCATCTCTACTCGCGAGCCCGATACTCCGGATCTCCCGGCCAACTGGACGACATCACACTGCAGTACCTCCATCTGGACGGAGGGAGCGAGTACCGCAAGGCCGCCGGATCGGATGAGATCCCAAACGGGATCGACGACCACTGGGGTAGCTGGGTGGCCGGCGAATGCACCGAGGCGGGTGATTCGTGGTGCAATCCGGGCGGCATCTCCATTCCCGGCGGCATCGATCCAGAGGATCCCGCCCAGGACTACCGATCGGCGCCATCGAAGTGGTCCACCGGCCTCAGCGTCGACCACCTGACCATCACCAACGTCGAGTCCGGAACGGCGCTCGGATTCACCGGTGCCGCGAGTTCCATCACCAACAACGTGATCGACTCCGCAGGCGAGCACACCCACATCGACGGGTGTGCGGTGAACGATCCCGACGGCGAGCTGTCGCAATGGGCAGACGGCATCACCGCCGATGGGACAGACCTGGTCATCGAGCACAACACCGTCATCAACGCAACCGATGTGGCGATCGTGTTCTTCGGGGGCAGAGGCGCCAGGATCAATCACAACACGGTGATCTCCAGAAAGGGCAACAACGGTGCCTTTGCGGGCATTGCCGTGCACACGTGGGGTCCGAGCGACATCTCCGGGTTGGAGATCAACGACAACAACGTCGTCAGCCGGTCGGACACCGAATGCGGCGGCATCCACGCCGGGATCAACATCGGAACCCACATGTGGGGAGCCGGATGCCGCATCGGGTGGTACGGCAACGTGGGCAACCCCAACACCTGCGAAGTCGACCCTGCGCAACCCGAGGGGCAGCCATGCGCCGTCGGTGAGATGTGCCAGCTCTGGGCCTATCTGCCGGCCGGGGCCACTGCCAGCCTCCAGGACAACCGGGTGAAGGGTGCCCAGATCAACTACCTGATCGAGGGATTCGACATCCAGGGTGAGCTGATCATCGACGGCAACGAAAGCCTGTCGCCCCAGGAGACAGATTGGCATGCCGCCACCTTCGGTTGCGACGGCGAGACGTGGGGGCCTCTCGACTACGTTGCCCACCACCCATCTCTGCCCGGCTGGACCGACCAGGTGGTCCACTGCGAGTGGTAGGGCTCGATGCTCCCCGGGGAGCACGACCTGCCACGCGCCCGGAGCAGCGGCTCAGTCGGAACTCCTGAGCAAGGGGC
>JAHLKU010000084.1 GCA_020444505.1 Actinomycetota bacterium | reverse complement strand
GCCGACCGAGAAGATCTACGGCACCGCCGCCCCCGGCAGCGAGGTGTCGGCGACCAGCCCGTTCGGGTCGGCGTCCATGACCGTGGGGAGCAGCGGCGAGTACGCCCTGGTCATCGACTTCAACAACCCGACGCCGAACGACGAGTTCACGATCGATGTGACCGTGGACGGCACGGCGTTCGCCTTCTCGTTCACCTACGCACCCGAGTAGACAGAGACGTCCCGCCACGCGCCCCGCTGCTGCGCCCTCCCGAGGGCGCAGCAGCGCGTCGGGGCCCGGGGGGCGGATGGTCGGTACCCTGATGCGCCGTGAGGAGGACCGCCGCCGTCGTGATCGCCGCCCTGGTCGCGGCCGGGTGCACCGGCCCCACCGGCACCGACCGGGCGCCCGCCTACTTCGAGGGGCTCCGCCCGGTGGCGACCGCCGTCACCGGCGCCATCGCCGAGGTCCGCGGCGTGCTCGCCGCCCCCTACGAGACCGAGGTGACCCGCCAGTACCGGCTCGCCGAGGTGCGCGCCGGGTACGACCTGGCCATCGCCGCCGACCGGGCCGAGCGGCTGGAGCCGGGCTCGGTGTACCAGGCCGATCACGACCGGTACCTGGAGACGATCGACGGCGTGCGCGAGGCGTTCCGGGCCTACGACGCCGCCGCCGCCGAGGCAGATGCCGCCTCCGCCGCCATCGCCGCCACCACCATGGAGGTGGTGGCCGGCCTCGGCTACGCCGGCCTGTCGGCCGAGTACTGCGCCAAGGTGACGTTCGACATGCGGTTGTGCGACCGCCCGGCCGACCCCGGCGCCTACGACGCCGCGCTCTTCACCGGGATGCTGGACCTGGCGGCCGGCTACATCCCGCTGCTGCGGCCCGCCCCCGCCGCCCTCGACGTGCGCGAGACCGCCGCCTACCTGCAGGTGGTGGATGCGGCTGCGGCCGACCGCCTCGATGCGGTGGCGGCGTCCCTGGCGGCGGCGTCCCCTCCCGCCGAGGCCGCGGCCGACCACGCCGCCCTGCTGGGCCTGCTCGACGACGCCGCCGCCCTGCACCGTGCCGGCGGAGACCACGCCGGCCTGCCTGCGCTGTTCTGCGCCACCGCAGCCTCCCTCAGCACCCCGGCTGCCGACCTGGCCGCGGTGCTGTTCTCCGACGACGACCTCGACTGCCGGCCCTGAGCGGCATGGCCCCCTCCGCCGCCGCGGCCATCCTCGACGACGCCGCCGCCCTCGCCGCCGCCGACCCCCTGCTGGGACGGGCGGCGACGGTGGCCGGGGAGTTCGAGATCCCGCTGCGCCCGCCCGGCTACGCCACGTTGATGTGGCTGATCCTGGGCCAGCAGGTGTCGATCGCCGCCGCCAGGGCCATGTTCGAGCGGCTCACCGCCACCCTCGGCGGCCGGGTCACCCCTGCCGGGTTGCTCGCCCTCGACGACGCCACGATGCGGGCGTGCGGATTCACCCGCATGAAGGCCGGGTACGCCAGGGGCGTCGCCCTCGCCGTGGAGGACGGGTCGTTCACCTTCGAGGCCCTGGAGGCCATGGACGACGACGAGGCGGTGGCCGCCCTCACCGCCCTGCGGGGCATCGGGCGCTGGACCGCCGAGAACTACCTGATGTGGGCACTGGGACGGCGCGACGTGTTCCCCGCCGGCGACCTGGCGCTGCAGGTGGGCTGGCAGCAATTGGCCGGCGCCGCCGAACGCCCGGGCGAGGCGGTGCTGCGGGACCTGGCCGCCCGGTGGTCGCCGCGCCGCACCGCCGCCGCCTTCCTCATCTGGTACGCCTATCTCGGGGAGCGCGCCGGCGACTGAGGGCGCTCGAGGCCGCCACCGTTCGTCGCCGGCGCTCGCGACGCGTACCCTGGAGGCGTGCGGCACAGGTGGAGGCTCTCCATTCTGCTGATGTCTCTCGCCCTCGCCGTCTCGGCGTGCGGCGGTTCCAGCGCGCTCGTGCCGTCCACCTCGTCCACCTCCACTTCGTCCACGGTGCCGCAGACCACCACCACCACGATGGGCGAGTTCATCGAGTTGCAGGCCAACGGGCCGGTGTTCCTCACCCAGGGCGACCGGGGCGAACTGGTCGAGGCGCTGCAGTTCTACCTGGTGTGCACCGGCCACGAGTCGCTGGGCGAGGAGGGCGCCTCGGTGTCGGTGGACGGCGTGTTCGGGCCGGTCACCTCGAGAATGGTGGCCATCGTGCAGGCCGAGATGCGCCGCATCCCCTCCGGCTCCCCCGACGAGGCCACGTTCGCGTCGCTGGCGCGCCGCTGCGGCGCCACCCGCACCATCGAGTTCGCCGACGACGAGACCGACCGCCGGGTGGGCGGCAACGTGGCGTCCGGCGACGACGAGCTGCTCATCGTGGACGGCGAGCCCGACCGCACCCTGACGGTGGAGGTGGCCGAGGGCGAGGTGCAGTTCTCGGTGCGGGACGAGGCGGGCAACATCTTCCACGAGGAGCGTGACGGCTCCCGCTGGTCGGCGGTGCTGAGCGAGGCGGGCGAGTACCGCATCCGGGTGTCTGCGGCGTCCACCACCTCGTACTCGCTGCTGATCGACTACCCGCCGCCGCCCCGGGTGGAGATCGACTTCGGCCCGCTGGTCCTGGGCCCCGACGGCCTCGACATCGCGGACTTCGGCGACGAGCCCACCGAGGTGATCGACCTGCTCACCGGCATCCTGGGCGAGCCGACCACCGACTCCGGGTGGGAGGGCGGCGCCATCCAGGGATGCAGCGGGTTCAACCGCCACCTCCGCTGGGTGATCGACGGTCCCGCCGAGGGCAGCAGCAACAACCGGGCGGTGTTCTTCGCCCACTTCAGCGACGTGGGGTACGACGACACGTCGTTCGCCCAGTGGGAGTACATCAGCCGGGATGCCGAGCACGTGGACATCGGGGCGCGGGCGCTCGCCACCGCCGACGGCCTCAGCCTGGGGTCGAGCCTCACCGAGTTCATCAACCTCTACGGCGAGCCGCTGATCCTGAACCGCGACCTGGGCTTCGCCGACTTCAACTCGAACATGGTGGTGGGCATCGACCTGGCCACCGAGGACGACCCCGCCGACTTCGTGGAGCGGGTGTGGTACCTCTCCGGCGGGCAGGACGGCTGCGCCGACTTCGACGACTAGCGGCGGGCCGGCCCGACTCCCTGCCGATAGGCTGACCGGCGATGGAACACCCGCGACGCCGTCTGGTCCTCGTCTGGCTGGCGACCACCGCCGCGGTCGCGATCGCCGCCCTCGTCGGGTACCGGGCCCTGGTCCGGGTGCCCGAACTCGCCGGCCGCACCGCACCCGAAGCGCTGCTGGAGCACCCCGAGGCGCTGTTCGAGGACCCGGGCCTCATCGGCACCGCCGTGGAGATCCGGGTGACCCGCGCCATCTCGGCCTGCATGGCCGCCCGCGGGTTCGACTACCGGGGCCCCGCCGCGGTGGACGGCCTCGACGACACGATCGACCCGGCGGTGTACGGCTACGGCATCGCCACCGGGCCCGCCGGGGGTGCGGTCACCCTGGGCGACGGCGGGGCGGACCGGTTCGAGCGGGACGCCTACGAGCAGGCGCTGTACGGGTCGTCGCTCGACGCAGGCGCCGCCGGGGGCTGCGCTGCGGTGGGGGCGGCCGAACTGGACGCCGCCATGGCCGAGATCGCCGCCATGCCGTATTCGATCGAGCAACTGGAGGCCGACACCCTGGCGCACCCCGCGATGGTGGCCGGACTGGAGGCCTGGTCGGCGTGCATGGCGGGACGCGGCTACGAGGCGGCGAGCCCCGCCGACCTCATCTCCGGCCTGGTGGAGCGCCTCGCCACCGCCACCCCGGAGGAGGCTCGGGCCCTCGCCGACGAGGAGCGCCGCACGGCCGCCGCCGACTTCGCCTGCAGGGACGCCCACCTCACCGGTGCCGCCGAAGAGGCCGCCGCCGAACTGGCTCCGGCGTTCGTGGAGGCCAATCGCCCGCAACTCGAGAACCTGATGCCGCCGGAGCAGGCCGAGTGGGAGGAGGTGACGGTGCCCACCGACCTCGGCACCGGCGACGTGCAGGTGACGCTGCTGTGGACCGATGGCGTGGACCTCGACCTCCGGGTCACCGACCCCACCGGGGCATGGGTGTCGTACCAGAACCGGACGTCGTCCACCGGGGGTCAACTCGACCGCGACGCCAACCGCTCCTGCGGCGGCATCGTCGCCGACCCGGTGGAGAACGTCTTCTGGCCGGAGGGCGAGGCGCCCCGCGGCGGCTACGCCGTCACCGTGACCCTGTACAGCACCTGCAGCCTGGAGGGCCCGTTCCCGTTCACGGTGGTGGTGAAGGCCGGTGGGCGCGTGGTGCTGCAGGAGGCCCGCACCATCGGCAGCGGGTCGGTGACGCTGGAGTTCGACTACTGATGGCCGCGCCCCCGACCACCCCCGCCGACGCCGCCCGCCCCTGGTACCGCCGGGTGCTGCGGGCCGTCGGCCTCGGCCTGCTGAGCGGCCTGGCCCTCGCCTTCGGCGTGGTGTTCTGGGTCAGCAGCAACGTCGGCCCCGCCCCGGAGCGAGCCGAGGTGTGCCGGGAGGTGCCGATCCCGGTGCTCGGCTCCGACCGCGGTGGCGTGGAGTTGCAGACCGTGTGCGTGGGCATCGACACCCACCTGGAACTGCCGCTCGGCGGCACCGACGGGTTCGAGGGGGCGTTCGTGGCGCCACTGCCGCCCTCCGACCCGCTGGAGCCCCGGCCCCCCTACCTGGTGTGGGACAGCGACGGCTGCTCTGCGCCGGTGCTGGGCGCCGGCCCCTTCGACTTCACCCTCGCCTGCAGCCGCCACGACTTCGGGTGGCGCAACCTGAAGAACATCCACGACGCAGACAGCCCGGTGTGGCACGTCGGCAACAAGGACCGGGTGGACGCCGGGTTCCTGTACGACATGCGGGTGCGCTGCGCGGCGATGCCGGTGTTCTGGCGCATCGGGTGCGACACCACCGCCCGGGTCTACTACACGGCGGTCCGTCTCAACCCCTCCGGCGTCCAGGGCCTCCCGGGGCGGCAGGGGTGAGGGGGCTTCGCGGTCAGCGAGCTCGTGTGGATTGCCTTTGAACGTGCCGCTTCGCCGATCGACGCTGTCGCCTGTGCTCAGCGCCGCCCAGTCGATGGACGGGTCGCCATCGGCGCTGCGGACACAGGCATGGGCATCCGTGGTTCGATGCGCCGATCCCACCTACCCGACTGGGACGTTGGGTCGATCACGACCGCGCGCCACCCTGGGGTGACGATTCTCAAGCACATACCTCTCCAGGCCACGCTGCGGACGGTCTTCGAGCGGCTGAATCCCTAGTTCAGCCGCTGTTCCACAGGTCGTGGTCGATCGCCAGGGTGTAGCCAACGCCCTCGCCATCGGCATGGCCACCGAAGGTGACGCTGACAACCGTCATCCCATCCCGACGGGCGTCGACGTAGTACTCCTCTTCGGCATATGAGCAGTCGTTGAACCCGGATTCGTCCGAGACATCGAGCCCCATGTCCCCGAGAGCCGAGACATAGAACTCGCAGATCTCCCGGTTCGTGCCCGACGTGCCGAAGATATAGATGTAGTTGGGAACGGCGTCAGGGATGTCGTTCGCCAGAACGGCACCGGGGAAGATCGGGAGATCGTCTGGCAGTGGCCGCTCCGGCACGAACTCCTCGACACTGGGAGAGGCAGCCTCGGTGGGGGCGGTAGTCGCCTCGAGCGCACCGGTTGTGGCGGCGGTCTCGCCAGAGTCGTCCCCACATGCCGAAAGGACGCCTAGGGAGAGGAATGCGAGAGCGACGATGACCGTGTAGGCACGGTGGGGCATGGTTTCCTTCCTGGCCACATGCCGGCTCGCGCGTCTGAGCATGAGCCAGACAAGGGCCTTGATGGGCACCATCAAGGTACGGCCGTCGGCTGGGAGGGGTCTAGGGCAGAAGTTCCCTTCTACTCAACTTGCGCATGACTGACCCCCGACTCCCCGGGGTGGCCTTCCTTCACATGCACCCCGTCGCCTGGTGCGGGGTCCGGCACTCGGCCGACGGCGGCCT
>JAHLKU010000083.1 GCA_020444505.1 Actinomycetota bacterium | reverse complement strand
TGTGATCACCTTCGGGCCGGTGCCGTCGCGCCGATTGGGGCGCAGTGTGGGGGTCAACAACATCCCGCCCAAGGTGTGCTCGTACGGGTGCATCTACTGCCAGGTCGGGTCCACCCCCGAACGGGAGACGCGTCGCCGCCCCTTCTACCCGCCCGAGGAGATCGTGGCCGAGGTGGAGGCCCGCTTGCGAGGGGCGTCGGATCGAGGCGAGCGGGTGGACTACCTCACCTTCGTGCCCGACGGGGAGCCGACGCTCGACCTGCATCTGGGTGAGACGATCGCATCGCTGCGGCGGTTCGGGGTCCCGATCGCCGTCATCTCCAACGGCTCGCTGCTGTGGGACCCCGGAGCGGCCGCTGCCGCAGCCGCCGCCGATTGGGTGTCGGTGAAGGTGGACGCCGTCACCGAGGAGGTCTGGCGGCGGATCGACCACCCGGCGCCCGATCTGGACCTGGGCAGGGTGCTCGACGGCATCCGGGGCTTCGCCGACGCCTTCGAGGGGACGTTGTGCACCGAGACCATGCTGGTGTCGCGGGTCAACGACCGCCCCGAGATCGTCGAGGAGGTGGCACGGTTCCTCTCCGGACTGCCCGTCGCCACCGCCTACCTGGCCGTGCCGACCCGGCCCCCGGCCATGCCGGGGGTGCGGGCCCCGGACGAGGCGTCGCTCAATCGCGCACACGGGGTGTTCCGCCGCCATCTGGAGCGGGTGGAGTACCTGGTCGGATACGAGGGCGATGCCTTCGCCTCCACCGGCGATCTCGCCGCCGACGTGCTCAGCATCGCCGCCGTCCACCCGCTGCGCGCTTCCGCGGTCGAGCGCATGGTCGCCGAGCGGGGCGGCGCCTGGGACACCATCGAGGGCCTGGTCGCCGCGGGCAGCCTGGTCGCCACCGACTACGGCGGAGAGCGGTTCTACGTGCGGCGCTACGCCGCTTCGTAGCCGCCGTCGGCGCGGCGCGGCCACCGGGAGAGGATCGCCCCGGGGATCACGCCGGCCAGGTGGAAGGGGAGGAATCGTCCGGCGTCGGGGTGGCCTCCGAGCGCCCAGACGGCCACGAAGACGAGCCACACGCCGATCCCGGCGGCGATGAGCACACGCCCGGCGGTCCTGGTGGCAGCGGGCCGGCCCCGTCGATTCGGTCGCG
This sequence comes from Actinomycetota bacterium, assembly GCA_020444505.1. Classification (GTDB taxonomy): domain Bacteria; phylum Actinomycetota; class Acidimicrobiia; order Spongiisociales; family UBA11373; genus JAHJML01. The sequence continues at coordinate 5,018 of JAHLKU010000083.1, read as the reverse complement.
TCACGGGCATCCCCTCCCAGCGGCGTCGTAGCCATCTTCGGCGACGCGGGCAGCCATCGCCAACCCGGGGCCGGTGGCGGCCGGGCCGGGCCGTGGAGATGGGGAGGAGGGCCCGGCCCGGCGGCAGTCCGGGGCGTCGGCCGGCGGCGAGGGAGCCGGCGAGCGTCCCGGGGTCGTCGGCGTCGGGGGCGAACAGGCCGCCCACCTCGTCGCCGGTCGCCTCGCCACCGAGGTACACGTCGTGGGTGGTGCCGGCCACCGGATCGGGCGACCACAAGACGATGGAGGCGAACGGCTTGGCGGGTTCGAACGTCGGGACCGCGTCGCCTTCGGCCGTCTCGATGTGGATGCTCGTCCCGGCCTGCTGCGTGGTCTGCGTGGCGGCGGCGATCGACGCCCGGGAGGGCCGTCTCGGCCATGCCGGCGCTGCCGTGTCGGCCGCCACGGCGGTCATCGGAGCACCCCCTGGGTGGTGTTGACCCGGCGCTCGCCGGCGCCCACCTGGAAGTGGGCTTCGACGGTCGTGATGTCGCGGACGAGATCGGTCTTGCGGATGACCACCCGGTGGACCCTGGCGCCGAGCAGCGACTCCAGGTGGCGTTGCACCTCGCCTTCGTCGACGAAGGCCCGGTCGAGGGTGACGACCTGCGATCGGTAGGAGCCGAGCAGGCGGGGATGGTCGCCCACGTAGAGCGCCGTCACGATCAAGGCCATGAGCGCCGGGGTGATCCAGCCGGACGTCTGGGTGAGGCCACCGAGCAACCCGAGGGCGAGCGAGCCGAAGTAGTAGGCCACCTCGTGCTGCTCCAGTTCGGTGGAGCGCAGCCGGATGATCGAGAGGACGCCGAACAGGCCGAGGCCCAACCCGGCCGACACCGTCGAGGCGAGCAGCGCATCCGCCACCGCGAGCACGCCGATGTTGACGGTGAGGAAGGCGACCACCATGGTGCGCTTGCGGTGGCGGGGGAAGTAGACACCGAAGACCAGCACGCCGATGGCGGCCAGGTCGTACAGCATCAGGGTCAGGTCGGACATCGGGTCTCCTCGTCTCGTTCTCCCCACAGCATCGGGCCGGGACCTGGGAGGTGTCTGGGAGCCGCCTGCCGGGTGCCTGGGTCTCCGGATCCCGAGGTCTCAGGCGCACCCGACCGGGGTCATCCAGCATCACCGAGGGGTCGAGCGGCGGAGCCCTCCTCGACGGCGTCGGTGGAGGCGCTGCGGCGGCCTAGGCGTCCCCCACCCCATTCTCAGGGAACGCTCAGCCGGCGGCGGTAGGTTGGCCGTCATGACCACCGAACACGACGCCACGATCCTGGTGGTGGACGACGAGGAGTCCATCACCGACCTGGTCGCCAGCGCCCTGCGGTTCGCCGGGTACGAGGTTCGCACCGAGGGCAACGGGTTCGACGCGCTGCGGGCCGTGAAGGCGGCGCTGCCCGACGTGATCGTGCTCGACGTCAACATGCCCGAGATGGACGGCTTCGAGGTGTGCCGCCGCCTGCGGCGCGACGGCGTGACCGTCCCGGTGATCTTCCTCACCGCCCGTGACGACATCGCCGATCTCCGCACGGGATTCCGCCAGGGCGGCGACGACTACCTCACCAAGCCGTTCAGCCTCGAGGAGCTGGGCCTCCGCATCGAGGCGCTGCTGCGGCGTGCCGGTGGCGAGGTGGCCAGCCGGCGTATCACGGTCGGGGACCTGGTGATGGACGAGGACGCCCATCAGGTGTGGCGGGGCGACGACGAGGTGTCGCTGACCCCCACCGAGTTCCGGCTGCTGAGGTTCCTGATGCTCAATCACGGCCGGGTGATGTCGAAGGGGCAGATCGTCGACTACGTGTGGGAGTACGACTTCGACGGCAACTACGGCATCGTCGAGACCTACGTCTCCTATCTCCGGCGCAAGCTGTCCGACCAGGGCGGCCACCTGGTGCAGACCGTGCGCGGTGTCGGATACGTCATCCGCACGCCGGGCGCCGAGTGACATGAGTCTGCAGACCCGCCTGGTGGCGGCGATCACCATCGTGTTGCTGGCGGTGATCGTCGCCGCCGGGGTGGTCGCCGGCAGGTCGATCGAGAGCATCCTGGTGGCGCAGACCGACCGCACCCTGTCGAGCTTCCTGAACCGGGGCCCGATCCCGCAGGGCGGTCCCGACCGGCGCGACGCCGAGACCGGGGCCGACGAGCCGTTCCTGCGGCCGATGGCCGAGTTGCACGTGGCATCGGACGGCACCGTGGTGCTGGCCCGCCCCTCCGGCTTCGCAGACGACCCCGACCCCCTGCCCGACGTCTCGGGGCTCGAGCCCGAGAGCGAGCTGGTGTTCCTCGATGCCGAGGACGGCTCGCTCCGCTACCGGGCCAAGGCCATCTGGTTCCCCGACGGGTCGAGCATCGTGGTCGCCTCGCCGTTGCGGGACGTGGCCACTGCCACCGCCTCGCTGATCCGGGCCCTGCTGCTGGCGGGCGGGGGCCTGCTGCTGCTGGGCGGGGCGGCCACCTGGTGGACGGTCCGACGGGCGACCAGGCCGGTGGACCAGATGGTGGAGACCGCCGAGACCATCGCCGGCGGAGACCTGACGAGCCGCGTCCCCGAGACGGCCACGACCACCGAGTTGGCCCGGCTCGGGACGGCACTCAACGAGATGCTGGCCCACATCGAGGACGCGGTGGACGCCGAGCGGATGGGTCAGGAGCGGCTGCGCCGGTTCGTCGCCGACGCCTCGCACGAGTTGCGGACCCCGGTGGCCGCCATCTCCGGGTACGCCCAGCTGCGGAGGGCCGGGGGTCTCGCCGCCGACGGCGCCGAGGACGACGCCTGGGGGCGCATCGAGTCGGAGAGCAGGCGGATGGGGCTGCTGATCGAGGAGCTGCTGACGCTGGCGCGGCTCGGCCGCGGCGAGCCGCTCGACACGGGGCTCCTCGACCTGGCGGGCGTCGCACGCGACGCCGCCGCCGACCACGCCGCCATCGACCCGTCCCGCCCGGTCGAGGTGGTGGCCCCCGACGAGGCCGTGGTGGAAGGCGACCGGCAACGCCTGCACCAGGTGGTCTCCGCGCTGCTCTCCAACGTCAGGGTCCACACGCCCGGAGGCACCCGGGTGACCGTGACCCTGGAGGCGGGAGCGGGGGAGGCCCGGCTGTGCGTGGCCGACGACGGGCCCGGCATCCCCGACGACGCCCTGCCCCACGTGTTCGAGCGCTTCTACCGGGCAGACCCGTCCCGGTCGAGGCGTTCGGGCGGCAGCGGCCTGGGCCTCGCCATCGTGGAGGCCATCGTCGACGCCCACGGAGGGCGGGTCGACGCCGGCAACCGCGATGGGGGCGGGGCCGGGGTCACGATCGTCCTGCCGCTGGCGGGTGCGGTCGCAGACACGGCTTGATCCGGCGCAGGGCCGGTAGCCTTCCGGGTGATGCGCCTGCGTGAGAACAGCCTGAGCCGTCTCGACGGCGGCACGTTCGACGTGCTGATCGTGGGCGGCGGCATCAACGGCGCCGTGTCGGCCGCGGTGCTGGCGGGCAGGGGCGCATCCGTGGCGCTGGTGGACCGGGGCGACTTCGGCGCCTTCACCAGCCAGGCGTCCTCCAATCTGGTCTGGGGCGGGTTCAAGTACCTGGAGAGCTTCGAACTGCGCCTGGTCCGCAAGCTGTGCGTGTCGCGCAACCGGCTCATCGATGCCTATCCCGACAACATCACCCCCATCCCCTTCCTGGCGGCGCTGGACGAGTCGTCGCCCTACCCGCCGTGGATGGCGGCACTGGGCGCGGCCGCCTACTGGGTGATCGGAGGCTTCGGAACCCATCGCCCCCGGCTGCTGCGCACGAAGCGGATCGCCCGGGAGGAGCCGGTGGTGGACCTGGAGGGGGTCCGGGGCGGCATCGAGTACTACGACGCCTACCTCAAGGACAACGACTCGCGATTCGTGTTCGGCTTCGTGCGCTCGGCGCTCGACGTGGGGGCGGCGGCCGCCAACTACGTGGAACTCGTGGATGCCGAGCCGTCGGCGATCGGGTGGCGGGCGACGCTGCGCGACGTGGACGGGGGGCGGGTGCTGCACTGCAACGCCCGGATGATCGTCAATGCCACCGGCCCGTTCATCGACGGCCTCAACGAGCGGCTCGGCGCCCGGACCGAGCACCGCATCGTGCTGTCCAAGGGCATCCACCTCATCGTGGACCGGGTGACCCGCAACGAGCGGGTGCTGGCGTTCTTCGACGACACACAGCGGCTGTTCTACGTGATCCCGATGGGACGGCGGTCGGTGATCGGCACCACCGACACCCGTGTCGACGACCCCCACACCGAGGTGACCGGGGAGGACCGTGCGTTCCTGCTCTCTCAGATCAACGCCCGGCTCGCCCTCGAGCAGCCCCTCACCGCCGCGGACGTCATCGCCGACCGCAGCGGGGTGCGCCCGCTGGTGGTGCGGGCCGACGGCGGCGACCAGCGGGACGTCGAATGGACCCGGTTGTCGCGCAAGCACGAGATCGAGGTGGACCACGACCGCAAGGTGGTGTCGATCTTCGGCGGCAAGCTCACCGACTGCCTGAACGTGGGGGAGGAGGTGGCCGACGCGGTGGAGGCGCTGGGCCTGCCCCTGGAGGAGGACAACGAGAACTGGTACGGCGAGCCGGCCGCCGCCACCCGCCGGGAGTTCTTCCGCCAGGCCCGGTTGATGCGCCTGGACGACCTGCGGCGCAAGCCCGACCTGGAGCCGCTGTCCGACCGGCTGTGGCGCCGCTACGGGCGCCGCGCCTTCGAGATGCTGGACGAGATCCGGGCCGACCCGGCGATGGGCGCCGACATCATGCACCCCGCCGACTACCTGCGGGTGGAGTTGCACGTGGCGGCCGGCACCGAGATGATCACCCGCCTGGAGGACTTCCTGCGGCGCCGGTCCAAGATCACGCAGGTGATCGCCGAGGAGGAGGTGCGATCCGCCTCCGGGCTGCGCGAGGTGGCCGAGGTGCTGTTCGGCGACGACGCCGAACGGCGCCTGCGCGAGTACCTGGAGGGGTGA
>JAHLKU010000082.1 GCA_020444505.1 Actinomycetota bacterium | reverse complement strand
GTTCGCCGCGGCGACCGCCGCGGCGACCATCGCAGCGGCCTCCCCCACGGCCACCGTCCGCTTCTCCTGCCCGGCGCGGGTCATGACCTCCACCTCGCCGTCGGCGAGGCCGCGCGGCCCCACCGTGATGCGGTAGGGGAACCCGATCAGTTCGGCATCGGCGAACTTCACGCCGGGACGTTCGTCCCGGTCGTCGAGGATCGCGTCCACACCGGCGTCCCGCAGGGCGTCGTAGACGGCCTCGGCGGCGGCCAGCGTCGCCTCGTCGTCGGCCTTCACCACGGTGACGACCACCTGGTAGGGGGCGATCGACACCGGCCACACGATCCCGGCGTCGTCGTGGTTCGCCTCCACCGCCGCAGCGACCGCCCGGCCGACGCCGATGCCGTACGAGCCCATGATCACCCGGCGCTCGTTGCCCTCCGGGTCGAGCACGGTGACGTCCATCGCCTCGGTGTACTTGGTGCCCAGCTTGAAGATGTGGCCCACCTCGATCACCCGCTCCAGACGCAGCGGCTCCCCGCAGGACGGGCAGGGCTCCCCGGCCGCCACCTTGCGCAGGTCGAGCCAGCGCCCCACGGTGATGTCCCTGGCGACGTCCACGCCGCGCAGGTGCCAGTCGTCCTCGTTGGCCCCGGTCACCATGTTGGTGCGGCCCTCCAGGGCGGGGTCGGCGATCACCGGCAGGTGGGTGACGCCCACCGCCCCCAGGCTGCCGGGGTCGGCACCCAGCGCCTCGCGGATCTCCTCGGGGTGGCCGGGGCGGACGTCCACCGTGCCGGTGCCGTCGATGAGCTTCTGCTCCATCAACTCGTGGTCGCCCCGCAGCAGCAGCAGCGTCACCTGCCCGTCCACCACGTAGACCAGGGTCTTGATCTGGCGGGCGCCGGGGGCGAAGTCGTGGGCCTCCTCCAGCGCGGCGATGGTGCGGATGCCGGGGGTGGGGAACCGCTCCGGTGCCCCTTCCCACGGGTCGTCCTCGGCGGCGGGCAGGCTCGACGTGGCCTTCTCGGTGTTGGCGGCGTACCCGCACGACCCGCACACGGCCACGTCGTCCTCGCCGGAGGGGCTGGGCACGGTGAACTCGATCGACTCGGTGCCGCCCATGACGCCCGACGACGCCTCCACCGGGATCGCCTCCGCCCCCAGGCGTCGGAAGATGCGGCGATACGCCTCGTAGTGGCGGTCGAACTGGCGGTCGAGCCCGTCGGTGTCGAGGTCGAAGGAGTACGAGTCCTTCATCACGAACTCCCGCACCCGCAGCAGCCCTCCCTTGGGGCGCGGCTCGTCGCGGAACTTGGTCTGGAAGTGGTACCAGAGCTGGGGCAGGTCGCGGTACGAGGACAGCTCCGCCGACAGGATCGCAAAGATCTCCTCGTGGGTGAGCGCCAGCGCCAGGTCGGCGCCACGGCGGTCCTTGAACCGGATCAGCTCCTCGCCGAGGGCGTCCCACCGCCCCGACCGCTTCCACGCCTCACCGGGGTGCACCACCGGCAGCTCGAACTCGACGCCGCCGATGGCCTCGATCTCCTCCCGAATGATGGCGGTCACCTTGTCGGCGACGCGCTTGCCGAGGGGCAGCAGCGAGTAGGAGCCGGCCATCAACTGGCGGATGAAGCCCCCGCGGACCAGCAGACGGTGCGACACCGCTTCGGCGTCGGCCGGGTCGTCGCGCAGGGTGGGGATGTAGGCGCGGGACCAACGCATGTCTGCTCCTCCTGTCGGATCGCCAGAGCATAGGGCGCCGGCGGGGGGCCGCCGCAGACCCGGCTACTCGCCCCCGGCGATCTCGGCGACCGCGGCGCGGCGCTCGGCGGCCCGGTTGGCGTCGCCGCGAGCCTCCAGCAGGTCCGCCGCCGCGGCGGCCGCCAGGTCCTCCGCAGCGGCGTCGGCGGCGGCGAGGCGGGCCTCCACGCCCTCCTCGGCCAGGCGGCGGGCCTCGTCCACCAGCGCCTCCACCATCTCGTCCTCGGCCACCACGCGCACCACCTGCCCCTTGATGAACAGGTGGCCCTTGCCCTTGCCGGCGGCGATGCCGATGTCGGCCTCCCGGGCCTCGCCGGGGCCGTTGACCACGCACCCCATCACCGCCACCTGGATGGGCAGCTTCTCCGCCTCCAGGGCCTCCTGCGCCTGCCGGGCGACGGCGATCACGTCCACCTCGGCCCGGCCGCAGGAAGGGCAGGCGATGAGGTCGAGCCCGGCCCGCTCCCGCAGGCCCAGCTGCTCGAGGAGGCGCCGCCCCGCCTCGGCCTCCTCCACGGGGTCGGCGGTGAGCGAGAAGCGGATGGTGTCGCCGATGCCCTCCAGCAGGAGGGTGGCGATGCCGGCCACCGACTTCATCAGCCCGGCCGGCGGCGGCCCCGCCTCGGTGACCCCGAGGTGCAGCGGGTAGTCGACGGTCTCCGAGAGCAGGCGGTACGACGCCACCATCGACGGCACGTGGCTGTGCTTCACGGAGATCTTGATGTCGGTGAAGCCGGCCTCTTCGAGCAGGCGGATCTCGTGGAGGGCGGACTCCACCAGCGCCTCCGGCACGGGCGCCCCGTGCTTGGCCAGCAGGTCCTTGTCGAGCGACCCGGCGTTGACGCCCACCCGGATGGGGACGCCCCGGTCGGCGGCGGCGCGCGCCACGGCCTTGATGTGCTCCGGCTTGCGGATGTTGCCGGGGTTGAGGCGCAGCCCGGCGACCCCCGCCTCCAGAGCCGCCAGCGCCAGCCGGTACTGGAAGTGGATGTCGGCGATGATCGGCACCGGCGACCTGGGGACGATCTCCGCCAGGCCCTGGGCCGCCTCCACGTCGTTGCAGGTGATGCGGACGAGATCGGCGCCGGCGCCCCGCAGGGCGTACACCTGGGCCAGGGTGCCGTCCACGTCGGCGGTCTTGGTGGTGGTCATCGACTGCACGGTGACGGGGGCGCCGCCGCCCACCGGGATGCCGCCCACGTGGATCTGCCTGGTCTGCTTGCGCTCGATCACGCCGGCCATCGTAGGTCGCCTACAGGTTGAAGGGCCGGGCGATGTCCAGGTACACGGCGAACACGCCGAGCAGGATCATGAACACCACCACGGCGGCGGCCACCGGTGCCAGCTTGCGGACGTCGGGCTCGCGGCCCCGGACCTTCTCGTACAGGGCCACCGCGAAGTGCCCGCCGTCGAGCGGGTACACCGGCAGCACGTTGAACAGCGCCACGAACACGTTGATGAGCGCCAGCAACTCCAGCGTGTAGCCCATGCCGAACCGCTCGGTCTGGGCGCCGAGCCTGCCGAGGCCGACCACACTGAGCGGGCGGTTGGCGTCGATCTGGTCCTGGTCGCCCTGGACGGTGGCCGTCACCAGGTTGCCCAGGTTGGAGAACAGCTGCCACATGCCGCGGGCGCTCATGTCCACGGCCTCGACCACCGCCCCCGCCGAATCGCCGAACGCCACGAGCGGCCCCGACTTGTCGATCACACTCGCCGGGCTGACGCCGAGCCAGCCCTGCATGCCGCCCTCGCCGTCCTCCCGCATCGCCAGGGTGGCCGACAACTCCACCTGCTCGCCGCCGCGCTCCACCACCACCGTCACCGCCTCGCCGGGCCTGGCCTCGATCACGGCCACCAGCGAGTCCCAGTCGGGGGTCGGGATGCCGTCCATCGCCACGATCACGTCGCCGGCCTGCAGCCCCGCCGCCGCCGCCGGGCTGGGGATGGCGCCGTCCTCGTCGACGGTGGCGGCCACCGCCGCCACCTCGGTGGTCGGCTCGCCGGTCTCGACGCCGAACACGGTGAACACCAGGTAGTAGAGGACGAAGGCGACCACGAGGTGGCTGACCACGCCGGCCAGCACCACCACCGACTTCGCCCAGAAGGGCTTCTCCCGGTAGGTGCGCCCCATGTCCTCGGGGGCGACCTCCTCGTAGGGGTTCATGCCGACGATGCGGACGTACCCGCCCACCGGGAACGCCTTGACGCCGTACTCGGTCTCCCCCCGGGTCGTGGACCACAGCTTCGGGCCGAACCCGAAGAAGAACTCGGTCACCTTCATGTCGACGGCCTTGGCCGCGAAGAAGTGCCCGGCCTCGTGGACCATGACCATGGCGATCATGCCGCCGACCACGATGAACGCGCCCGTCACGCCTGCATCCCGTGCACGGCGGCCACGGTACCGGCCGGGGCGGTCAACACGAACCACCCGCAGCGGCATGGGCGGCGGCCCTGGCCTCCCGGTCCGCCGCCAGCACCTCGTCGACGGTCCGCACCCCGCGGTGCTCCACCGCCTCCAGGGCGTGCTCGACGACCGCGGGGATGGAGGTGAACCCGATGCGCCGCTCCAGGAACGCCTGCACCGCGATCTCGTCGGCAGCGTTCAGCACCGCCGGGGCGGAGCCTCCGGCGCGCCCCGCCTCGTAGCCGAGCCGCAGGCAGGGGAAGGCCACGGGATCGGGTGCCTCGAACGTCAGGTCCCGCCCCGCCAGCGAGAACGGCTCCGTGCCGCCCGGTGCGCGGCCGGGATGGGTGACGGCCCACTGGATCGGCACCCGCATGTCGGGCTCCCCCAGTTGCGCCTTCAGCGACCCGTCGGTGAACTCCACCAGGCTGTGGACGATGCTCTGGGGGTGCACCACCACGTCGATGGCGTCGTAGGGCACCCCGAAGAGGAAGTGGGCCTCTATCACCTCGAAGGCCTTGTTCATCAGCGTGGCCGAGTCGATGGTGATCCGCGGACCCATGGACCAGGTGGGGTGGGCGAGCGCCTCCTCCACCGTGACGGCCTCCAGGTCCTCGGCGCGCCGTCCCCGGAACGGCCCGCCAGATGCCGACAGCACCAGCCTCCGCACCGACGCCGGGTCCTCGCCCACCAGGCACTGCGCCAGCGCCGAGTGCTCGGAGTCCACCGGGACCAGTTCGCCGCCGCCCCGCGCCAGGGCATCCAGCACCACCGGCCCCCCGGCCACCAGGCTCTCCTTGTTGGCGAGCGCCAGGCGGTTGCCTGCCTCGAGGGCCGCCACCGACGACCGCAGCCCGGCGGAGCCGACGATGGCGTTCACCACCGTGGTCCCCGGCGAGGCGGCGAGCGCGGGCAGCGCCTCGGGGCCGAACGACACCCTGGCGCCCAGCGCCTCGCGGAACCGTTCCTCCTCGGCCCCGGTGGGCGCCGCCACCGCCACCAGCGCATCGGGGTGGGCGGCGGCGATCCGGAGCAGGTCGTCGGAGCCGCGGCGGGCGGCCACGGCGTGGACGGGGAGGCCGAGGCGGGCGGCCACCTCCAGCGCCTGGCCGCCGATCGACCCGGTCACCCCGAGGACGACGAGGGGGTTCAGCTCAGGTACCCCAGGAACTCGTACAGGACCCACGCCGGCGGGATCACGAAGAGGAACGAGTCCACCCTGTCCATGATCCCCCCGTGGCCGGGGAGGATGGCGCCCATGTCCTTGACGCCCAGGCTGCGCTTGAACATCGACTCCGCCAGGTCGCCCAGCGGGGCGGTCACGGCGACGACCAGGCCCAGGGCGGCGCCGGTCTGGATGGTGAAGGGGTCGAACAGGTATCCGACGAGCACGGCGACGCCGATGGAGAGCACCACGCCGCCCGCCAGGCCCTCGATGGACTTGTTGGGCGACAGGACCGGTGCCATCGGCGCCGAGCCCCACGCCCTCCCGAACCCGTAGGCCCCCACGTCCATGGCCACCGTGGAGGCCACCAGGGCGAACACCAGCACCCGGTAGTCGGGGGCGGCGGCGATGGGCATGGCGAACGCCACCGTCCCGGTGACCCAGGCCATCCCCAGCACCGTCAGCGCGCCGTTGGCGAGCGCGTCGCGGCGGCGGGGGGCGAAGGCGTAGAAGAAGTACACGATGCCGGTGGTGGCGGCGATCGCCCCGGGGATGGCGATCGGACCCCAGGCCCAGGCCCCGGCGAGCGCGCCGATCGCCCCCAGGTACCCGAAGATCACCAGCGGGGTGTAGCCCTTGTGCCGCAGGGTGGTGAAGTACTCGGTGAGGCCGATCAGCACCATGATCCCGATGAAGCCGGCCAGCAGCCCGCCGCTGGTCCACATGGAGGCGCCCAGCAATGCGATCAGGATGATGCCGGTGACGATCCGCGCCCCCAGGTCGCTGCGGGCGGGCGGGACGTAGATCTCGTCGGTGCCCAGGTCCTCGACGTCCTCGAAGCCCACGACGCCGGTGTCCAGGCCCGGCATGGCGGCCGACAGCGCGGTCAGTTCGGTGTCCTCGGCGCCGGCAGCGGCGATGGCCTCCGCCAGGCCGCGGTGCTCCATGGTCACCGACCCGGCGTAGATGTCCTCGGTGATGTCGGCCGGGCCGTCGTGGGCGGGCGCCCGGTCGAGGTCGTCCTCGACCACGTCGTACACCTCGCCCGACGCCGGGGCCTCCGCCCCGGCCG
>JAHLKU010000081.1 GCA_020444505.1 Actinomycetota bacterium | reverse complement strand
CCGGCGCCTACCCGGCGCCGGCGATCACATCTCAGCCGCCGGCCGCCTGCACCGTCGCGACCGTGGTGGTCGTCGTCGGGGGAGTGGTGCGGCGCGGCCCGCACGACGACAGGAGGGTGGCGAGCAGGAACAGGGCGGCCGCCACCCCGCCGATCAGGGCGCGTACCGCCGGGCGCCGCAGCCACGGCGTCGGGGCGGGATGGTCGAAGCGCTCGTCGTACACGGCCGTCCCTTCGGGGCGGCGCACGATACCTACCCGGCGGGGACCGGCACGCCCGGGATCTCGCCGTCTGCTTCACCCGCGCCGCCCGGAGCGCCGTCGGCGGCCTCGTCGGGGAGGTGGTCGGGCAGTTCTTCCTCCAGGTGGCGCACCCGGGGGAGGGACCATCCCACCAGGCCGAGCAGCGCGACGCCGACCCCGCTCAAGATGACCATCAGCCCGATGCCGCGGCCGGTGCCGGTGCCGATGATGCGGCCGACCGTTCCCGCCAGGCCGCCGCCGGGGGCGAGGAGCGGCTCGAACACGTGGTCGGCGAGCGGCCCGGCCAGCAGCACCGCGATGGGTGCCGCCATCCCGGCGACGGTGCGCCGCAGCGCGAACACCCTGCCCTGCATGGCCAACGGCACCTTGACCTGCCAGAGCACCTGGCTGGACGTGTTGACCATGGGGATGGTGGACAGCATCAGGATGAACCCGATGGCGATCAGCACCACGTTGGGGCGGAGACCGGCCACGGCCAGGAAGAGGCCGGTGGCGGCGATGCCGAACATGATCCCGGCGATGCGGTGCCTGGGGCCTCCCCACACGCTCATCACGATGCTGCCGGCGACCAGGCCCAGGCCGCCCACCGAGAACACCGTCCCTGCGGCGCTCTCACCGGCGACGGTGAGCAGCATCGGGATGATCAGCACGTTGGTGAACGACATCACGAAGTTCACCCCGGCGTACATCCACAGCAGCCACAGCAGGCCGCGGCGCTCCCGCAGGAACCGCCAGCCCTGCTTGACCTCGCCCGTCAGGGAGTCCCGCTCCCCGGGCGCCGCTGCGGCCACCCGGGGGAAGCGGACCACCAGCAGCGTGCCGACGGCGACGCAGAAGGTGGCGATGTCGATGATCAGCACGGCCCCGAGGCCGCTCACCGCGAGGACGGCGCCGGCGATGACCGGGCCGAGCACGAACGAGACGCCCTCGATCAACTGCGTCATGCCGTTGGCCCTGCCGAGGTGCTTCTTGGGCACGAGGGTGGGCATGGCGGCCATCCAGGCGGGGTTCTGGAAGGCGTTGCCGACGGCGCCGACGCCGGCCAATCCGTAGAGGTGCCAGATCTGCAGCGAGTCGGTGGCGTAGAGGACGGCGATCACGATGGTGGCGGCGGCCGCCAGGGTGTCGGCGCCGATCATGACGAGGCGCCGGTCCCACCGGTCGACGAGGGCGCCGGCGAAGGGGGCGAGCAGGGTGGCCGGCAGCATGAACGCCAGGGTCACCAGGGCGAGGTCGGTGACCGACCCGGTCTCGAGGAACACCCAGAACTGGAGGGCGAACCCGCTGACCGTGGTGCCGGTCACCGAGATCAACTGCCCGCCCCAGACGACCAGGAACGCTCGCATCCCGGTGGCGGCACTGGTGTCGCTGGTGGTCATCGCAGGGCCCTCCCTCTCGACCCGTTCAAACTACTTGAGCGATTCAATGGAGGTGAACATAGCCTGCGGGCGGCGGAGTGCGCAAGCGATTCAGGCGCCCGCCGTCCCGCGTGAACCGGCAGCGCGTCGAACATGTGTTCGATAGACTCTGCCGCCCATGGCCCGCTACGCCGAACTGCACTGCCACACCAACTTCTCGTTCCTCGACGGGGCGTCGCACCCGCACGACCTGGTCCGGCGGGCGGCCGACCTGGGCTACACGGCGCTCGCCGTCACCGACCACGACGGGTTCTACGGAGCGGCCCGGTTCCGGCTCGCCGCAGCCGAAGCGGGGCTCCCCACCGTGTACGGCGTCGAGGTGGGGCTGCCCCGTCCGGGAGAAGAGGCCCCCGCCCGGGCGGCCGCCCGCCCGCCGCAGGAGGCGCCGTCCCCGCCCACGCGGCGGGGACGGGTGCGGCGCTCTCACGGCGCCGCCGCCCCTCCGTCCCCCACCGACCACCTGGTGCTGCTGGCGCCCGACCCCGATGGGTACCGGGCGCTCTCCCATCTGGTGACCAGGGCACAGTTCCGCGGAGAGAAGGGACGCCCCGCCTACGACTGGGCCGAACTGGCCGAGGCGTCGCATCGGGGGAACCTGGTGGCGCTCACCGGCTGCCACCGGGGCGCGGTGCCGGCGGCAGCGGCGCGCGGCGACCTGGAGGGGGCGATGGCGGCCGCGGCCCGGCTCCGGGAGGTGTTCGGGGGGCGCCTCCACGTGGAGGTGTGGGACCACCGCATGCCGGAGGACGGCCTGCGCAACGAGGTGCTGGCGGAGGTGGCGGGCCGCCTGCGGCTGCCGTTGGTCGCCACCAACAACGTGCACTACCACGATCGGTCGGAGGCCGGCCTCTCCGAGGTGCTGGCGGCCGTCGCCGGCCGCCGCGACCTGGCCGCCGCCCGGGGGTTCGCCCCCGCCACCGACGAGCGGTACCTGAAGCCCCCCGCCGAGATGGAGCGCCGCTTCACCCGCTACCCCGGCGCGGTGCGCCGGGCCGCCGACCTGGGGGCCGCCCTGGCGTTCGACCTCTCCCTGATGGCGCCCCGCCTGCCCGACTTCCCCATGCCGGGGGCCTTCACCACCGAGATGGAGTACCTCCGGCACCTCACGTTCGAGGGAGCGCGCCGGGTGTACCCGGGCGACGGCGGGGCGGTGTCGCCCGAGGCGGCGCGGCGCCTGGAGCACGAACTGGGGGTCATCGACGACCTCGGGTTCCCCGGCTACTTCCTGGTGGTGTGGGACATCGTGCAGTTCGCCCGGCGGCGCGACATCTACTGCCAGATCCGCGGCTCGGGCGCCGACTCGGCGGTGTGCCGCTGCCTGGGGCTGACCAGGGTGGACCCGATCCGCCTGGGCCTGCCGTTCGAGCGGTTCCTGTCGGCGGAGCGGGGCCGTCCCCCCGACATCGACGTGGACTTCGAGGCCGAGCGGCGGGAGGAGGTCATCCAGTACTGCTACCAGCGCTACGGGCGGGAGCGGGCGGCGATGGTGGCGAACGTGATCACCTACCGGGCCCGCTCGGTGCTGCAGGACGTGGGCAAGGCCTTCGGGCTCACCCAGGCCCAGGTGCACGGCCTCACCCGGTACCTCGACACCCGGCGCCCCTCCGAGATCGAGGGCAACGTCGACCTGCCGGCCGGGCTCACCACCGACCTCATCCTGGACGCCTGCCGCCGCCTCGACGGCTTCCCCCGCCACCTCGGCATCCACTCGGGAGGCATGGTGATCGCCGACCGTCCGCTGTGGGAGGTGGTGCCGCTGGAGTGGGGGCGCATGGAGGACCGCTCGGTCCTGCAGTGGGACAAGGACGACTGCGCCTCGATGGGGGTGGTCAAGTTCGACCTGCTGGGGCTGGGGATGCTGAATGCCCTCCACCTCACCGTGGACCTGATCGAGGACGCCCACGGCGTGCGGCTCGACCTGGCCGGCCTGCCGCAGGAGCCGGTGGTGTACGACATGCTGACCAGGGCCGACACGGTCGGCGTCTTCCAGGTGGAGTCCCGCGCCCAGATGGCGACGCTGCCCCGGATGCGGCCCCGGACCTTCTACGACCTGGCGATCGAGGTGGCGCTCATCAGGCCCGGCCCCATCCAGGGCCACTCCGTCCACCCGTTCCTGCGGCGCCGCAACGGTGAGGAGGCGGTCACCTACCCCCACCCCAACGCCGAGCCGATCCTCCGCCGCACGCTGGGGGTGCCGGTGTTCCAGGAGCAGTTGATGGAGATCGGCCGGGTGTGCGCCGGTTTCACGCCCGGGCAGTCCGACCGCCTCCGCCAGGCGATGACCCACAAGCGGTCGGACGAGGAGATGGACAAGCTGCGGGCCGAGACCTACGCCGGCATGGCGGCCACCGGCATCACCGGCAGGGACGCCGACGAGATCTGGGAGAAGCTGCAGGGGTTCGCCGCCTTCGGGTTCCCCGAGAGCCACTCGGTGTCGTTCGCGTACATCGTGTACATGTCGGCGTGGCTGAAGTGCCACTGGCCCGCCGAGTTCCTCGCCGGCCTGCTCAACGCCCAGCCGATGGGCTTCTACAGCCCCAACTCACTGGTGCAGGACGCCCGGCACCACGGGGTGGTGGTGCTGGGCCCCGACGTCAACGAGTCGGGCTTCGACTGCACCGTGGTGCCGCACCCCGCCGACCCCGACGACGTCGCCACGTACCTGGGCGCCTCGTGGCGCCGGGGGAGGGGGACCGTGGAGGACCCGCTGCGCATGGCGACCGCCGTCCGCATGGGGCTGCGCTACGTTCGCAACCTGGGGGATGTGGAGGTCGCCCGCATCGAGGCCGCCCGGGCGGTGGCCGGGCGCTTCGAGACGGTGGTGGGCCTGGCGCAGCGCACCGGCCTCCCGGTGGCCGCCCTCGAGGGCCTGGCGGCCGCAGGGGCGCTGGAGTCGCTGGGGGTGGACCGCCGCGAGGGCCTGTGGGCCGCCGGGGCGCTGGCCGGCATGGGGCCGGGACGCCTGCCGCTCGCCGAGGGGGCGGCGCCGCCGCCGCTGGCCGCCATGGGGGAGAGCGAGCAGGCGCGGGCCGACCTGTGGTCCACGGGTGTCTCCACCCGCCACCCGGTGGAGTTCGTGCGGGGGTGGCTCGACGACGAGGGCTGCCTCCCGGTGGCCCGGGTGGTGGCGGAGCGGCGCCACGGGCGGAGGGCCCGGGTGGGCGGCATCGTCACGCACCGGCAGCGCCCGATGACGGCGCGCGGGGTGATCTTCTTCAACCTGGAGGACGAGACCGGCATCCTCAACGTGGTGGTGCTCCCCGGGGTGTGGGAGGCCAACCGGGATGCCGCCCGCCGCAGCGTCGGCGTGGTGATCGACGGGGTGCTCGAGCATCGCCACGGGGTCACCAACCTGGTGGCCCGCGAGATCACCGGGTGGCCGGTGGATCACCTCCGCAGCCGCGATTGGGCGCGCGGCCGCTGAGTTGCGGGTTGCGGCGCGGGTGACCATCCTCGGGCCATGAGGACGCGAGCCCTCGCGGCACTCGGCATGGTGCTCTCGCTGGTCGTCGCCGCCTGCGGGGGTGGGAGCGTGCTGGCGGGGGACGCCGCGGAGACGACCGCGTCCATCGCCACGACCGCCGCCCCGATCTCCACCGCCGCCTCGTCCACCACCGCCACGGCACCGTCCCCGGCGAGCACGGTCACCACCTCCGCCCCGGTGTCGCTCACCGTGCTGCAGGTGATGGTGCGGTACGACGGGGTGGCCGGCACCTCGACGGTGGAGGCGACGGTCTGCAACCCGGGAGACCGGCCCGTCGATGCGCCGGAGGCGGACATCTCCGTCGGTCGGACGCAGGTGACCGTGGCGGGCGAGCCGCTCGGTCCCGGCGAGTGCGGGCAGTTCTTCGACCCGGCGGCCGGCCTGGATGTGTACGGCATCACGGCGCCGGGGTCGTACGACGTCACCGTCTCCGCCAGGAGCGTCGAGACCGGCGAGGCGGCGCCGGCCGTGGCCGTGCTCGACATCGCCTCCCTGGACATGACCGCCCCGGCCGGGCAACTGGAGCGCTACCGCGCCTGCATCGCCGGTGGGTCGAACCACCGCAACTGCGTGGGGGAGGTGCGCTACCACCCGGTGCCCGACGCGGGGGAGATCATGAAGGCCAACGGCCGCTACCTGGCCATCGGCCCGGCCGCGTACGGGGAGATCCTCTCGTTCTTCCTGGCAGACGACGCCCTGTGCACGCCGCGGGTCGAGGCGTGGACCGGCCTCACCGGCCCGACGCCGATCGCTCACCGCTTGGTCGCGGCCGACGACTACTCGGGGGGCTACACCGCCCCGTACGTCGAGATGTACTCCCTCGGGTCGGACGCCGAGTGGTCGGCCGCCGACGTCGACACGTGGTGGCCGTGGCTGCTGCAGGGGCAGTGCAACAACGGGCACGAACTGACCCATCTGGTCCTCGGTTCCACGCCGATGCCGTCCTGGCTCAACGAGGGCCTCGCCACCTACGGGGAGGCCGATGCGCGTTCGGGGTCGGGGCGTCCGCCGGCCGTCGAGTGCCGGGAGGGCTCCTGGTACGGGTGGGTCATCGATGAGGGGGCGGTCGGCGAGGTGCCGTTCCTGGACCTGACGGTGTGGGACCCGGACCTTCCCAGGATCTACTACTACTACACCGCGATGTGCTTCTGGGACCACCTCGAGACCGAGTACGGGCCGGAGGCGATCAGAGCGGTGCTGGCCGCCACCGCCGCTCACCGCGACCCGGGGTACAACGGCTGCGGCGGACTGGTCGGCACCGTGCTGTTCATGCGTGACATCGTCACGCCGGTCCTGGGGGAGGACATCACGCCGATCACCGAGGCCCGGTGGGGGTTCGGCGACTCCTGGACGTCCTGCGAGGGGACCTAGT
>JAHLKU010000080.1 GCA_020444505.1 Actinomycetota bacterium | reverse complement strand
ACCTTGTCGCCGGGGCCGGCCATCTCGTGGAAGGCGACGTCGAGGAGGTCGGCGATCTCGTCGCCGTCGGCGTCCGGGGGGATCACCAGGGCGTCGATGCGCGAGCGCTTGCCGTCCGCGCCGACCAGCCAGGGGACCCGTTCCTCGTCCACCAGCACCCGGTGCCGCCCATAGACGTCGTACAGCATGGCGGGCAGGCTAGACGGGCCGACACCCGCCCGGCCAACCCGCCGGCGGCTCAGCCGCCCGAGATCTGCTGCAACTCCTCGAAGGTGAGGCAGTCGGTGACGGCGGTGAACAGGTCCTCCAGCACCGCCGGGTCCTCCATGGGGTCGTAGTCGGTGTCCCCGGTCATCCCGACGATCATCGCCTGCTTCATCAACCCCGTCTCGCCCATCCGGTCGGCGAGGCACTCGGCGCTCCCCGTGCTGATGCCCCCGAGAGCGAACTGCTCGACCAGCATGCTCTCGACGTCCACGCACTCCAGCGCCAGGTCGGCGAGGACGTCGATCTCACCCTCGGACAGGCCGGAGAACGCCGCCGCAGTCGAGGACGCGTCTGCGGTCATGCCGACCTCGATCATCCGGTCCACGCCCACCTCGCTCACGATGCCCTCGGCGAAGCACTGCGCGGCCTCCCGATCGGTGAACGGCGAGGTCGGGTCGGAGTCGGCCGCCATGACGGTGGCCAGCGCATCGGCCAGGCCCTGCTCGTCGTCGCCCAACCCGTCGTCGTCGCCGCACGCCGCCACCAGCAGCGCCATCGCCAGCGCCATCACCGCCATCTTCCGCATCCCGGCCTCACTCCTCGCTCGGAAACCTGCGGCAGCGTAGCCGGGGCGCCGCCTACTGTGGTGGCCGGCGGACGAGGAGCAGCGCATGCCGGTGAGGCGGGACCGGGTCGCCATGGTGGTCGATGCCCCGCGGCGCTGGCCGCGCCGGCTCCTCATCGGCCTGCTGGCGTTCCTGGTGCTGTTCTACGTGGGCGGCGGATGGTACTTCTCCGGCCTCATCCGCAGCGATGCCCTGCTGGTGGAGGAGTACCCGCCCGACTACGACCACGTCGTCGCCGGCACCACGGCCGCCACCATCACGTTCGCTCTCCCCGGCGACCCGCCGGCCGACCTGCTCTCCTCCGAGGTGCTCGGTGTGCGCTGGGAGGGCGGGTACGGCGTCACCGGCGCCGTCGTCTCCCGCAGCGACGACACCGTCGCCAAGCAGTTCATGCTGATCCACGGCGCCGCCCCCAGCGCCGGCAGCCTGGTGGCCCTCGAGGGCCGGGCCGTGCCCCCCGACCCCGCCGACGCCGGCATCTCCTACGAGGCGGTGGACTACGACGCCCCGTTCGGCACGTTCGACGCCTGGCGCACCCCCGGCGACGCCGGCACCTGGGCGATCTTCGTCCATGGGCGGGGCGCCACCCGGCACGAGGGCATCCGCATGCTGGCGCCGTTCACCGAGCGCGGCATGCCGATGCTGCTGATCCAGTACCGCAACGACCCGGGCGCGCCCGCCACCGACGACCACCTGGCCACGTTCGGCGCCGACGAGTGGGAGGACCTCGAGGCCGCCGTCGCCTACGCCCTCGACCACGGCGCCGCCGACATCGTCCTGGTCGGTGCCAGCATGGGCGGAGCGATCGCGATGTCGTTCCTGTACCACTCGGACCTGGCCGGCGACGTCGCCGGCGTGGTCCTGGACGCGCCGGCCCTGGAACTCGGCGCGATGGTCGACCACGGGGCGAGCGACACCACCCTGATCCCCGGCCTGCCCTTCACCGTGCCGGTGACCCTGACCGCCACCGCCAAGTGGGCGGCGTCGCTCCGCTTCGGCGCCGACTGGGGGGCCATGGACTACCTCGACCACCGCCTCGACCGCCTCGACACCCCGGTGCTGGTGTTCCACGGCACCGCCGACGACACGGTCCCGATCGCGTTGAGCCGCGAGATGGCCGACCGCCGTCCCGGCCTGGTCGAACTCGTCGAGGTGAGAGGCGCCGGCCACGTACGCTCCTGGAACGTGGACCCCGACGGCTACGAGGCGGCGCTGGGCGCCTTCCTCGACCGGATCGCCCCCTAGCGCGCCCGTCACCAGCGGCGACGGATCCTCCTGACACGGCGCCGCACGCTGCGGCGGCGACCGTCCCGTTCCAGGCCGGTGACCCCGGCCCATGCCACCACCACCGCCAGCATCGCATAGGCGACGTGCGGCGTGGCGATGTTGGCGGCGGCCGTCGTCACCGCTCCGGTGAGCCGCTCCAGCGGCTGCACCCGCACCGCCACCGGCGCCTCCTCCTCGGGCATCACCGCCACCGCCATCGCGATGCCCTCGGTGGGCCGACTGCCGAGGCGGCCCGCGGTCGGCAGGACGGCCGGCGTCGCCGGGCCCTCGGCTCCCTCTTCCGGCTCCCCCGGGATCGTGGTGGTGGTCGCCGAGGCGGCGGCGACGGTGGTCGTCGTGCCGGGAGGGGCGGCGGTCGTCGCCGTCGACGGCGCCGTGGTCGCGGTCGTCACCGAAGGCTCGGTCGTGGTCGTCACGGAAGCCTCGGTCGTGGTCGTCGCCGAAGCCTCGGTCGTGGTCGTCACCGGGGGCAGCGTGGTGGTCGTCACCGGGGGCAGCGTGGTGGTCGTCGTCGTGGCGGGCGGTTCCGTGGTCGTGGTCGGCGCGACGCCGATCACCGTGATCACCAGGTCGTCGATGCCGATGCGGCTCTTCACGTCGTCGCCGGAGACGGCGAAGCGGACGACCACGGTGCCCCCGGCGTACCCGCTCAGGTCGACGACCGCGGGGATCGGGACCAGGTCGGATGCGGTGAAGGAGTGGCGGGCCACCTGGCTCCACGGTCCCGACGCCGACGGGGCCGCCGACACGACGACCGCGCCGCCGCCGTCCTTCATGGCCCGGCGGTACGTGTACGTGAGGGTGGCGGTCGCCGCCCCGGACAGGTCGGCGGATCGGCGGACGCCGACCCCGTCACTGCCGCCGAAGGTGCCGATCTCCAGGCAGTTGCCGGAGGCGCAGAGGACCCCGCTCTTCACCCGGGCCACACCTGCGGATGAGCCGTCGGACTCTCCGACCTCGGTCCAGGGCCCGCTCCAGGCGAGCGAGCCGTCGCTGCCCGCGTACCCGGCGGGGTCGAAGTCGTCGGCGTAGGTGTCCACGCCCTGGGCCGTCGCCCCGATGCCGATGGAGAGCGCTGCGAGCAGGACCGCAGCCCCCAGGGCGGCGACCGCGCGGCGGGCCGTCTGCTTCCTCATGGCGTCTCTCCATCGACACGCGCCCGGCTCCGGGCGCCATGGCATGGGTATCGGCGGCGGCGCCCGCCGTCTTGAAGCCGGCGGGTCACGACTCCGGGCCCGCCCACGCTCCTGCCGGGAGGCCGGCGCCGGGAGCGCTGCCGGTTCCGGAGCCGAGCGGAAGGCGAAGCAGGAACTGCGTCCAGTCTCCCGTGCGCCGGTACTCCAGGTCGCCGCCCATCGCCTTCGCCAACTGGCGGGCCACCGACAGGCCGAGGCCGATGCTGCCCGAGACCACCGCGGCGGCGCCGCGGTTGGTGTACGGCTCGAACAGGCCGCCGACACGCTCGGGGCCCACCCCGTCGCCGTCGTCGGCCACCATCAGCACGTACTCGCCGGTCCGCTCGGCGCCGGTCACCCACACCGTCGGCCCGCCGTGCTTGTCGGCGTTCGAGAGCAGGTTGCGCACGATCTGACGTACGCGCCCTGCGTCGGCCCGCACCGTCGCCGGCTCCATGCGGACGTTCACCGTCCGCCCGAGGCGGCCCGACGAGGCGGTGAGCGCCTGAACCTCTGCGCCGATGTCGCAGTCCTCGATCCGCAGCGGCACCTCGACGCCCTCCGGCCGGGAGGCGACCAGCAGGTCTTCGACCATCCGGGACAACTCGTCGGCCTCGCCGCGGATGCCCTGCACCAGCTCGATGGCGGTGGCGCGGTCGAGACCCCCCTGCAGCAGCAGATGCGAGTAGCCGACCACGCTGGTCAGCGGGGTCCGCAACTCGTGGGAGACCCCGGCGAGGAAGTGGGTGCGCTGGCGGCCCAGCTCCTGCTCTGCGGCCAGTTCTGCCTCGAAGCGCACCCTGGTCTCCCGCTGCTCCCGACGGGCCAGGATCCGGTACACCAGGATCGCCCCCACCGGCACCACCAGCAGCAGCAGGACCCGGAACAGGGCGGACACGAACCCGGAGAAGCCCTCTGCGTCGGAGATCGCCTCCGCCAGCGCCTGCTGGCGGGCGATCAGCTCGATCTCGAGCGAGGCCCACGGGCCCTCCACTTGTTCGGCGAAGGCCGCGTCGGCCGCCTCCGGCCCGGCGGTGCCCAGCGTGCCGAGGACGTCCTCCGCCCCTCGCAGGAACCCGGTCAGCGACGCGATCAACTCGGGGTCGTCGACGCCGGCGCCGATGGCGCCGGCCACCCACTCCCGGGCCCGGGACAGGCTCACGTCGGCCTCGTCGCGGGCGCGCGCCGCCGCCTCGTCGGTGGTGAAGCCCGCGTCGGCGCCGAGGTCGAACAGGATCGCCTGCGACAGGGAGGCCCGGGTGCCCGAGAGGGCGGCCGTGGTGGCGTTCACCCAGTGGAGCGAGCGTGCGTCGGCGGCGGCCCGTGAGGTGGAGGACGACCCGGCCAGCAGCACGGCGAACCCGACGAACGCGAGCGATCCCACGATCGCAGCGACCATCGTCAAGGTAGACGTACGCGTCTGCCGGCTCATGCGGCCTTTCCCGGGGTCTGGGCTGTCCCCCTGAAGGTCGGCACGCCCCGGGGGGTGCTTGAGGGTTGGGGGACGGCTCGACGGAACGGCCATTCCGAGCAGGAGGTGTGCGCCCCTAGGCGTCCGGACACCTCGGCGGGGTCCCCACACCGAGCGGGTTGTCGCTGGTGATCGTCAACCGGTAGGTCGCATCGGTCATCACCTCGTTGGAGAGTGCACCGATCACGATGGTGTAGCTGTGGCGCGGGTAGGCCTCGAATCGGATCACACCTTCACCGGCGTCGTCGATGGGAACGGCCTCGACGGTTTGCTGTTCCCTGTCCCCGTACCGGCTGCTGCTGAGGAACGCCACCCACGACTGCGGCGTGGTCGCGGCGGTCTCGACGAAGCCGTCGGGTACCCATCCGTCGGCGGTGAGGCCGGGGGCCTCGATGCCGTCGAGGAACCAGCCGTAGCTCTGGTTGTTGCCCTCCGACCTGAAGGCGAAACGCACCTGCACCACCGATCCTGCGTAGGGCGACAGGTCGATCGATTCGTGCAGCCATTCACCCTCCGGGCTGTCCCCTGCATAGGCATTCAGGCCCCAGATGTCCGAGTCGGCGTGGGTGAGCGGCTGCACCTCCCAGGTCGCACCCCCGTCGGTGGACACGTCGACGATCCCCCACTCGAAGCCCACGGTTCGGTGTGCGGAGTCGAAGCGAAGGGTGGGAGACGCCACACCCTCGAGGTCGAGCGTGCCGGTGAGCGTGGCCAGCCCGAACCCCGAGCTCGTCGACCACCAGACGCTGCCGTCCTCAGACTCGGGCTCCAGATCCTCTGGCAAGACTCTCGCCGCGGCATCGCCGTCGAAGGCCACGGTGATCGACCCGCTCCCCTCGAGATCGAGATAGGCGGCGGACACCTGCGGCATCGATGCCTCGTACTCGAACGGAATGACGTTGACGGCGGTCCGTGGGCAGCTCCAGGTTGCGTCGTCCACCCAGTTGTTTGCGAGGATCCAGGTGGAGAAGAGGTCACGGAACGACGACCCGTAGGCCGCGGCCACCTGCTCGATGGCGTCGATGCCCTCGGACTGGTGGGCGGCGAGCTCGGTGATGGCATCGGGGCCGAGCGAGTCCGCCATGTGCTCCAGGAACCAGTACGCCTTCGGGTAGTGGATCCCCCGGGAGTCCAGCGACCCGTCGACGACGGGGATGTAGTCCAATCGCACGTCTGTGCTCTGCGGGAACGCCCGGTCCACGTAGTCCACGTCCTCCAGGGCGGCATGGATCATCCCGTACTCCCCCAGCCCCTCCTCCAGCCAGATCTGCTCGTTCGGGTCGACGGTTTGCTGGATCACATGCACCATCTCGTGTCGCAACACATCCAGATACCGGCCCGATCCGGGCGTCGACTTGTCCACGTCGATGAAGATGGCTTCCCGCTCCACGGCACCGTTCGGGAACCATGCGAGAGGGCTCGTGCTCGGCGTCCACCCTGTGCCCAGGAGGCCGGTCTGGTGGATGATGTGCACCCGAGGGTCCTTGTCCAGACCCTCCCGTGTGTAGGAACCCATGATGGCCTCGACTCGCGGAATCTCCCGTTCGAATGTCTCCATGGCGCGCTCGAGAGCATCCAAAGGCACGGGAAGACCGACCTGATACCAGACCGCGACCGAATCCGTGATCAGGACCAGCTCGGCCTCGACCCGGTTGTCGTGGGAGTTGAACGCCTCGACGACGCCCACCGAGTAGTTGGGCTTCTTCTCCGAGCGAGGGGCGTCGGCGAGACCGTGCTCCAGCACGAACGCAGCACTGTCCCAGGGAGGAAACGGGTTCCCGGCCTCGGGTGCGGCATGCGACTCGACGGGCAAGGTCGTGGCCGACGGCACCGTGCTCGTCGTCGATGGCGGCACCATCGTGGTCGTGGCCGCGGTCGTGGCCGCAGTGGTGGTCGGCTGCGTCGAGGAGACGCTCTCGGTGGTCTGCACCGTCGGTGACTCGGCGCCGTCGCCATCACAACCTGCTGCGGTCAGCGCAATCCACACGAGCCCGAGGATCCACCGAGACCTCGATCTCCACACCACGGCTTCCCCGCTCCTTCGGTCCAACGCCGGACCCAATCTAGGTGACGCTCGGGCTGCGCCCGGTTCCTGCGTCCACGAGCGAGCCGAGCGCACGCGCTGCCAAGAAGTTCCGATGGGGAGAAGGGGCGATGTGGCGTGCAAGACGCCCACGAGCAGCCCGGCGAAGCCGGGCAGCGAGTGGGCGCTAGAGGATTTGAA